>JBATSQ010000078.1:0-6579 GCA_049293375.1 Candidatus Contendibacter sp.
GAGTTGAGCTTCGCTGAGTTTGGGCGCACGGTGACCGCGCCGCGTGTCGTGGCCTCCTACCAGCTTACTTTGGGGGCGGCCTTCCTGGCTGCCGCGTTCAACGCCCTCTTGGGTTTGATCGTTGCGTGGGTATTGGTGCGTTATTCCTTTCCTGGCAAGCGCCTGGTAGATGCGCTGGTGGACTTGCCGTTCGCGCTACCGACGGCGGTCGCGGGCATTACGCTGGCCACGCTGTATTCCAGCAATGGTTGGATCGGTCAGTACTTCAAGCTACTGGGTATCAAGGTCGCTTTTACGCCGCTGGGGGTGGTGGTGGCTCTGGTCTTCATCAGCCTGCCGTTCGTGGTGCGCACCGTGCAACCGGTGTTAGAAGATTTGGAGCCGGAAGTCGAGGAAGCCGCTGCCAGTCTGGGAGCAAATCGCTGGCAGATTTTTCGGCGCGTCATTTTTCCAGCACTCCGCCCAGCTCTGTTGACTGGTTTTACCCTGGCTTTCGCCCGCGCCGTTGGGGAGTATGGCTCGGTGATTTTTATCGCCGGCAATCTGCCCATGGTCTCGGAGATCACCTCGTTGCTGATCGTGAGCAAACTGGAGCAGTACGATTACCGGGGTGCGGCGGCGGTTTCGGTCGTTCTCTTGGTGCTTTCTTTTCTGTTGTTGTTGGTCATTAACCTGCTCCAGCGTTGGGGTCGGATTCGTCAGGGTTGGGAGCAGGCGTCATGAGCCAGGCCACCCGCGTCACACCGCAAGCATCTGCCGAACCGGTCTGGGTTCAGCGGACGCTGCTGACCGTAGCGTTGCTGTTCTTGACCCTCTTTTTATTCATCCCGCTGCTGGCGGTGTTTTACGAGGCGTTGCGCAAGGGGTTGGGAGTCTATCTGGCGGCGGTTATCGATCCTTATGCCCTAGCCGCTATCCGCTTGACTTTGCTTAGCGCCGCCATCGCCGTGCCGCTGAATCTGCTCTTTGGCGTGGCTGCCGCCTGGGCTATCGCTAAGTTCGAATTTCATGGCAAAAGCGTACTGATTACCTTGATCGATCTACCGTTCGCGGTCTCACCGGTCATTGCTGGTCTTTTATATGTCTTGCTGTTCGGCGCGCACGGTTGGTTGGGGCCTTGGCTGGGCGCGCACGATCTCCAGATCATCTTCGCAGTTCCCGGTATCGTGCTGGCGACGGTCTTCGTTACCGTGCCGTTTGTGGCCCGTGAGCTGATTCCGCTCCTGCAAGCGCAAGGCTCCGAGGAGGAAGAAGCCGCTTTGGTGCTGGGTGCCAGTGGCTGGCTCACCTTTTGGCGCATCACCCTCCCCAATATGCAGTGGGGCCTGCTGTACGGCGTGGTGTTGTGCACCGCCCGCGCCATGGGCGAATTTGGCGCGGTGTCGGTGGTCTCTGGCCATATTCGCGGCCTGACCAACACCCTGCCACTACATGTGGAAATTCTCTATAACGAATACCAGTTTGCCGCCGCCTTCGCTTGCGCTTCGCTGTTAACCCTCCTGGCGCTGGTGATGCTGGCGCTGAAGGTAGCAATTGAGCGCCGCGCCGTGCGGCAACGTCAGGCGGCGCTGGCTGTGGAGGCCCCGTGAGCATCACCATTCAAGGACTACGCAAACAGTTTGGTGCCTTTGTCGCGCTGGATGGCATCGACCTGAGCATTCCCCCCGGCCAATTGGTTGCCCTGTTGGGGCCATCCGGCTGCGGGAAAACAACGCTGCTGCGGATTATCGCCGGACTGGAAAGCGCCGATCAGGGCCAGGTGTTATTTAACGGGCAAGATGCCACCCGACGCCATGTGCGGGAACGTGGGGTTGGCTTTGTATTTCAACACTATGCCCTGTTTCAACACATGAGCGTCTTCGAGAATATTGCCTTTGGCCTGCGAGTGCGACCGCGCGCGACACGGCCGCCGGAAGCGGTGATCCGCGCCAAGGTAGCTGCCCTGCTGGAGTTGGTGCAAATGGGCTGGCTGGCCGACCGCTATCCTAGCCAGTTATCGGGTGGTCAACGCCAGCGGATTGCCCTAGCCCGCGCCCTGGCGGTGGAGCCGCAGGTGCTGCTGTTGGATGAACCATTCGGCGCGCTGGATACCAAGGTGCGCAAAGAACTACGGCGCTGGCTGCGCCGCCTGCACGATGAGCTGCACATCACCAGCGTGTTTGTCACCCACGATCAGGAGGAAGCGCTGGAAGTCGCCGATCAGATCGTCGTGATGAACCAGGGTCGGATCGAGCAGATTGGCTCTCCACAGCAGGTTTACGACGCGCCCGCGACCCCGTTTGTCTACCAGTTTCTTGGTAATATCAATCTGTTTCATAGTCGGGTTCATGCCGGCTGGGCCAAAGTCGGCGGACTCCAGGTGCGCGTGCCGGAGTACAACGATACCAAGTCCGCCTCCGCCATGGTCTATGTGCGGCCCCATGATATTGATCTACTGCGTGAGCCAGAGGACGCCAGCACTACTTTGGCGGCTACGATTAGCCGGGTTTCCCAATTGGGTTCACTGGTACGCCTGGAACTGGTGCAAACAGCCGGTGGCGATATCGCCGAAGTGGAAATGACCCGAGAACGCTACGCCGCTGATCCTTTGCAAATCGGTGATCTGGTCTTCGTCAAGCCCCGCCAAGCCCGGGTTTTCCTGCAAAACAGCGACACCAGTACCACCCCGCCATTGCAATGGGGCGGCGACGGCGATGGTATTTGAACCGACAGTCTGTGGGCCATCTCCGATGCGTCTTCTACCCTAGCATTTCCATAGTAAATTAAGCGTCTCTTACCAGACGCTGCCTGGATCGTGAATTTCACGCCCGCCCCTTCGAGCGCCTGGAAACGCCGCGCCTGATCGCGCATGTAGCGTTGTTGTCCGGCGCAGGTTCCGAAGCCGTAGCTCGAGATCGCGCCTACGTCACCCTGCTGTGCGAACGTTATAAAATCCCGCCGCCCGCCGCCGACGCTGTACATCTCAGCATGGATTTTGGCCCGTTTCGCCTGAAATGGGAGCGGCATTCGGAGTTTTCTGCCTACACTTTCATCTGGCCTACGCCAGAGGGCATTGCACCCTTTGCCGCCACCGCCATGCAAGCCTTACCCCAGGATTGGCTGCGCGCTATTCCTGGTGAGGTGCTTGTTGCTACACGCTTGGACCTGCGCGCGCAAACCCAGCCGCCGCTGAGTCTGGAAGCGGCGCGCGCGCTATTTGGCACCCATGAGGTCATAGGCTGTCAGTCCGCTGACGGCGCTGCCACGGTATGGAGCGACTTTCGGGTGCGGACCGATGGATTTACCCACATTTTGGTGCTTAATCATTGCCTGCGCGCCACTCAGGCCGGTCGGCTCGTACAGCGCTTGCTGAATATTGAAACCTATCGCTTGATGGCGATGCTGGCGTTTCCGCTAGCTCGGCAAACAGGCGGCGAAATCACGCGGATCGAAAATCGGCTCACCGATCTGACCCAAGATTTGCATCAGGAATCCGGTTTGGAACAGGACCATGCCTTGCTGAGTGAATTGTCAGCGCTGGCGGCGGAGATCGAGCGGATCACCTCCTCGACTAGCTACCGATTTGGGGCGAGTCGCGCTTACTATGAGCTAGTGGAACGCCGGATTGACGAGCTGCGTGAGATCGGCTTGCCAAACACGCAAACCTTGCGTGAGTTCACCGAACGGCGGCTGGCTCCAGCAATGCGCACGGTGGCGTCGGTGCGCGAACGGCAAGATTCGCTGTCCACGCGCATCGCCCGCGCAGCTAACTTGTTGCGCACTCGGGTCGATGTGGCTTTGGAACAGCAAAACCGCGACCTGCTTCATTCCATGGATCGACGCGCAGATTTACAGTTGCGCCTTCAGGAAACTGTGGAGGGGTTATCGGTGGTGGTGCTCAGCTACTACTTGGTAGGCCTGGTCAGCTATGCGGCCAAAGCCCTAAGTAAGCTTGGGTTGCCATTGAATCCGGATCTCGTCGCGGGATTGGCGATTCCGATTGTGGTGGGCGTTATTGCTTTGGGAATGCGGCGCTTACGGAAGAATCTGGCGCATCCTGAGCATCATTGACCCGGCTCTTCGCCTTGATGTTTCTGCATAGGTGCATCTAGAAGATGATATAAATACATCGCTAAACCGATTTAAAGCCGGTGTGGATCGCTTAGGGTTTTTATTCAGCGTCCGCTGCGTCGATAAGGTCCGCCGCTTCATCAAGGGCTGCACCTTCAGGATGCAAGACCATCACCCGCTCCGCCGCCAACTGCGCCACTTTGACGGCGGTTTCGCGCGGAACGAGCGGAAAATCGAACAGGTGGCGGTCGCCGTGCAGAATCGCTAAACGACCCAGGGCCAATCCCCGACGCTGGGTGGGCGTCACCCGAATCGCCCGAATCCAGCGGCCATCACGATCCAGAAAATTGTAAAAAACCTGCGCCTCTGGATCGTTCAAACGATGAGCGTCAAGCAATTGGCGGATGCGAGCCGCCAACTCACGGGCTTTCTTCTCAGCTTCGCGCTCCAGATTCAACTGTCGATCCTGTTCCCGCTTGCGCGCCGCCTCAGTTTCAAGCTGGCGGCGCGCCTCGGCTTGCCGAGCAGCCTCCTGGGCTGCGGTTTCTTGGCCCTTTTTACGTTGGTGTTGTTGTTTGCGCTGGCTGGATTCAAGTTGCTTAGCGCGATCCGTTGATACCAATCCGGCCTTCAGCAATTCATCGCGCAGTGACATGGCCTACTCCTCGACTCCAGACGGCAATCAATGTAAAACCCGGATGCGGATCGTACCCGCCACGGTTTGCAGGCGCTGTTTCAGGCGCACAGCGTCCGCGCGCGCTGGCACATCGACATCAATCACTACATAGCCAATCTGCGGCGTGGTCTGCAAATACTGGGCGGCGATGTTGAT
The DNA here is from genome assembly GCA_049293375.1 of Candidatus Contendibacter sp. Lineage (GTDB taxonomy): Bacteria > Pseudomonadota > Gammaproteobacteria > Competibacterales > Competibacteraceae > Contendibacter. The sequence continues at coordinate 4,883 of JBATSQ010000078.1, forward strand.
GCCTTGTTCGGAAAAAATCGCGTTGATTTCCGAAAGTACGCCCGGTTGGTTGCGATGAATGTGCAGCAAACGGTGTTTGCCGGGATGCTCCGGCAAGGCGACCTCGGGAAAATTCACCGAACTGACGGTCGAGCCGTTATTACTGTATTTGAGCAGCTTGCTGGCCACTTCCAAGCCAATGTTCTGTTGCGCTTCTTCGGTGCTGCCGCCAACATGCGGCGTCAGTAGCACATTGTCAAAGCGGCGCAACGGCGAGATAAATTCCTCGTCATTGGCCTTAGGCTCGTGGGGGAACACGTCCAGCGCCGCCCCGGCCACCTGTTGGCTTTCCAAAGCCTGCACCAGCGCTTCGACATCCACCACCGTGCCACGCGCGGCGTTGATCAGGTGCGCGCCCGGCTTCATCCGAGCCAGTTGCGCCGCGCCGATCATCCGGTGGGTCTGCGGTGTTTCCGGCACATGCAGCGTCACCACATCAGCGACTTCCAGCAGCTTTTCCAAGGAGGGCAAGGGCTGGGCATTGCCCAGCGCCAACTTGGTCTCGATGTCGTAGAACACTACGCGCATTCCCACGGCTTCCGCCAAGAGTCCCACTTGGGTGCCAATGTGGCCATAACCGATGATGCCCAGACACCGACCACGCACCTCGTGCGCGCCGGTCGCGGTTTTGACCCACCCACCGCGCCGCGCCAAAGCGCTACGCTGGGGAATGCCGCGCAACAGCAAAATAACCTCGGCCAACACCAATTCGGCGACGCTGCGGGTATTGGAAAATGGCGCATTGAAGACTGGAATGCCGCGCTGTTGAGCCGCGCCGAGATCGACTTGATTGGTGCCAATGCAAAAACAGCCGATGCCCATCAGGCGCGGCGCATGCGCTAGCACCTCAGCGCTCAACTGGGTGGCTGAGCGGATGCCCACCAGATAGGCATCACGGATCGCCTCTCGCAACTGCGCTTCGGGTAGCGCTTTCGGATACACTTCGATCCAGCGATAACCGTCCGTTTCCAAGGCTTCCACTGCGCTGGCGTGAATCCCTTCCAACAAGAGGATCTTGATCTTGCTTTTGGCGAGTGAGGTCTGCATGGTGAGCGTTGGGGGCTAGTGACAGAATCCGCCCGGATCATCAATCCGCGCGCAGGGAATACCTTAACCCTTTCCACCCCGAAGCGACAACCGCCGATGTCTCAGCCTGACCCCAAAACCGCTGCTGCCCTGAGCGCTGATCTCAGCGCTTTCCTTGATGCGGCGCAGATTCGCACCGACCCCGAAACCTGCCTCCATTACGGCCGCGATTGGACACGGCTTTATCCACCGAATCCGCTAGCCGTAGCGCTGCCGAGCACCCTCGATCAGGTGCAACGCCTCGTCCGCTACGCCAACACCCATCAGCTAGCCCTGGTCCCTTCCGGCGGACGCACCGGCTTAAGCGGCGCAGCGGTCGCCTGTCGCGGTGAGATCGTGGTCTCGCTGGAACGCATGCACCGGATTTTGGCTTTCGATCCAGTGGATCGCAGCGTCACCTGTCAGGCGGGCGCGGTGACTGAGGCGATTCAACATTTCGCTCGCAAACAAGGTTTGTGCTACCCAGTGGATTTCGCCTCGCGCGGCTCCAGCCAGATCGGCGGCAACATCGCCACCAACGCCGGCGGCATCAAGGTGGTGCGCTACGGCTTGACCCGCGATTGGGTTACGGG
>JBATSQ010000079.1:0-5320 GCA_049293375.1 Candidatus Contendibacter sp.
GACGATTCACGCCCACCAGGTCTGCGGCGGCACGGGCCGTTGTGCCAGCCACAAACTGCCGGATTAAGGCCTCCTGAATACTCTGCGGAAGCCTGCTTTGCGTCTCTTCCTAACCCTCTGACCTCAATAGCTTTTATCAGCTATCTAGGCCAGCCCCAAAAATTAATAATAAACTATTGATTTTTCTCGCTATTGACCGGGATACTCGCGAAATAGTCGGTTTTCGTGTCGGGGATCGAAGCCGGGAAGGTGCCCACGCATTCTGGACGTCTTTGCCCTCTGTCTACCAACCAGTGATCATTTGAATTTCAGGCCTACCTATGTCGCGATGTTTCACATGAAACCATGGATGTGAAGGCGTTGCATGGCAAACGGGTTGGTGGGATCGGCAACCCGCGATGTTTCACATGAAACCATGGGCGTGAAGCGGCCGCCCCTTGCTCCCTGATCCGAGATGAATCCAAGCCAGTGGGCGGGCTATACTTAGCTGCTATCGATCCAAGAACACACTCCGGGGACGGTTTAACCGTCCCCTTCGGATTTCGGAGGCGCTCGTGCGCGATGTTTCCACTTTTCAGGGGCTGATTCTGGCCCTGCAAGATTACTGGGCCGGTCAGGGCTGCGTGTTGTTGCAGCCCTATGATATGGAAGTCGGCGCGGGTACTTTTCATCCCGCCACCTTTTTGCGCGCGATTGGCCCTGAGCCCTGGAGCGCCGCCTATGTACAGCCCTCCCGGCGACCGACCGATGGCCGCTATGGCGAAAATCCGAACCGCTTGCAGCACTATTATCAATATCAGGTGGTGATCAAGCCGTCGCCACTGGTGCTTCAAGAGCTTTATCTAGGCTCCCTCAAGGAACTGGGCCTGGATCCGCTGATCCACGATATTCGCTTTGTGGAAGATAACTGGGAATCGCCAACCCTGGGTGCGTGGGGGCTGGGTTGGGAAGTGTGGCTCAACGGCATGGAAATTACTCAGTTTACCTACTTCCAGCAGGTGGGCGGGTTGGATTGTAAACCGGTCACCGGCGAAATTACCTACGGTCTGGAACGCATCGCCATGTATTTGCAAGGCGTGGAAAGTGTGTTTGATTTACTCTGGACCGACGGCCCTTTGGGCCGCGTGACCTATGGCGATGTGTTTCATCAGAATGAAGTGGAAATGTCGACCTACAACTTTGAACATGCCGATATCGACGCGCTGTTCGCAGCGTTCGATAGCTGTGAGGCCCAAAGCCAGCGCTTGATTGCGCTGGACCTGCCGCTGCCCGCCTATGAAATGACGCTGAAAGCTTCCCATACCTTTAACTTGCTGGATGCGCGCAAGGCCATTTCTGTGACTGAGCGTCAGCGCTTCATTTTACGGGTGCGCGCTTTAGCCCGGGCGGTCGCTCAAGCTTACTACGATACTCGCGCCGCCTTGGATTTTCCGCTGTGTGCGCGCCAAGCCGCACTCGCGGCCAACCGGGAGGCTCGCCATGGTTGATAGCGTGAGGCGCGATCTGCTGATCGAAATCGGCACCGAAGAATTACCCCCCAAAGCGTTGTCCACTTTAGCGGCGGCTTTCGAGCAGGGCATCCGCACCGGTTTGGAAAAAGCCGGTTTTACGGACCTTGCCTTGCGCCGTTTCGCCACTCCGCGCCGTTTGGCGGTGCTGGTGGCGCAGTTGCCGCTTCGCCAGGTTGACCGCCAGATCGAGCGCCGTGGCCCGGCCTTGAGCGCAGCGTTTGGTCCAGAGGGGCAACCGACCAAAGCCGCCGAGGGCTTCGCCCGCTCCTGTGGCGTCACAGTCGCCGATCTGCAGCAGCAGGAAACCGATAAAGGCGTGTGGCTGGTGCAGGTCAGCACTGAGCCCGGTGCCGCCACGGCCGACCTGATTCCTGGCATCGTTGACGTTGCGCTTGCCGAGTTGCCAATTCCCAAACGGATGCGCTGGGGCGACCGCGACGCTGAGTTTGTGCGGCCGGTGCATTGGGTCGTGCTGCTGTTCGGCGACGAGGTGATTCCCGCCACCCTTATGGGGGTCGCCGCAGGACGGGAAACGCGCGGCCATCGCTTTCATCGGCCGGAACCTATCCGCTTGACGGCACCGGCCGATTACGCGCAACAGCTCGCCACCGAGGGCTGGGTGATTGCCGATTTCGCCGAGCGCCGCGCTAAGATCCGCGCCCAAGCCGAAACGCTCGCCACGCAATTGCAGGGCCTGGCGGTCATCAAACCGGACTTACTGGATGAGGTGACCGCGCTGGTGGAGTGGCCGGTCGCTCTGGCCGGCGACTTTGAGCCGCGTTTTTTGGCAGTGCCCGCCGAAGCGTTGATCAGTACCATGCAGGACCATCAGCGCTATTTCCCGGTGGTGGACCAGCAAGGTCGGTTGCTACCGCACTTCATTACCATCACGAATTTGGATAGCCGCGATCCAGCGCAGGTGCGGGCCGGCAACGAGCGAGTGATTCGACCGCGCTTCAGCGACGCGGAATTTTTCTGGAATCAGGATCGCCGACAGCCCCTGGCGGCGCGCCGGGAGGCTCTGAAACAGGTGGTGTTTCAGCAACGACTGGGCACGATGGCTGACAAGAGCGTGCGGGTCGCGGCGCTGGCTCGCATCATTGCCGAGCAAAGTCAGGGCCATGCGGCGTGGGCGGAACGGGCGGCGCAATTGGCCAAATGCGATTTGCTAACCCAGATGGTGCAGGAATTCCCGGAACTGCAAGGCATCATGGGTCGCTATACCGCCCAGCACGACGGCGAAGCGCCGGAAGTCGCCTTGGCCCTGGAAGAGCAGTATCTGCCGCGCTTCGCCGGCGACCGCTTGCCGCAAACCGCGACCGGCCGCATTTTGGCGCTGGCCGAGCGGTTGGATACGCTCCTCGGCATCTTCGCCATCGGCCAGGCCCCGTCTGGAGCCAAGGATCCCTTCGCCCTGCGCCGCGCCGCCCTGGGGGTTCTGCGCCTGATGATCGAAGGCCAGCTACCGCTGGATGTGTTGGCCCTGCTGGAGTGCGCGGCTGGCAGCTTTGACCCGGTGCTGTGTGCTGACCAAGCGATTGATACGGTGTTTAACTTCGTGATGGAGCGCTCGCGCAGCTATTACGCCGATCAGGGGGTGCGCCCGGATGTATTCGAGGCGGTATTGGAATGTCGTCCGACCCGACCTTTGGACTTTGACCGGAGGGTGCGGGCGGTCGCGGCGTTTCGGGAGTTACCGGAAGCCGCCAGTCTGGCCGCCGCAAACAAACGTATCCGCAATATTCGCAAAAAAGTGGAAACCGCCTTGCCATCCGCAGTGCAAGCGGCCTTGCTCACCGAGGAAGCGGAGCAGGCGCTGGCTGGACGGCTGGCGGAACTGACCGCCGACGTTGTCCCGTTACTGGATGCGGGTCAGTACGCCACCGCTTTGCAACAGTTGGCCCGCCTGCGCGCGCCGGTGGATGCCTTTTTTGAACAGGTGCTGGTCATGGCCGAAGACCCAGCGCTGCGCGCTAACCGCCTGGCCTTGCTGGATGAGCTGGGTAGTCTATTCTTGCGCGTGGCGGATTTTTCGCGGTTGCAGGATTGAGTCAGCGCACTCTGGTTTCATGTGAAACCTGTCGATGTGTCCCAGTACAGGGTTTCACGTGAAACATGCCTTTCTGTCAATCTCTCCGTGTTCCATGTGAAACCAAATTATTTTTGCTCCACAGCGACGCCTGGGCGGCACGCCTCATGAAACTAATCATCTTAGACCGCGACGGCGTTATCAATGAAGACTCCGATGCCTACATCAAATCCCCCGATGAATGGAAACCGCTATCCGGCAGTCTGGAAGCCATCGCCCGCCTCAACCGAGCCGGTTATCGCGTGGTGGTCGCCACCAACCAATCCGGGATCGGGCGCGGCTTGTTGAATCTGGAAACCCTCAACCGCATTCACAGCAAGATGCAAAGGATGGTGCAGGAGGCTGGCGGGTTGATTGATGCGGTCTTCTTTTGCCCTGATACCGATGAGGCCAATCCCTACCGCAAGCCCCATCCCGGCATGTTGCTGGAAATCGGGCGACGGCTTCATTGCGACTTGCGTGGTGTACCCGTGGTTGGCGATAGCGTGCGTGACATCCGGGCGGCGCGGGCGGCCAATGCTTGGCCGCTGCTGGTGAAGACCGGCAAAGGGCGGCGCACGCTGGAACAAGAAACCGAGATCAGCGCCCATGTTCTGGTGTTCGATAACCTGGCGGCGGTGGCTAGTTACCTCATCAAGCCCGCGATGGCCACCTGAAAAGCTTCCCTAATGCTGTGTGCTTTAGTCGCTCACCGTCTTACCTTCCTGTCCCGTTTTTCGGCGATCTCAATGTTGAAAAATCATCCAGCCACCCCTACTACATCCGGACGTTTTCTTCAGCGGCTTACCTTGCTGCCGGGGGCAGTGCTCTTTTCCAGTGGATTGCTGGCATCACTGGGCAGCATTGCTCTACTAGTAGTCCTGAGCTTTCCGCTGCCCTTCGCCCGGCGCTATCGTATTTCCCAATACTGGAGCCGTTTTTGTCTTTGGTGGCTACGGATCACCTGCCGCATTGATTATCAGGTGAGCGGTGCTGAACACATTCCCGATAATGCGGTCATTGTGATGGCCAAGCATCAATCGACCTGGGAAACTTTATTCCTGCATCGTTCATTGCCGCCGGTCAGCTGGGTGGCCAAGCGCGAGCTGCTCTGGTTGCCGTTCTTTGGGTGGGCGCTGGCGCTGCTGCGGCCTATCGCCATCGATCGCCAGGCCGGTGCGGCGGCGGTCAAGCAGGTGATCCGGCAAGGGGTTACGTATTTACGCCAAGGGCAATCGGTCGTGATCTTTCCCGAAGGCACCCGCGTTGCGCCTGGCGAGCGCAAGCGTTATGGTTTGGGCGGCGCGGTGCTGGCGGCTCATAGCGGCTATCCCATTCTTCCGGTCGCACACAACGCTGGTGAATTCTGGCCACGCCATGCCTTCCTTAAAAAACCGGGCACTATTCAGGTGGTATTCGGCCCGCTGATCGCCACCGAAGGCCGTTCGCCACAGGAGTTAAATCAGCAGGTGGAAGATTGGATTGAAAGCGCCATGACGCGCCTTGGCACGGCCTCGGCCCGGTAACACAGCCAATGGTATCGGGTCAGCATGACCGATAGATTCTGACGAGGGAGACGAGCGGAGCACACAGCTGATGACTTTCAGTAACAGCGGACACACCGTCAAGCGCTTTGATCTGGAAATGCAGCGTGTAGTCGATCTGGTGCTAGAGATGGGGCATGAGGTGGAACAGCAGGTGCAGCGGGCGGTGAGCGCTTTTCGGCAAGGCGATGCTGGCG
>JBATSQ010000080.1:0-9026 GCA_049293375.1 Candidatus Contendibacter sp.
CAAGGCGCTGGCGGCGCGTTGGCGCAATTCAGGGCCGGGCCAGTCGCGCGAGGCCGGGGTGATGCTGAGCAACGCCTGCATTGGCCCGACCGCGCGGGCGTCGCGGCGTTTGCCGCACAGCTCGCCCGCCCGCACCCGCAATAAATAAAACGGGCTGTCGAAAGCCAGCGCGAAAGCGTGGGCGTCGTTCGGCAGCAATTTATCCATCGCTTCGATGGCGGCGATGAATTGCGCCGCGTCCTCGACTTGCAGCAGTTCGATCAGGCGAGCGCGCAGCGTGTCGGCGGATGCGGCTTCCAACGCGCCCTTGAGACCGGCTATCCGCACTGCGGGCGCTGGCGAATGGAGGGCGGCGAGATGGTATTCCGGGCGTTTCTTGTCGGCGTCTTCCTTGGTCAGCGCCTCGTGGGCGGCCAAACCGACCTCGGCGGCGCTGTCGCCGACCCGCTCCAACAACAACTCCTTGGCCCAGGCGCGGGACTGGCGCAGTTGCCGGGCCAGTTCTTCCACCGCCCAGCGCCGCACGTCGGCATGGACGGAGGCGACCGCCCGCCGCAAGGTGGTTTCCGGGCGCTTGCTGTGCCAGGCCCACAAGGTGCGCATCGCCTCGCGCCGCGCGTCCTCGGCTTCGTCGTCCAGCGCGTGGCCGAGCAGAGCGTCGATGCGATTCGCCAGTTCGACGGGCGCGGTCGCGCCGTGCTTGACCAGCAATTGCAAGGCGCGGGTGCGGATTTCACCGGCTTGCGTGCGCAAAGCCAGCGCGGCCAGATCGACTTCCCCGCCTGGCCCCTCCGGTTCGGCCAGTTTCAACAGGCCATCGAAGGCGGCGGCGCGGACCTGGGCGTCTTCGTCGTTCAGCAGCCATTGCAGCCGGGCGCGCAGGCGAGGATCGCCCGCCAGATTGCTGATCGCGGCGGTGAGAAAGTGGGCGACCTGACGCCGCAGGGCGGGGTTCGGTTCGCGGCTGAGCTGCAACAGCGCGCCGCTGGCCCGTTCGTCGCCGAGCCAGCTCAAGCACAGGGCCGCCTGCAAAGCCATGTCCGGCCGGCGGCAGGCCAAGGCCGTGAACAGCGGTTCCAGAGAGGGTTCGCTCGCGGTTGCGGCGCTGGCTTTGGCGACGCCTTGCGCCTTGAAATCATCCAAAATTTTGTTGATGTCGCTGCCTTCGCCGCGCAATCGTGCGGCCAGCGCCGGATAAGCCATCACCCCGAGCCAGAACGCGGCGCGGCGCACCTCGAAATCGTCGTCGTTGAGCGCCTGATCGAGCAGGCGGCGGCCGTCTGGGGTCGCGCCGAGCTTGCGCCGACCGAGCCGGATCAACACCGCGCGGCGGATGTCAGGCGAACCGCGCTCGAAGGCGCTGTGCAGCGGCGCAACGCTGGTTTCCGGTTCCAGCGCCAGCAGGGCGTCGAGCGCCGCTTCCCGGACTTTTTCCTCGCCGTCGTTGAGCCGCTCGTTGAGCCAGCGCGGAATCAGCGGCGACGCTTGCCGCTGTTGCGCCAGTTGCTTGACCGCGTACAAGCGCAGATCGGCATGGCGGCCGCCGAGCGCCGCTTGCAGGGCAGCCAGCGGGTTGTCGGTCTCGATCTGTTCCAGCGCGGTCAAGGCGGCCTTGCGCACGCCGGGGTTGTCGTCGTTGAGCGCCAGCGCCAGCGCCGGACGGCTGCGGCGACGCTGGGTTTTGCCCAGCCATTGCGCGGCCTCGATCCGCTGCGGCGGGCGGGAATCCTTGGTCAGCACGAATTCCAAGCCTTCCCGCGCCTCGTCCTCGGCCAGTTGCGCCAACGCTTCCAGGGTGGCGGATGAGGAGCGGGTGGCTTTCACCTCGTCCAACAGCCGTTGCAGCTTGGAGTCCCAGACTTCGGGATTGCCGGACGGATTGCCGTCCTGATTGATCGCGCTCAGCCAGAGTTGCCGCTGTTCGGTGACGGCGACCAGCGTTCCGCCGCGCTGTTCCGGCTTGGCTTGCGGGTAGGCTTCGACCAGCGCCAGCGCGCGGGGATCGCGGCCAATCGGCACGGTGCGCGGCTTGCGGCGCTGATCCAGCGTCCAGATTTTCAGTTCACCGTCCTCGCCCAGCGAGAACAGGCGGCGCGGCAGCGGGCGGTTCTGTTCGTCATTCAGGGCGTGGCTGAACAGCAGGCCGCGCACCGGCCCTTGATGGGCGGCGTCACCGCTGCGGTCTTCCTCGTCAATCGCGCCTTCCAGAAAGCAGACGCGGATAGAGCCATCGCCGCACCCGGCTACGATGCGGCCATCGCCGGTGAAGGCTAAAGAGTAAATGCCGCGTTCGCCGCAGGGCATGATGCGGGGTTCAGCGTCGCTGATGTTGGCCAGCGGCAGCAGGTAAATGGTGTTATCCGCACCGGCGGCGGCGATACTGCCGCTGGCGGCATCCACCACGACAGCCCGCAAGGCTTGCTCGCTCAGGCGGCGCTGGGCGCGTTCGCGGAACTGGATGCGGTCGCCATCCCGTTCGAGGTCATGCAGCACCAGCAGACCATCCTCGCCGACGCTGGCGATTTGTCGCCCGCTGATAGCCAGCGCCCGAATCGCGCCCGCATGGACGGTTTGTTGCGCGTCCGGCATTGTGTCCTGGCTGTCGCTGCGCCAGATCAGCAGTTCACCGTCGGCAGTTCCGGCCAGCAACAGGTCGTCGTCGCTGAAGGCCAGCGCGCTGGCGGCGGCGTTCAACGGGGCGCTGAAGCGGGCGTTGAGCTTGGGCAGTTGCAGCAGGTGAACGCTGGAGCCGGTCACGGCCGCCGCGTCACGGCGACCACCAACCGCTAATAATTTGCCGCTGGCAGCAACGGCCAATAGGCGTTCAATGTGGGGCGCGTATTGTTTGGCCACGGGCGGCTCCACTCTTAAGCATCAGAAGTTGAATAGGTTCACTTTTGATAATCTACTAACGACGCATTCTCTGTACCGGTTCAAAAAATAAAGACCAATAATATTCAGCAGCACCTTCGTTCGTTAGCAATCGTTCTCCATCTCTTGATCGCCCTTGCATGTTCATAGGTCTTAGCCCAAGCATATTTCCATTGTCTTCTACACTCATGCTTTCATTATAAGAAAGAGAGTGTTTATTGCTGATACCGGAATCGCTATAGAAAATTGAAGAAGATCCTCGCGGGCCGATCCATTTGTCAATCCAAACCCCACAATAAGAAGCTTGTCTTCCATTCATATAAATTACCGATTCAAATGAGCGAGCATCAACCTTCTGAAAACGGGTGGATACTTCCAAATTTCGTTTCTTAAGTTCCTCAAGCGAACCCTCGAAAAAGAGAGCTAAATATTCAAAAGCTTCAGATATAAAAGCGTCTTTATCGTGATCTGAAAAAGATTTAGGCAAAGTAAGATTGCTTGAACGGAGGGTGATTTTAGGAGCGTATTGGCTTGCTTTATTGCTATCACTATTTGTTAATTCCGAGTTATTTCTATTAGAGCCTTTTCCTTCTTTTGATAACTTTTTAGCCACCGCTTTAATATTGTGTGTAATTTCAAGAAAAGCGTCATCTAAACTAGGATATTTTATAACTGGTTTGCCATCTTTAGTTGCAGCCTGGAATCTTCCAAAGGGTAAATCTGTCCAATCGCAAGGTCTTAGAATAACTGGAATAACTACTGAGTCTCCGCTTTCATGGCGAGATATAGCGAGGTTCATTTCAATATCGTAACAATAATTAGAAGAAATAAAATCTGAGCTAATTAATAAAAGGATAATATCAGATTGACTTAATTCTTTATCTATGCTTTTAGACCATTCTTCACCAGAAACAATACGGCGATCATGCCATATTTCTACAATTTTTTGATGTTTTAGGCTTTGAAGATGCTTTCCAAGCTCATGACGATAATTTTCATCAGCATGAGAATAAGATATGAATATCCTAACCATAAATTTATTTATCTCAACCAAGTTATTCTGACTTAAACTGTAGGCTCTTGATTTTGAATAAGCTTAAGCTATCACTTCAACATATTCGACTTGACTAGAAGGCTCTGGAATCGGCAAGCCGTCTTCTCGCATACCCTGCAAATGGAATTGGATAGCTTCCTGAATTTGCGTTTCAGTCTCTTTCACAGTTTGGCCGGTAGCTATACAACCGGGAAGGTCAGGAACATAAGCCGCATAGTTGTGTTCAGCCTTTTCAATCACTACCGCATAACGCATGGAAAAATCCTCATTACTTTTTCAAACCTGCCTGCTTCAGGATACTGTTTTCCGTGCCCAAGGTTAAATCATCACTCGGCTTTCCCGGCACGGTGACACGCCCTGATTTGGTGAGATGTTTGAATTGTCGATGACTTCCCACAGTGGCGACGAGATACCAGCCATCTGCCTTTAGTAGTTTCAGCATATCGCTGACTTTCATAAAGAAAAACTGAACAGTCTGTATGCGAAGTCAGGCGCTACGCAGTCTGACATTCACCTGCCCCACCGGCAAATCCACCCGAACCCCCGGATGCGCCTTACGAATTTGCACCAGCGCCGCGACGCAGTGTTGCCATTCATACTTGGCGCGGGAATGGCGGAATTCTTCCAACACCGGCGTGACCAGCGCCGCAAAATCGGCATCCTCCAAAGCCAGCGTTTTGATGGCCTCGACCAATCGCCGCTTGCCGACGCTGGCGGGCCAGGGCCGATCCGGCGCGGCCTGATCGCCGTCCAGTTCGCGCCGCTCCAACCGACCGGGCGGCAGGCCGAACAGGGTTTTGCGCAGAAATTGTCGCAGTTCGTCCAGCGCGGCGAACGGAGCCACCGACGGTTGCGTCCCGTCGGCGGCGGCTTGTCGGGCGATGGCTAAGGCGGTGGGGCGATGGCGTTCCCACAGCAGCCGCACGGTGAACAGGCCGACCTCGCGGTAATGGCTTTCCATCAGCCAGGCCAATTTAGCGGGGCCGCCCAGCCGGTCGTAATGACGACGAATCAGGGTCAGGGCGGTTTCGCGGACGACCTTGTGGCGGCTTTCGGCCAACTGGAACACCCGTTCCGGCAACAGCCAATCCAGCGGTAACACGGGTTCAACCGCCGTTTCGCCGACCCGCAACAATTGCTCAATGCCGAAGCTGCGAGGTTCACGGTGCGAGCTGTCGGCCAGCCGGTATAGCAAGGCCGGGTCGCTCCAGACACGCACTTCCTCGCGGGCGATGGCGACCGCCAGGCGTCGCACGTCAGGCCGCTGGTCGTCGAACAAGGGCCGTACCCGACTGAGCGGATAATCAGCGGCGGTCAGACTGGGCTGAAGATGCAAAAAGCGGGTTTCCGGCTCGTTCGGCCCCAGTTGCGGGTGATGGGCCTTGAGATAGGCCGCAGCGAAATGGCGCACCGGTTCCGGTTGCGTAGCTCCAGCCGCCAGTTCCCACAGATGCTCGATGCCGCTGCGCTCGCCGCTGGCGAAATCCGCCGGCTGGAACGCCGCCAGCAGATAGCGATGGGCGAAATCGTGCAAAGTCGGGTCGGCTTGGCGGGCCATCGCCAGCAGCCACGGCAAGCCGATTCGGCTCGGCGTCACCAGTTGCGTATTGGCCAACAGTTGCAAGGCCCAGGGACGTAAAGCCGGACGTAACGCCAAACCTTTCAGCCATTCGACATCCAAATCATCGCCTTGCAGTTTTCCCTGCCCCAACCAAGTCGCCACGGTTTCGCTCAGTTGTGGGTCGAGCAGGGCTTTTTTCAGCCACTCGGCGCCAATCTCGCGGCCCGGATACTCGGCCAACGCGGCCAGCGCCCGCTGCCGCACGAAGGGCGTACACCGCGCATCGTCCAGCACCTGCCGGTAATAGGCGGCCGGCACGGCGACCTTGGTGTCCCGATAAAACTTCAGCACCACATCCAGCGGCGTTTCGCCGGAACGGCCGCGACTGGTTGAGGCCAGCGCCACTTCGACGAACTGTTCAGCGCTGAGGTCTTCCGGCTTGAACCCTTGCTGGAGTTTGGCTTTGGCGAGGCTGGCGCTGGCGGGCGCACCCAGCAACTTGAGCAAGGTCGGCAGGCCAATCGCGGCGGGCGTGCGTTGTTCCAGCACGGCCACGGCGAAGGTCTGTACCTCCTGGGTGCTTTTCAACACCAGATTCAGCAGCTCCGCTACCGGCAAATCGGTGGCGTAGGCGCGGGCGTAGTCGATGGCGTAACGCCGGGCTGGGCTGTTGTTGCTGTAGAGCAGGCCCAGCACCATCTCGTGCAGGCCGAGTTGCTTCAGCCTGGATTGATGGAATTCGGGGTTGTCGCGCAGCAGCTTGATGATGAAATCGTGGACGATTTCCAGCGGCTTGCGGCCCAGCCGGGCTAACCACGCCGGTTCGACATGGCGCAAGGCGTCTTTGAAATCCTGCTCCAGGCTGCGGATGGCGAAGTCGCAGACTTGCGCGTTGCGGGCGTCTTCCAGCAGGCGCAACAGCGGCGCGGGGCTGATTTTCCACGCCTCATCAAAAGCGCGGCGGTCGAGTTTGTCGGGCAGACCAGAACGGCCGACATTGCCCTGATCGGTCTGGCCGATTAAATCCTTATGCCGCCAAATCTGGTTGGCAATCCAGCAGGACTCAAAGCGTTGGCTGGCGGGATAGTGGCGCAACACCTGACCGGCGAACACCGGGAATAGTTCCGGCAAGGCTTGGCCCAGTTGCCGCAGATAGCGCCAAGCGCGGCGGCGCATGTACAGCCAGGTGCCACGAGAAATCTCGTTGCTGCCGGTCACGGGTTGCACGTCCAGCCGATAGCACAGCACACCGAGCATAGCCAGATCGTGACGCGGTTCGGCCTGCTTGTAGAGGCTCTTGAAGCCCTGCCACACGCCCCAGCCGAGCGCGGATGCAGGCAGTTGCGGAATCAGTTCCAGCAATAGGGCGCGGGCCGGTTCGTCGTCCGCCGTATACAAATCCAGCAGCAGTTGACCGAGTTTCAGGCGTGGCGGCGGATTGGGCGACGCCAGCAATGCCGCCCACGCGCCCGCTCGCGCAGCCTGCCGCTCCTCGGCAGTTTTGCTGGCCTGCGCTTGCGGGTTCAGCGTATTGCGCAAACGCTCCAGCGACCAGGCGTCGGGCGGCAGCGGTTGCGGCTGAAAATCGTCCGGCGGGTCTTCCGGCTGACCGGCGGGCGGGTCGGGCTGCTTGAGAAATTCCAGCGTCCACGGCACGAATTGCGGATCGCGCCGGGCGGCGGCATGTTCCAAATCAGCAAACAGAATCGAGCGGTCGTCAGCCATGCGCGTCGCCTATTGCGCCCGGTAGCCGTCAGCTTCCAGCGCCGCCCGAATCTGGGCCAGCGCGGCGCTGGCGGCGTCGGCGTTGGGGTAGTGTTCGATGCTGTGGGTATGCAGCGCGTTGCCTTCGACACGCAGGCGCAGTTCCAGCCGTCGTTCGCCAATGGTCAGCGTCAAGGCGCATTGTGTGGCGGCGGGCGCGGCGGGGGCCGTTTCAGCGGCGTCAGATGCCGCAGCCGGTGCGCTCGATCCACCGTCGCCATCGACATAGCCTTTTTTGTATTTCTCCCGCGCTTGCTTTTGCAGTTCGCTGGCGGCGTCTTCCGGCGATTCGTAGCGCTTGGCCTGACTCTGGCCTTGCGTGCCGATGCGGCCGAAATTGACTTCCAGGTTGTTGCCGAGGCAGCGCGCCCGCCAAAATTTGTTGGATTTGTCGTCCTGAAAAATCAGGGAAACTTGCCACTCACTCATCCGCGCCACGCGCCTCCAATTGGTTGAGCTGCGCCAGAAACGGCTTGGCCTTTTCCGGGTCGGTCATGTGTAGATACGCCACCCAGCCGCGCAGTTGCGCCAGACTTTCACCTTCTTTTCCGGGCTTGCCGTGCAAGCGGTTGTGCAGGGCGGCGCGCAATTCCCGAATTTTCAGGCGCGGAATGCGGGCCGGACTGCCGCTCGGCGTTTGATTGACCACCAGTCCGGTCACGGTCTGGCGACGGCTGCGGCGCAAGACGCGGGTTTTTTCGGGATGTGGCACAAAACCTTCAGCCTGGAGAATTAACCGCGCACAGCGCAGCAAGCGACCCAGCGGCGGCGAGTCTGTTTCATGCCAGGAAAAGCTCAGGTCATCGGCGTAGCGGGTGTAGCGAAAGCCCAGCCTTTGGCTCAGGCCGGACAGGCGGCAATCCAACCTCAAGCAAACGGTGTTGCTCAGCGCCGGGCTGGTCGGCGCACCTTGCGGTAGGGCGCGTGGCCCGCTGGCGACGTGATAGGGCTTGCCGTCGAGTTGCAGCAGTTCGCGCGGCGCTTCGGTGCAAAGCAGCGCCAGCACGGTGGCAACCTGTTCGCCATAACCACCCTTGCGGAACAAACCCTTGACCCGTCGCCAGGTCACGGTCGGGTAGAAATTGCGGATGTCGAGCTTGACCAGCAGCCGCGCACCGGCATGGACGGCGGCATTGCTGAAGATGCTGCGACCGGGCAGAAAACCGTGCGCCGCGCCATGCACCGGCAGCCGTTCGGCCATCTGCCGCAAAATCCAGCGCTGAGTTTTTTTCAGAGTCGGCTTGGGCGAACTGATCAGCCGCTGGCCGCCGTCGCGCTTGGGAATCGTCCAGTATTGATAGTGGCTGCCGCTGTCCACTTCCCGGTGAAACGCCAGCCAGCGCAATTGTGGGATGGTCAAATCCAATGCTTTAGCCAGAGCCTGCACGTCCTTGAACGCGGGCAAACCGTTGGTTTCCCGGCGGGTTTCGGGATCGGGCAGGTCGTAGCGATCCTGGTCGGGCGTGTCGTGATGAAACACGTCCGCGCCCAGATGCACTAGATGCGCCTTGCGGTACGCGGCCCACGCCTGCTGGCGTAGTAGCTTGCGGACGCGGCGTTCTTCTTCGCGGCGGGCTTTGAACTGGCGCAGCGCGTTACCGCTTAATTTGGCGGGATCAGCGACCTCATCCAGCAAACCGCGTTGCTGTAACTGGGCGACGACCCAGCGTTCGATGTCGCCGACTTGGGCGATCTCTTCCCAGGTGGGGGGTGTTTCGCTCATGCCGTTTCCAGACCGAGCGTAAGGATTGCTGGAGCGTGAGGGCGCAAACCGCT
>JBATSQ010000081.1:0-15166 GCA_049293375.1 Candidatus Contendibacter sp.
ATATAGGTCTGGCCAAGACACCAAACTCGGAAATAGCGGCGGAAACTGGCATCGCTGGAGGCGGGGGCGATTCGTTCCAGTGGCGCTGGCAATACCGCATGGAGCCAGTCCCGCATCAG
This sequence comes from Candidatus Contendibacter sp., assembly GCA_049293375.1. Taxonomy (GTDB): domain Bacteria; phylum Pseudomonadota; class Gammaproteobacteria; order Competibacterales; family Competibacteraceae; genus Contendibacter. Next base: position 120 of record JBATSQ010000081.1, read on the forward strand.
TTGCTCACGTTCATTCACGACCTTTGCTCCGTGCTGTTGGGGCTGGTCCGCCGCCGCGTCGCCGCACCGCCGGATTGCAGCCATAATCAATCTATGCGATGTTAGAGCACTTTAATTGACCCGTAAAACCCGGTTCCGTGACCCCGTATTCTCGATTCTTGTTGATAGGCATGGCGCTGGCGCTCTTCCCGCTGTCGGGGGTTCAGGCGCAGTCCGCCGATGTGCTCGATCCCTGGGTGCAGTGTGAAATCGACGATCTGGCCGAGGATATCGTACCGACGACGCCAGACGCCTCGCCAGTGGCGCAACAGTCTCTCCAGGCGGAAGCGGGCCAGCTTGATTCGTCCCCCGCTGAATCGCGGCTGGAAGGCGACGCACGCTTGTCGCACGGCGATCAGCGCTTGCGCGCCGAGAAAATCACTCTGGAACGCCCAGCCCAGCGCGCACGCGCCGAAGGCGGTTTCGTCTACAGCGATTCGCGCCAGGTGCTGCGCGGCCAACAGGCGGAGGTCAACTTAAACGCCGAAACCGGCCAATTCAAGGCTGTGGATTATTATCTGCCCGCCCGCCATGCCCAAGGCCACGCCAAGGAAGTGCGGCTGGATCGCCGCAGTCGGTTCAGTCAATTAGAGGATGCGAGCTATTCGACCTGTCGCCGTGGCCAGGAATTTTGGGCCTTGCGCGCCCGTGACCTGCGCCTGGATGAAAACACCGGACGGGGTGAGGCGCGCGACATCACGCTGGCGTTCAAGAATCGCTCGCTATTTTATTTTCCCTATTTGTCCTTTCCCATTACCGATGAGCGCCAATCCGGCTTTTTATTCCCGCGTCAGGGTTACGCCAGCAACACCGGTCTGGATTTGCAGATCCCGTACTATTGGAACATCGCGCCCCAGCGCGATCTGACCATCACGCCGCGCTTGATGAGCGAGCGCGGTCTGCTGCTGGGCCTGGACTACCGCTTTCTAGAGCCTTGGCATCAGGGGCGCTTCAACCTGGAATATATGCCCGATGACCGGCGCTACGAGGGGCAGCGTGGCTCTTTCAACCTCAGCGACCGCGCCGCACCCAGCGCCAATGTCTATACCGATCTGCGGTACGAGTACGTGTCTGACGACAACTACTTGCGCGATCTGAATAATAATTTGGATTTTCTGACCGCCAATTATCTCGAGCGTCACCTGAACGCCCGTTACATTGGCGAAAATTGGCAAGCGTTGGCGCGGGTGCAAGGCTACCAGATTCTCAATCCAGCTCTGTTCAATCTGACCGGAAAACCTTATCAACGCTTACCGCAATTGCTGTTTACCGGCGAGTGGCCACCGCAGGGCAGTGGGCCGAATTACCGCTTGCAAGGCGAATTTGTGCATTTCGAGCAAGCGGATGTCGTGACCGGCACCCGGCTGGAGCTGTGGCCTAGCGTCGGCTGGGTGCTGGAGCGGCCCTGGGGCTATGTCAAACCAGAGGCGGGCTTCCGTTACACCGGCTATCAGCTCGACCATACCGCGCCGGGCGCTGACCAGTCTCCGACCCGCGCTGCGCCGGTGCTCAGCTTGGATAGCGGCCTGATTTTTGAGCGGGCCTTGCAGGCCGGTTGGCTGGGAATCGCGGCTGGAACCCAGACCCTGGAGCCGCGCCTGTTCTATCTGTACGTTCCTTATCGGGAGCAGGAGGACATTCCGCTGTTTGATAGCGCCCTGATGGATCGGGATATTGACTGGTTGTTTCGCAAGAACCGGTTTGTCGGCGGTGACCGGTTGGGCGACGCCAACCAGTTGACTGCTGCCCTGACCACCCGGCTGCTGGATGGCGCGCATGGCGCTGAGCGGCTGCGCGCCACGATCGGTCAGATTCAGTATTTTGAGGATCGCCGGGTGATGCTGAATCCCGGCCAAGCGGTGGAAACCGCAGCCAATTCCGGCCTGATTGCGCAGGGCCAGTTGAATCTGGCCTCCCGCTGGACCGTGCAGGGTGGCATCCAACTGGAACCCGATAATCGGGATTTGGTGCGTGGGGCCTTTGATCTGCGTTACTACGTCAATCCGCGCCAGTTATTCAACGTCGCCTATCTGATCGACCATGATCAACCGGGCTTTGCGCTGGAAGACCAACTGCACGCGGTCGATGTCTCGTTCTTCTGGCCGCTGAATACTCAATGGCGCACCCTGGCGCGCTGGAATTACGCGCTCAATACCGAGCGCAATCTGGAAACTCTGGCTGGTCTGGAGTACGACGATTGCTGCTGGTCGCTGCGCCTGGTCGCGCGCCAGTACCGCGATAGTCCCAGAGATGCCGATGCCCAGAACGCCTTTTATGTGGAACTGGAGTTGAAAGGCTTGTCCCGCCTGGGTTCTGGCCTGGAAACCCTGCTACAAAACTCCATCTTCGGCTACCAGCCGACCCGTTACTAGCTGCCCTTCTTCCCATGCGCATGAACAAGTTGCTTTCTTTCTGGGTATTTTCCCTGCTGCTCACCGCCGCGCCCGCCATCATCTGTGCGGAACTGACATTCGGCCCCGGCCCAGAAGCGGCGGGCCGAGCGCTGGATGCCATCGTTGCGGTGGTGGAAAACGATGTCATCACCCAACGGGAACTGGATGCGGCCACGGCGCGCATCACCGCCCAGCTTCAGCAGCGCAAAACCCTACTTCCACCCCGCCCGGTGTTGGAAGCGCAAGTTCTGGAACGCTTGATTCTCAGTCAATTGCAGTTACGTGCTGCCGAGCGCCAGGGCATCGTAGTGGATGACGCTACCCTGAACACTGCGATCGAAAACCTAGCGCAACACAACAAACTGAGTCTGACGCAACTGCGGCAAAAGGTAGAGCGGGATGGGATCAATTTTACCCAATTCCGTGACGAGGTACGGCGCGAGTTGTTAAGCGCGCGCTTGCGACAAAAATTGGTCGATAGCCAGTTGCGGGTTTCTGAGCAGGATGTGGATAGTCTGGCCACCCAAAGTGGCGGCCGGCTGCTTGACGCCGCGCCGCTGGTCGGCCCAGCAGAATCCCGGCCCAGCCCGAACAGTGGTGGTGCGCGGGCCTATCGCATAGCCCAGATTTTGATTGCCTTGCCCGAGCAGCCGTCACCATCCCAGATCACAGCCGCCCAGCGCCAAGCCGAGGAAGTGCTGGCGCAACTGCGGCAGGGCGCGGATTTTGCTCAGATGGCCCGCCGCGTCTCTGCCAGCCAGGCCGCTGAAGGTGGCGAAATCGGTTGGCGCCTGACCGAGCAGTTGCCCACTTTATTTAGCGATGTAGCGCCGAAAATGCAGCCAGGCGAAATCAGCGCCTTGATTCGCAGTCCCAGTGGCTTTCATATCGTCAAGTTGCTGGAGGTGCGGGGTGGTGGCGCAGCGCAGCCGCTCAATGCAACGCAGCCATCTTCTGCGCCAGCGTCGGTTGCTTCACGCGACCAACTGCGCGAAGCGTTGTTGCGGCGGCGTTCCGATGAGGAATGGGCCTTGACATTACGCCGCCTGCGCGATGAGGCCTATGTGGAGGTGCGGCCTCCCTACGTGGGATTGACTCTGGCACCGCCAGCGTCTGTGCCTCCTGCGGCGCAACTCCGCAATGGGCAGTGAGCGAGTTCGGCTCCCACGCCATCATCCGCGTAAACGTTTCGGCCAGCATTTTCTACGTGATCCCAGCGTAATCGCCCGTATGGTACAGGCGATCCGCCCGCTACCGAGCGAACGGTTGGTAGAAATCGGCCCTGGTTTGGGGGCTTTGACCGGACCCCTACTGACGGCGGTCGGCGCGCTGGATGTGGTAGAGCTAGATCGCGATTTACTAGAACCGCTCCAGGCGCGCTGCGCCGACCTGGGCGCATTGCGCATTCATCATGCGGACGCCCTCCGTTTCGATTTCGCGGCGTTGCGCGGGCGTGGCCCCCGGCTGCGGGTGACTGGCAATCTGCCTTATAACATTTCCACGCCGCTGCTCTTTCACTTGCTGGCGCAGGCCGACCAACTGCACGACTTGCATTTTATGTTGCAACAGGACGTGGTGGAGCGCATGGCGGCCAAACCGGGCGGCAAAACCTATGGCCGACTGTCGGTCATGCTGCAAGCGCAGTGTCAAGTTGAACCGCTGTTTACTGTCGGGCCGGAGGCGTTTCGGCCTCCACCCCAGGTCTGGTCAGCTGTCGTGCGTTTGGTTCCACGTGAAACCTCTATGATTGCGGTGGGGAAGGAGGAGCGCTTTGCTGCCATTGTGCGGCAGGCGTTTTCCCAGCGCCGTAAAACGCTGCGCAACGCCTTGGCGGAGAGCCTGAATGAGGCGCAAATTGAAGCGGCGGGAGTCGATCCCAGCGCGCGGCCGGAAACCGTGAGTCTGGAAGCTTTTGTAGCGTTAAGCGCGCTCCACTAGCGTGGCTTTTGGCGAGATCGCCCTATGCGCGGCCGCTGGGGGTAATAGGCAAAAATGGTTTCACATGAAACCAACTTAACGAGGTTTCGCAGCCCGTTCGTGGCTTGGCTTCATGTGAAACATCGCCTCTTTTATCCATCCAGCGGTGGTAGCGCTCGCGCCCAGGCAGCGATGGCCCGAATATGCTCCGGTGTAGTGCGACAACAGCCACCGATCAAGCGCGCTCCTGCCGCGCGCCACTGCGGTGCCGCAGCGGCGAAATCCACAGCGCTGGCCACGCCAGACCAGCAATGCTGAGCCGCATCGTACTGTTCGCCCGAATTGGGATAGACGACGATGGGTTTGGCAGTAACCGCGCGGGCGGCGGTGATGAGTGCCGGGAGATAGCGTGGCGCGGTGCAATTGACTCCGATGGCGACGATTTGCGGACAAGAATCCAACCATGCCACACAATCAGACAAGCGCTCGCCATGGCACAGATGCGCTTCGTCTCGGGCGCTAAAGCTCAGCCAGGCGCTGGCAGTAGGGAATTCCGCAAGCAGTCGGGTTAAGGCGCGTGCCTCAGTGAAACAGGGGATCGTCTCGCAGGCCAACAGGTCAGCGCCTGCATCCAGAACGGTCGCTAGTCGTGGGCGATGAAAATCCATCAAAGCGCGTTCGCTCAGGCCATAATCACCCCGGTATTCCGAGCCATCCGCCAGAACGGCGCCATAAGGCCCAATCGAGGCGGCAACTAAAGGTCGTGGCCGGTTAATCCGGTGGGCGGGTGCTTGCCAGAAATGATCGCGGGCTTCTAAAGCCAGATACACCGAGCGCCGCAATAAATCGAGAGCTTCCGCTGTGCTCAGTCCGCGACGGTGGAAGCTCTCCACCGAAGCCTGATAACTGGCGGTAATGGCGCAATCGGCTCCGGCCGCGAAGTAATCTTGATGTACCTGGCGGATTTGATCCGGATCTTCGAGCAACAGTTTGGCCGACCAGAGTGGGTCGCACAGATCGTAACCTCGGCGCTCCAATTCCGTGGCCAACGCGCCGTCTAGCACCAATACGGGATAGCGCGCGAGTAAGGCGGGGAGTGGATTCATCAGGATTTGCCGCGAGAGGCTCCTGCTTTCAGGAAGGGGAAGGAGTGCAGGTCGTCTGCACAGGCGGTTTCTTTGAGCTAACCATGCCGATAGTAGCTGATAACCATGCCGCGCAGTCGCTGCAAGCGATAGCGACGGGTTTTTTGCCAGACTTTTGCGCCAACCGCGCCGGGTTCCTGCTAGTGCTGATCGCCGAATTGCTGGCGGTGGTGTTGGCACTCACCCAAAGCCGTAGCCTGGAAAGCTTTTGGACCACCTTGGCGCTGGCCTCACTGTTTGTACAGTGGGTGGCCTTGATGACCGCGCTGGTCTTATGTCGTTGTCGGCGCTGGCTTAATCAGCGTTCCGTCGTCGCCACTACGCTCGCCGCTTTTGGCGTCGCCCAGCTACTCACGTTGCTGTGTTCGCTGCTGGTATTGTGGTTGGAGGTGGCGGTCGATGCTGTGGGCCTGCAACCCAGCGGGGCGACCATCGCCAGCCATCAGGCGATCAGCGGTATTGTTACCCTGCTGGCCTTACGTTATTTCTACATGCAGCACCAATGGAAGCAGCAGGTGCAGGCCGAAACGCGCGCCCGTTTCCAGGCCCTACAAGCACGCATTCACCCGCATTTTTTATTCAACACCTTGAACACCATCGCCAGTCTGATCCCTAAGCAACCGGATCAGGCTGAGCAGGCGGTATTGGATTTGGCCGATCTGCTGCGGTCGGCGTTGGCCCAGCGCGACCTGCTCTCCCTGGATGAGGAGCTGGAATTAACCCGCCGCTACCTCGCCATCGAAAGCCTGCGCTTGGGCGAGCGCTTACGGGTGGATTGGCGGCTGGCCGACGATTTGCCGCTGGAACTATCCATGCCGGCGCTGCTATTGCAACCGCTGGTGGAGAACGCAATTTACCATGGTCTCCAACTCTTGCCGGAAGGTGGCGTACTGATGATTCAGATCGAGCGCTTGGCGCGTGCGTTGCGCATTACAGTAAGCAATCCACGTCCGGCTGCTGCTCAGGGTAGGCGCGGCGCTGGCCAAGGTTTGGCGCAAAACAACATCCGCCAGCGTTTACAATTGGCTTATGAAACGCTCGATCCATTGCGCATCGTCGCCACCCCAGACCGTTATCAAGTCATCGTCACCATTCCACTATTGGGCTAAATGGCGTGTCGGGTCAGGCCTATAAACTCTCGCGCCTGCTATCCTTTGGGCCAAACTCCACATCGGATGTTACTGCATGAAGGTGCTCATTGTTGACGACGAATCTCCAGCGCGCGACCGCTTGCGCGAGTTGCTCAGCCGTCTGGCGGATTATCAAGTTTGTGCGGAGGCCTGTCACGGTGCGGAGGCGTTACGCTTGGCCGCCAGCCATACCCCAGACATTGTGTTGCTGGATATTCAAATGCCCGGTCTGAATGGCCTGGAGACGGCGCGGCGCTTGGCGGAATCGGCGCAGCCACCAGCGATTATCTTTATAACAGCGTACGACGAATACGCGCTGGCGGCATTCGAGGCCCACGCGGTTGCTTATCTCCTCAAACCGATCCGGGTAGAGCGGCTTGAGCACGCCTTGACCAAAGCCAGTCGGCTTAATCGGGCGCAAGTGGCGAGTCTGGTGGAACAGCCAACGACGGCGGGCCGCACCCACATTCACGCCCGTATCGGCCAGCGGTTGGAGCGGATTCTCTTTTCAGACGTCTTTTATTTTCAAGCCGATCAAAAATATGTCACCGTCCGCCATCGGCAGGGGCAGGTGCTCATTGAGGAATCGCTGAAAGTGCTGGAAGCTGAATTAGGTACTCGCGCGCTGCGTGTGCACCGTAATGCGCTGGTAATGTCCGCACAAATCGCCGGACTGGAAAAAAGCGCGGATAGTGGCTATATCCTGCTCTTCCACGCTATTCCCGACCGCCTGGAAGTCAGTCGCCGCCATCTGACCGCGATCCGCCAGTTTTTACGGCGGGCTTGAGCGCGGGGATGCGGCTGGATGGAGGCTGTGCTTCCTGGGCGATGCCTGCGCCGCCCCCCAGCGATACTCGCCAGAAAAGGATCCGCAGCGGTTTTGTCGTAGTCGGCGCTGCTTTCTCTGGAGCGGTTTGCTGTGGACGCTCCGGCTCAGCGCTGGAGTCAGCAAGCCGAGCCGGACTGTCGGAGTTCACTTGGGTTGGCGTCTGCGCGCTTTCGGGCTGGCTTTCATCAGGAACGCTCTGTAAGCCTACAGTCACGCTATTTTGTTCGATGATCCGGCCAGCAATCCATAAACCCCCGCGACTTACCACTGTCGCCCTGCTGCCATTGAAATCAACGCTTTCGATCCAGTAGGTTATTTGGTTACCAGCCGCATTCGAGCTGGGCTTGAGTGGCAAGCCCGCGCTGGCCCGCCAAGCGGCGGCATCGTCCCAGGCTTCGGGATGAGCCCGCAACCACTGGGTGATTCTGATTGCCCCAGCTTCCGCCGCCAGCGACGCTGCAATTGCCTGCTTTTGATTAGCCACCATGCGTTCCTGCAAACTAGAACCCAGCATGGCGCTAACGCCCAGCGTGGTCATCACCAGCAGGATCAACAAGCTGATCACCAGTACCGTGCCTCGCTGTCGCCGCAGGGTCGCCATGCTCGCCTCTTGCGCTACGCTGTTCACCTGGTTTGACCAAAATTCATTCAAGGCAGGCGGGAAAGAAGTCGAGGACGCATCGCCACGGTCAACACCACTTCCGGTTGCCGCCCTAAGGTGGGGTCTAGCAGCCGCAAGGTGATACGGGCGCTAATCACCTCATTCCAATCGCTGGGCGCATCTACGTAGTGTTCCACCTGCCCTTGATGCGTGGTATCAATGCCGTATTGCACCGCCATGCTCGTTACTCCATCCACCAAGGGTTGCTCCGAGCCGGGTGTGGCCGGATAGCTCACACCGCAGTAGAGGGCGTTATTACGCACATAAAAGTGATTAACCACCAATCCGGCTGCGATTGTATTACCCAGACAATTCACCACATCACCGCCGCCGGTGTAGAGGACGATGATACGATCTACGCCACTGGCCGGGTGGAGAGATTCGGCCATGCTAATGGGTTTCCGTAAAATATCGGGAAGCAGGCGCAAATTTTCCTGTAAGCGGCTCATGCTTTCCTTAGCCTGGTAAGACTGTCGATTGCTTAGGGCAATACTAATCACGCCAGCCATTAAAAAGGCGCTGATCAGTAAGGCTACCATGATCTCAATCAACGTGAAGCCGCTGAACGAGCGGCTATGGCCCCCGTTGACCCAGCGCCGCCAGTGGTGATTCGGCGAGCATTCCATGCTTGCTAATCCAGCACGGGGAACCGCAGTCGGTAGGCGAAAGAGTACGTCTCCGCACCGACAAAACGAGGGTCGTTCCAGGAAATCGTTAGCACATAGTCACCGGGATCGCTGGAGGCTGGCTCCACGGTACCGTTCCATCCTGGTAGGGAAGCTTGATTGAGAGTTTTCCATTCGGCCAGCTCGGTGAGCGGATCCTGCAAATGCGTCCACATCCGCTCGACCATATCCAGGGCCTGGATGTTGACCAGCGTGCGCTGATAGCTGGAATGGGTATATTGCAGAGCGTGCAGTTGCAAGCCCGCCAGTCCAAGCAGCCCGATCGAAAGCACCAATAAGGCGACCAGCACTTCCACCAGGCTAAACCCTCGTACGCCATGCGTATACCAAAGGCACCGTCTCCCAACTGTGTGCACTCTCAAGGGTGGCAACCTAGAATGTCGATAATCTGCTCGTTGTTATCCCGCTCATCGGGGATACCGTTACGGTTCTCATCCCGCCCGATACGGGCGCGGCCCGTGATGCTAATGAAAATCGCTCTGGAATGGTTTTCCAAGCGATTGTCTTTACAAAAGACAAACCGGCCCATGTTATTGCTACGGCCGCTAGGACGATAGGCAACGAAATTGACAAAGTTGTGGTTAGTCGCCAGCGTATAGCCCAGCGGCAATGCTGCGTAATGACGCAGGATGGGTTCGCCAGAATCCACAACGGGCGGAAGTTCTCCATTGGAATTCACAAAAACGATCCAGCCCGTGCTCCAATTTGGCCCGACACAACGCGCGCCATCACTGCTCTTGCACAGCACCACCATTTCGCCGCGCTTGATGGCCTCCGAGCGAGCCAAGTTCAGGGTAGCCAGAAGATCATTCGCCAGCGTAGTCAAGCGGCTATTGCGCACCGTGTTTTCAAAGGTCGGCGCGCCCAGAGTCAGCAGGAGCACCACGAGCGCCGCTGCAACCATGACTTCAATGAGCGTGAACCCATCCGCTTTCATAGCCGCTGCTGTTAGTTCTCCAAGAACTGGAATCGTGAAATCAGAGAACGAAAAACGCGCATCGTGATACACGAATTAGACTAGTGGAATGGTTTTGCTGACGGATGGTAGTCTCGACGGCGCTTGAGCGGGTCGCTGATGAGGGGCTCTGCCGCTCTGTGGGCGCGGAGTTTTAGCTGGGTCTCTTGCTTAAGCATAAGTCCATGCTTGTGCCTCACCGGCAAATTGGCTATATTCGCGCTCCCTGCATTCCCCGCCGGAATAGCTCAGTCGGTAGAGCAACTGATTCGTAATTAGTAGGTCGGAGGTTCGATTCCTCTTTCCGGCACCAAAAAATCAACGCCTTGCAGCGGTGCAGGGCGTTTTTTGTTCGGTGCGACCAGCTTGGTTTTGTAGCTTAGCGGGACAGGTACTACACTAGCACCAGATTATCCCGGTGAATCAGCTCCGAGTCATCTATCGGCCCGTGCAATGCCTCAATCCGACGGGTGGTTTTGCCGATCAGCGCCAATGCCCGTTCAGTGTCGTAATTGACCAGCCCACGCGCGACCTCAAGGCCGCCGGGATCCAGACAGGACACCAAGTCGCCCCGACTAAATTTCCCCTCAAGCGCGGTGACCCCCACAGGCAATAAGCTTTTACCCGCTGTCCGTAACGCGCGCACCGCGCCCGCATCCAGATGGAGACGGCCTCGCACTTGCAACTGCACCGCCAGCCATTGTTTGCGCGCCGCCAGCGGGCTTTGGCTGGGCCTTAGCAAGGTACCCAGCGGCGCGCCCGCCGCGACGCAGCGCAATACCTCTGGCTCGCGGCCCCACGCCAGCAGGGTAAAAGCGCCAGAGCGCGCGGCTTTGGCTGCGGCATGGAGCTTCGTGCTCATCCCGCCGCTGCCCAGAGCGCCTGCACCGCTGGCCATAGCCTCCAGTGCTGCGTCACCAGCGCGGCCTTCGCCAATCAGGCGAGCGTCAGAAAATTGGCGCGGATCTTTGTCATACAAGCCCTGCTGATCGGTAAGAATAATGTACAGTTCGGCTTCGACTAGATTGGCGACCAACGCCCCCAGCGTGTCGTTGTCGCCGAAGCGAATCTCCTCAAAGGCTACGGTATCGTTTTCATTGATGACCGGCACCACTCGCAAGCGTAGCAGCGTACGGAGGGTATTACGGATGTTGAGATAGCGCTGGCGGTCGGCGGCATCTTCATGGGTCAGCAGCACTTGCGCGGTTTGAATGCCGTGCCGCTCAAAGGCCGACTCCCAAGCTTGCACCAGACCCATTTGGCCTACGGCCGCCGCCGCCTGCAAATCGGCCAACGCGGTCGGACGCTGTGACCAGCCCAGGCGGCGCATGCCCTCGGCGACCGCGCCGGAGGTCACCAACAGCAATTCCCGTCCGGCCTGGTGCAACTCCGCCATCTGCGCCACCCAGGCGTCAATGGAAAAACGATCCAAGCCCTGCCCATCATTGGTAATCATGGCGCTGCCGATTTTAATGATCCAGCGCTGGGCCGCACCGAGTTGGTTACGTGTCTTCTGGTCGAACATCATCCGTTTCCGCAGGCGCTGGCTGCTGGGCATTAGCCGCTTCCGCCGCGCGCCATTGTTCTAAGTGCACCATAACCGCCTGCATGAGACCTGCAGTTCCCTCACCATTGAGGGCGGCGATGGCAAATACCGGACCTGGCCAGCGCAGCGCCGCCGTGATATCCGCTAGCCGGGCGGTGCGCTCTTCCACGGGCAGTAGATCCAGTTTATTGAATACCAGCCAGCGTTCGCGCGCCGCCAGCTCGGTGCTGTAGCGTCCCAGCTCCTCAAGAATCGTTTCGACATCGCGCACCGGGTCGCCGCTATCGCTGTAGGGTGAGACATCAATCAGGTGCAGCAGCAACCGAGTGCGGCTAAGATGACGCAAAAAGCGCACTCCCAAACCCGCCCCGTCCGCCGCGCCTTCGATCAACCCCGGAATATCCGCCATTACAAAGCTTTGTAGCGGCCCAACGCGCACCACCCCCAAGTTGGGATGCAAGGTGGTGAAGGGATAATCGGCGACCTTGGGCCGCGCGGCGGAGACCGCGCGAATCAGAGTAGATTTACCGGCGTTGGGCATGCCCAGCAATCCCACATCGGCGATGACCCGCAACTCCAAGCACAGCTCGCGCGCCTCACCGGGCGTACCCGGTTTGGATTGACGCGGGGCGCGGTTGGTGCTGCTCTTGTAGCGGGTGTTACCAAGGCCGTGAAAACCACCCTGAGCTACCAGCAAGCGCTGGCCCGGTGCCACCAGGTCGCCGATCAGCTCCCCGGTATCGGCGTCGTGCGCTACAGTTCCGACCGGCACCACCACAGTCAGGTCCGCGCCACTGCGGCCGGTGCAATTGGCCCCCAGGCCTTTATGGCCGTGCTCAGCGCGAAACAGGCGGGTGTAGCGGTAATCCGCCAGAGTATTCAGGTCCGGGTCGGCCTGGAGATAGATGCTGCCGCCATCGCCGCCATCGCCGCCATCCGGCCCACCCAGGGGAATGTATTTTTCGCGTCGGAAACTGACGCAACCATCGCCGCCGTTGCCCGCCTCCACACGAATGGTCACTTCATCCACAAATTTCATGGCGTCTTCCCGGATCGCAGGCAAAACAAAAGCCCCGGCGGGGGCTTTGGGCGCGCCCGCGTCGTTGGCTACTCACTGCGTTGGCTGGACGCTGACATATTTGCGGTTGAAAGGACCTTTGGTTTCAAACACGACCTGGCCATCCACTTTGGCGAACAAGGTGTAATCCACCCCACAGCCGACATTGCGGCCTGGATGAAACTGGGTGCCGCGTTGCCGAAGGATAATGTTGCCCGCGCGCGCGGCCTGGCCGCCAAACAGCTTGACGCCTAAACGCTTGGATTCGGAATCGCGACCGTTGCGGCTACTGCCGCCTGCTTTTTTATGCGCCATAACTCAAGCCTCCACGCTGCTGGCTGACTGTGGAGTGGCGATCGCTGCGCCACTGATGCCGCCAATGCGCAATTCGGTATAGGACTGGCGATGACCCTGCGTCTTGCGATAGTGCTTGCGGCGGCGGAATTTGACGATCAGCACTTTCGGGCCACGGCCCTGGGATTTGACGGTGGCGCTCACGCGCGCGCCAGCTACTATAGGGGTGCCGAGCTGAATGTGCTCGCCGTCAGCGATCATCAGCACCTGGTCAAATTCCACAGTGGCCCCTTCCTCGGCTTCAAGCTTTTCGACCTTGAGAGTTTGTCCTTCGGCCACCCGGTATTGCTTGCCCCCGGTTTTGATGACAGCGTACATTGCACAATCTCCAAACGGCTGGTCCGTCTCGACTAAAGGGGCGTAATTCTAGCGACGCACCCGGCTCAGGTCAAATGGGTAGTGTCTCAGTTTGAAAATGACGATTTCCAAAAGCCACAGTTTCTCCAAAGCCAAAACCGGCCAAAACTTCAAACGGAGCCACGACCCGCCACCGAAATGCTTCCCTCTTAGCTCACCGCGCCGAGTTCCAGCACATAGCCGCCGGCCACCAACAGCTCGCCCGATTTGGCTGTGGCAGCAGTGTTAACGCCCAGGCTTAACACGTCCAGCAGCTCGCCCGCAGCTGTCAGCCGGTAGACCGGCATGTTCTGACTTTCAATTTGCACCCACCAATCGTCGTTGCGCGCTTGCAGCCGCAAGTGGCGGCGCGATAAACCCAGATATTCAGCGTTGATCCCCACAGTGTGCGCAGAGCGGCCATCCCAGCGCAGCGAACGCGGATCAGCCAACAACCGTGGGGCGATATCCGCTTCCGCACCGCGCCCGAAGCTCACTGCGCGCTCTCGTGGCACCGGAATGGTCAGCGGGGTCGGTAATCGCACCCATCCCAGATAATGGGTGGTCATCACCGGCGGGGCTGCGTAAAACTCCAGTTCCCATTCCACGTAAGGTTGCCATACGCCTGGCAATTCCAACAGCTCAGCCAAGCCGATGACTTCACCAAAGATGCGATCATCTTGGTCAATACGCAACCACACGGCAGCGTCAGGATGGGTGCTGGGAATGAGGCTGCCGCTACGGTTGAAGCCAATGCGCCAATCACTAATGCCAGTCGCGGCATAAGTAGACAAGCGTTGCAGGGCAATTCCCAACACCTGCACCCGCACCGCTGGCCGTTGGGGAATCCATGTATGTTGATCCAGCGCCACGGGCGCGGGCGCAGCCGGTGGAGTGGAGGAGAATAGCGGATCAGCGTGCGGTTCTAAAAGTGCGGACGCCGCCACCGGCTCCGGCAAGCCGAGGCTGGGTTCGCGCCGACCCCAGGGATCGACTGGCCCTGGCGTATCCTCTGAAATAGATGCGGAGGCTGGCTCCAACCTGGGTTCTTGCGCCTGCGCCTGCGCCTGCGCGGGCGCATCGGGCGGTGTGACCAGCGGTGGGACAGGATGCGGTTTCAGCGGGGTCCGCACTGTGGCCATTGGGGGAAGACTGGCCGTTGCTAGGCTTTCGCTCGTCGCCACCACTCGCAAACGCAAGCCGCGTCCGCGCCGATCGTGTGCGGTAAAGGCACCGGCATCCGGATTGCTTAAAATCAGGCCTCCTGGTGGTTCCGCCACTACATCCACCAAAGTGGGCACTCCAGGCCGCAACATCAACAACACCGATTCGTTACCAGGAAACGGCCAGGCCGCCATGGCGAAGCTGCTGGCGCGCCGGTCGCCGTTGAGCAGAGTCAGCCGCTGGCTGGCATAAATCGGTCCCACGTCCCGCCAATCACTAGCGCCCTCAGCCGCCGCCTGAATCTGAAATATCGGTGTTTCAGTGTCGTCCGGCACATAGATAGCTCGGCCAAACACGAATTGCACCTCGCCAGCCCGGAGCGTGGGATCTGGCTCTAGCCGATAGCGAATAGTGGCCTGCTCGGCCAGATAGCGGCCCAGCTCTTGCTCATGTAGGCGATGCAACTCACGCACGAGCGCCTGCCGCCCGGAACCATCCTCCAGCCGATCATCGCGCAGGTAGTCGCGTTCGGGAATGCGGACGATGACATGGCTGTAGCGTGTTTCCTTGCGCTGCCGACCACGCGCCGCGCGGGGGTGACGCTTAAGCGCCTCCATGAGAAACGCGCCCTCCTGGCCACCGCGCACCCGCTCCCATAACAATTCGACGTTGAACACGTCCGCGATTTTCCGCAACGAGGCACAGATGACGTAATCAGAGGCAACCAACACATCAGCTTGTGTTGTCATAATTTTCTTCCTCAACCGCAACGGCTAGCGCCACCAGCGGCAACACAAACAAGGTCAAATGACTGCCGGCGGCCGACAGCAGCGGC
>JBATSQ010000082.1:0-24199 GCA_049293375.1 Candidatus Contendibacter sp.
CTAAAATGAAAACTGTCAAGACATCAACCCAACCCCTTCTACTACCTACCACTCAATACCTCAAACCCTTCCCTAAATCCCTTCCCTCAATCCCTTCCCTCAATCCCTTCCCTCAATCCCTTCCCTCAATCCCTTCCCTCAATCCCTTCCCTCCAAATCCCGTCTCCATCCTCCAGGGAGCGCGAAGTATAATCAGAAAAATGAAAAGGTCAATCATGGCCAACGTAGAAACTTTAACCTGATCTTTGAGTGAGCCTACAGGCGCTGATCGCCGTTCAGGATTACGCCACTCCACCTAAAAAGGATCGACCGCAGACCGTGCCTTCGTGAACTCCTCCACGCAGCAATTTCATTGGAAATATGTAACACCGCGTTACTGGCCCATCTGGTTAGGGTTAGGCTTAATGCGGCTGATGGCTGCGTCGAAATTTTCCTGGCAGTTGACGCTGGGAGGCCAGTTTGGCCGATGGATCGGCAAAATTGCGCGGCGACGGCGGCGTATCGCCGCCACTAATCTCGCGTTGTGCTTCCCAGAGCTTTCGCCGACCCGACGGGCTAGCCTGCTGGAAGAACATTTTGCCGCTCTGGGTATCGGCCTGTTTGAGACGGCCATGGCGTGGTGGGCGTCGGATGAAAAGCTGCGGTGCCTGGCGCGGGTCGTGGGCGCGGACTATCTGCAACAAGCATTGGATCGGGGCAAGGGCGTTATCCTCCTGACCGGTCATTTTACCACTTTGGAGTTGGGCGCTCGCTTCGTGACCTGGCATCAGCCGTTCCACGCCTTGTATCGACCTCATAAAAACGCTTTTTACGAAGCCGTTATGTACCGTGAACGGGCACGCCGATCACGCCTGCCGCCACTGGCGCGCGAAGATTTACGCGGCCTGTTACGCGCCTTGAAAAAAGGGCGGGCCATCTGGTATGCCCCCGACCAGAATCATGGCTCTCGCAACAGTGTATTTGTCCCTTTCTTTGGCATCCCCACCTGCACTATCACCGCGACGGCGCGGCTGGCCGCCCTGAGCGGGGCGGCCGTGGTGCCCTACTTTCCCCGTCGCTTACCGGGAACGGCGGGTTATGAAGTCGTTATCTTGCCCGCCCTGGAACACTTTCCAAGCGCAGACCTGATCGGCGATACGCAGCGGATCAACGCACTTTTAGAAAACCATATTCGCCAAGCGCCTGAACAATATCTCTGGGTTCATCGCCGGTTTAAGACTCGACCCCCAGGCAGTCCCCGTCTTTACGATGTCTAATAGCTTATGCACTACCAGGCCAATCTCCCTGCAGCTCCTGCGATCCGTCGCATCCTCATCATCAAGTGGAGCGCCATGGGCGATGTCATGATCGCCACAGCCTTGTTTGAAGACATTTTTCGGGCCTTTCCACAGCAGGAAATCCACCTGGATACGCAACCGGCGTGGCAACCCCTCTTCGCTCACGATCCCCGCTTTCAGCGCATTCTCACCGTGGACTGGCGTGACCGTCCTCACCGCTTTGCGCAGATGAGGACCTGGCTGCGCCAGGTACGGGCGCAATCGTATGATCTGGTCATTGACTTGCAATGCAACGACCGCTCCCGCCTGCTGCTGGGTCTGCTGGGGTTAAGCGGTCATCCCATTCGCCACCGTCTTGGCAACCGCCGCCACTGGCCTTATAATATTGCGCCCGCTGAATTGCCCAAGCCGACCCATACCATTGCGCGTGGGCGCGCCGCCTTGCAGGCTGGCGGCATTCCAGCCACAACGCCACGGCCTGTACTGCATATTCCCGAACGCCATCACGCCCGCGCCCGCGCATTTTTGCAAGATCACAACTTGGCTTCCGGCCACTACGCCATCTTTTTGCCGGGTTGCAACCCGGAAGGCCAGCTAAAACGCTGGGGGGCGGCGCGCTATGCTGCGCTCGCAGCCCAACTATACCAAGAAGGGTTAGCACATATCGTCCTGATAGGCGGCCCAGACGAAGCAGAGGAATGCCAGCGCATCGCTGAGCACTGTGGCCCCTGGCTGGTGAATCTGTGTGGCCAAACCGAGATTCTCGACATCCCGCCACTCTGCGCCATGGCGCGTCTGATCGTCGCCAATGACACCGGTACCGCCCATCTAGCCGCCGCTACTACCACCCCGCTCACTGTGCTCTGTGGCCCCACCGATCCACGCCGGGTTAAACCCTTGGGCGACAACGTCACCACGCTGCAAGCGGATTTACCCTGCATTAACTGTTATCGCAAAACCTGCTCACACCATAGCTGTATGACGCTGCTCACCCCGGCGCGGGTGCTACGGCAAATCCGGGAAACCATGCTGGGAAAATTCTGAAGGTGCGGGCGAAGCGGCTTAAATCTTGTCATTCCAGCCAGGATGCGGTTCGCCAGGCCGGGGTGGGGCATCTTCCGGCAAGAGACGGGTTCCGTAGCGGGCGAACTGATGATATTCATACAGCTTGGCGTACTTAAGAAAGACGTAGAACGCCGCGACCGCCGAGTTGATGAAACCCGCCCAGCCGTTTAGAAAATTGCGTTTAAACAGATAGCTGCGCAGAAAAAATAGCGGAGGATACAGCAACATAATCAGCGGAATGCCCCAGCGTTTGGTTTTGATTTTATCCGCTACCAGACCGGTTGAGTACGCATTGATCTTATCGACCTTGGTGTGAATATCGGTCTCGCCATAGTGATAGAGCGGCGCTTTGAGCCGGGCAATCCGGCCCTGAACTTTGGGCGCAGCATGAATTGGCGCATCGTCAATACTACCCTGACGTTTGTCGAACAGGCGCAGATAATAATTCATCCGCGTAGCCGGATTGTACATGCGCCAAAACATCTGCTCCTGGCGTGGGAGTTCATAACCCTGCGCGGTCGGCACAGTGTGCAGCAACTGACGAATTTCAGTCTGGAGCGCTGGGGAAAGCGCCTCGTCGGCATCCAACAGCAACACCCAATCGTGGGTCGTCACCGCCAGCGCCTTCCGCTTTTGCGGTCCATAGCCCATAAACTTGTGCTGAGTGATGCGCGCGCCGTAATGCTGCCCAATCGCCAGGGTATCGTCGGTGCTGAGCGAATCCAGCATGACAATTTCATCGGCCCATTTGACACTCTCTAAACAAGCCGTCAAGGTGCGGCCATTATTGTAGGTGGTGACAAATACCGAGAGCCGCGTTCGCTCAGTCATGAATCAACCAGTTCCAGAAAGAAGTTATCATTTAAAGTATGCACCCAATCGCTGGCCAGCGGCGTGTTGCCTGCCGCCTCACTAGATTTTGCCCACTGTTAAAGCGATGATCGCATCGGCCCACATCATCGGCGGCGGAGCGCTCGGCGGCGCTGAGTTGTTCTATATCCGACTGGTCAACGCCTTGCAATCCCGGCAGCAACCCATCCTGGCGATTACCATTCCAGACAGCCACATCGCGGCGCAGCTACCAACCGCTATCCCCAAGGCGCATGTCCCGATGCGCGGCATCTGGGACTGGCCATCGCGCTGGCAAATCAGCGCGATTTTACGCGATCATCCAGTAGACATCGTGCAGACTTACCTGGGCCGCGCCACACGCCTGACCCATCTAGAGTCAGGCCGACGCCCGATCCACGTCGCCCGCTTGGGCGGCTATTATGCCCTCAAGGGCTACCGTCACGCTCATGCCTGGGTCGGCAACACCCAAGGGATTTGCGATTATCTGATCCGTAACGGCTTACCAGCGGCGCGCATCGCCCACATCGGTAATTTCGTTGACATTCCCACCACCAGCGCCCTTGAGCAGATTGCGGAGCGTCGGCGCCAATTGGCGATTGCCGCCGACGCGCTTATTCTGGTGGCAGTGGGCCGCTTGCACCCGGTCAAGGGGTTCGAGGATCTGCTGGCCGCCTTGGCTCTGCTGGGAACCTCTCTCCACCAGCGCCCCTTGGCTCTGCTGATTGTGGGCGACGGCCCGTTGAACGTTACCCTACACAACCATGCCGAGCAGTTGCGCATCAGTGACCAGGTGCGCTGGGTCGGTTGGCAACTCGACCCCCATCCCTATTACGAACTCGCCGATTTATTCATTTGTCCATCGCGCCACGAAACGTTGGGCAATGTGATTTTAGAAGCGTGGGCGCGTGGCCGCCCAGTGCTGGCCACCCAAACCGCCGGAGCCTCGGAGCTGATCACCCATGGCGCGGACGGCTGGTTGGTTCCACCCCAACACCCACGGGCGCTGGCTGATGGGATCCGGCTGCTACTGGAAAACGAAGCCCTACGGACCGAGCTTGCACGGCAGGGCCGAGCAAAAGTGGCAACACAGTACAGTCAGCTCCACATCGTCAACACCTATCTTGCTTTCTATCAAAACCTGCTGGCGTTGTAGCCAAGGCGCTTAAGCCGCCCAGGCAGGTAAAGAAGTAGCAAGCGAAATAGCGCGAGGTATAGCTAAAACTCAGCAAACCCGCAGTGGCCAGAGCCAGCGCCGCCGCCAGCAGAACGCCAGCGCGCTGGCGATCCACAATGGCTAGCCGCCGCCAAGCGCCCGCCAAGCGCGCCCCCACTGCGCCGATCAAGAACAGAAACGCACTCAGTCCCAGAAGACCGGTTTCGTACCACACATCCAGCAGCACATTATGCAAGTGCCTGACCTGCAATTGTTCACCGCCCAGCTCAAACCGCAGGACTGCGCCAGCGTATGCGGCATTTCCCATGCCCAGGCCCAGCCAGGGTCGCTCCGGCGGATGTTGCAGCGCTTGGCGCCAGAGAATGGTGCGGCCCGAAGTGAAGGCATCCACCGGACGAGTCGGATCCAGGGCGGCTTTCTGAAAAGGCCCAAGATTGGCGCTCACTGCGACCAGCAGCAACATCGCCGCCGCCAACCCGCTCCAGCGTAACCGCCAGCCCAACACGGCCCAACAAAAAGTCGCCAAACTCACGATCAGGGCCAGCAGCGCCGCCCGGCCTTCGGCCAGCGTGATGTAGCCCAAAACAACCGTCACCACCCCGAGCATGGCACCACGCCACCTTTTACCGTCGCGGCACCAGAGCCCATACAGCAAGAACGGTAACAGAAACGGCAGATTGTCTTCTTGCAACTGAATGCCGGGATCGAAGGGCTGGCCGGACCAGCCCAAGCCATGATAGGGCAGCAGCAACAGGAGTCCCGCCACGCTCAGTCCGCCAAACAGCGCCATCGCATCCAACAGGCGCGCCGGATGGTTGGGCGACTCGCGCAGTGCCACCTGCATCAACGGCAAGGTCAGGCTTTGCATGAGGAAACCAGCCCAGGTTCTAGCCGCCTCGGACGGATTGAACGCGCCAGGAATACTCAGCAGGAAAGCGACCAGCAGCGCTAAATAGAGCCAAGCGATCGCCTGGTTCAGGCGATCGCGGCGACTCCATAGCGCCAACAATCCCCACAGGGCATAAAGGCCGACGAAGCTATTGAATAACGCCCGACCGCCCAACTGGGTTAGCGGTAAGACCGTCGCTAGCAACCAGCCCCACTGAAAAAAGGCTTGTTGCAAGGACGACAGGATTGCGGTGCGCTTCACGCCGTCCACCGGCGCTGCGCGAGCATGGCGAGAACTTGGGCCACCGTGATCGCCATCATGCCCGCTTCACCGGGCGGTGGTGTGATGGCGTGGATAAAACGGGAATGCAACAAGGGGGGTGAACTGCCGAACAGGCCGATGGCTGGAATTTGCAAAGCGGCGGCTATATTGAGCACTCCGGTGTCGTTGCCAATATAGCTTTGGCAACTAGCCAACAAGGCTGCGGTCTGTTCCAGCGGCAAAGCCACGGCATCGGCGGCCCGGCCACCCTCAGTCTGGATCTGGGTGAAAATAGCGTCGGCCAAGGGCCGCTCCGCTGGCCCGCCGACGATAAAAATCGAGCCCGTGCGCCGCTGCTGAAGCGCCAGCGCCAGTTCCGCGAAGCGCGCCGCGCCCCACTGTTTCTCCGGTTCGCTGCTGCCAATCCCCAGTGCGAGCCATGGCGTGGACCAAGCCGCAAATTGGGTCGCAATCGCCCGTTGGGCGGCAGGATCACCGATTAAGCAGGGTTCCGATTCAGCGCGTGGAATACCCAACCCCTCCAGCAAGGCATCCGCCCGCGAAATCGGATGAGCATGCCGCAAAGCGGGTGGCAATCGTGTTGGCCCATTGAGCAACACAGCTTGCAGGCCCACGCCATAGCCAATCCGCTCCGGGATACCGGCCAGGCCAGCCGCCAGCACATACCGGGCGCTCCCATGCAAAAACCAGACGCGCTGATAGCGTTCCCGGCGCAGCAAGGCTGCCAGTCGCCACAGCCCGCGCAGCCCGCCATGCTGAGCTTCTCGCTCCAGCCACCAAATCTGGCTGATAGCTGGATCGGCGCGCAACAAGCGGTCCGCCTGGGAACGAGGCTTGGTCAGCAGATCGACACGCCCCGTGGTGGTGGTGGCGGCGGCAATGGCGTGGAGATGCGGCAAATGCCAGACCAGGTCCCCGATGCCGGGGAGCGGCTGCACAACCAGGGTGCGCTGTACAGGCGCAAGCTTCATGCGCAAGCTCTGGGCGTGTGCCGCACCGCCTCATACAAAGCCAGCGTTTGCTCCAGCATCCGCCGCAGGGGAAAAGCGGGTTCCACCGGCACGGGCGACGGCGCGGCCAGCAGATCGACTACTCGCGCCGTCAGCGTCTCTCGGTCGCCGACAGGAACGCGGCCCACGGGATACATCCGCTCCAGAATCTCCGCCACGCCGCCGTGCGCGTACCCGACCACGGGCGTACCGAGACTGAGCGCCTCCAGCACGGTGCGCCCAAAGGATTCCGGCTGGGTTGACAACGACAACACCAGGGTGGAAATTGCGTAAATATCGCGCATGTCGGTGCGGTGGCCAGCGAAGAATACGCAATCGGTCAATCCCCGCGACTGAAGCGATGCGCGCAGCTCGGCGGCGTAGCGGCGGGATTCCGGCCCACCGACGATCAGGCCGCGCACCGCCAGATGGTGCACGCGCAACCGGGCGATCAGCTCAATAAAATCCTCGTGGCCCTTGAGCCGACTTAAGCGCCCCGGCAGGGTGAGCACCGGCCCCGCCTGGAGTTGTGGATAGGCGCGCCGCCACTCCGCCAGCCAAGCGCTGGAAGGACGATAGCCATAGGGGAAATCGGTCGGCTCCACGCCACGCGGGATCACCTGAATCCGCTCTGCGGGTAGGCGCGGATAATGGCGTTGCAGATAGGTGCGTACAGTTTCGGATACGGCAATCACCCGCTCGCCCCGGGTCATGATGGCGCTGTAGCGGGACACCGAATACAGCCCGTGCACCGTGGTGATGAAGTGGGGCCGTGTGGCTGGATCCATGCCACGCCAGGCCAGCCAGCCGATCCAGGCGGGCAAACGCGAGCGAACATGCAAAATGTCGATGTGCTGCGCTGCTAGCCACCGTCGCAGCGGCCTAATCCAGCGCAGACTCCACGGTGATTTAACACCCAGCGGCCAGGCCAGATGCTCGCTGCCCGCATCCATCAGCTCCGGGACCAAGCCTCCTCCGGCGGAAATCACGACCGAGCGATGGCCTCGTTCGACCAGGGCGCGCGCCACCTCCAGCGTTCCGCGCTCCACACCGCCGCCCTGCAAGGCGGGCAAGACTTGTGCAACGCTCAGGCGCGCCATTGCGCGACCATCCAGCGGGCGCAGCGCTCCGCCTCATTGAACCCTGCGGGAGGACGCGGCAACACCTGGCCGGGTGACCACTGCGCAAACGCGGTAACCCAACCCTCAGCCATCAAGCGCTCCACGCCGCACTGAATGCGATTGGGCTGGCGCTGCGGCATCTCCAGCACGCCGACCGCCGCGCCCGCAGTGAGCGCCTCATACACCATCGACACGCTGTCCGCTGTGACCCAGACTTGCCCGGCGCGCGCCAATTGCGCCGGCAACCAGTCGGGGCCGGTATGTGCCACCGGAACCACCGTTAAGCGGGAAGCAGCGGGGCTGGGCAATCCCTCCAGAAAGTCCGGCGGGGTGCGGCGCGAGGTAGTCAGGGTCCATTCCAGCGGCGTGGCAGCGGCCAGAACCACGGCAATCTGCCGATAGAGACTAGGGGCGTCCCAACCAAAATGAGTAGAGGGGCCGCCAATGAGCAGCAACCCCTGGCAATCATCCAGCCTGGCGGATGGCTGAATGCGATTCAGCGCTCCGCGGGTGGCCAGCACATATGAACGAACCGGCGGCGCGTCGTGCTCCGGGATCAGGCACAGATCGAACAGAGCCAGCGGCCAACTGGGACGCATCAACACCACGACTCTACCACCCCGCAGGCGACGCGCGGCCAATAAGGAAAGGTGGGTGCGATGCCCCGCGCCCAACAGCACATCCGGGGCTGGCAGGCTGCTCCAATCCGGTGGATGCCGACCCAGCGCCAGGCCGTTTAGGGCCTGAAGCGGAGACAACGGGGCCAGTGTCACCACTTCAACCGACCGCAGTCGATTCAGCGCTTCGCTCAAGCCCCGGCTTTGGTTGTCATGCCCCGCCTTGCCGTCACTGAACCGCCATACGACCCGCAGCATGATGAAGCTTGCGGCTGCGCTCAAACAACGGTTTAGTTCAACAGCACAAAATCAGCCCCACAGTACGGACATTTGGCCTTGCCGGTGGCTTCGATAGGCAAATACACCTTCGGATGGGAATTCCACACCATCATATCCGGCATGGGACAAGACACCGGCAGATCAGCGCGCCGGACTTCGTAGACTTTCTGGGTATTCGGCATGACGTTAGCGGGGGCAGTCATGACTAGGCGGCTCCTGATTTTTTTAGTAGCGATGAAGTAACGATCAATGGCGTCAGACTAGCGTCAACCACTCGGCGTATTTGGCGCGCCGCCCGTGCACTTGGTCGAAATACAAGGCTTGCAGGCGCTGGGTGATCGGGCCACGCCCACCGCAACCGATGGCGCGGCCATCGACTTCTCGAATGGGTGTGACCTCAGCGGCGGTGCCGGTGAAAAATGCTTCATCGGCAATGTACACCTCATCGCGGGTGATGCGCTTTTCCTTGACTGGCAGGTTCAGATCGGCGGCGAAGCGGATAATGGTGTCGCGGGTGATGCCTTCCAGGGCGGAAGTCAGATCCGGGGTATAGAGCACGCCATCGCGGACGAGAAAAATATTCTCGCCGCTGCCCTCGGCCACATAGCCTTCGGTATCCAGCAGCATCGCTTCGTCATAGCCGTCGCGCACCGCCTCGGCCAGCGCCAGCATCGAATTCATGTAATTGCCGTTGGCCTTGGCTTTGCACATGGTGATGTTGACATGATGCCGATTGAACGAGGAGGTGCGGATGCGGATGCCGCGCTCCAGATTTTCCGCGCCCAGATAAGCGCCCCACTCCCAAGCCGCGACGATGACATGCACTTTCAGATTATCGGCGCGAATGCCCATGCCTTCGGAGCCATAAAAACACATCGGGCGAATGTAGGCGCTGGCCAGATGATTGGCGCTCACCGCCTGCCGAGCCGCCTCATTCAGGGCCTCTTTGCGGTACGGCATTGGCATACCCACGATATGCGCCGACCGGAACAGTCGGTCGGTGTGGGCCTGGAGCCGAAAGATCGCCGTACCCCGGTCGGTGGCATAAGCCCGCACCCCCTCGAATACGCCCATGCCATAGTGGAGCGTATGCGTTAGGACATGGGTATTGGCCTCACGCCAAGGCACCAACTTGCCGTCATACCAAATCACGCCATCACGGTCTGCCATCGACATCTTAAAAATCTCCTCATGAATCGCTCGATCCTTGATCGGGCGGGGTCAGCGGTCCATCGCTGTCCATCAGTCGTTGCCAGATGCGCACGACGCTCGCACGCACGTCGCCCGCTTCCACCGACGGAATCCGGGCCGGTTGCTCCTGCAACTTGAGTTGATGAATGCGCCGACGCAACGTGCGGTAGGCGTTGCGCAAACACGCAGCATCGGCAATGGACACGACGCCGAAGCGCTCCAGGCTATCGAGTTGCCGAATGTTGTCAGGATAAATCAGTACATCGGGGCAGCGATGCGCCGTCGCCAGAATTTGGTATTGCACCATAAATTCAATATCAGCGATACCGCCCCGCCCCTGCTTGAGATCAAACAGTTCCGCTGTGCCGGTATCCAATTCAGTGCGCATCCGTTCCCGCATCTCGCGGACTTCCCGACGCAGCAAAACCGGATCACGCGGCCGTCCCAGCACCGCGCGCCGCAGGGCCTGGAAGCGCTCGGCCAACGCGCTTGGCCCCGCCACCACCCGCGTTCGGGTCAGCGCCTGATGCTCCCAGGTCCAGGCCTGATGGTGTTGGTAGTCGGCGAAGGCTGTAAAGGAGCTGACCAGCAACCCAGCCCGCCCACTAGGACGCAGCCGGGTGTCCACCTCGTATAAATCGCCCGCTCCGGTGCGAGTGGTAAGCCAGTAGATGATGCGCTGCACCAGCCGGGCAAAGAAGGTGGCATTATCCGTGACGCGCGGCCCTGCCGTTTGTTGCCGGTCACCAGCGCTGTCGTGCAGAAACACCAGGTCCAGATCAGAGCCGTAATTCAGCTCAATGCCACCCAGCTTGCCATAAGCGACGATAGCAAAATGAGCGTCGCGCTCAACCCCCTCCACCACGCAACGCGGCTGCCCGAATTTCGGCAGCAGATCGGTCCAGGCCAGCTCCAGCACCCGCCGCAACAGCGTTTCCGCGATTTCGGTGAGATGATCGCTAACGATCATCAACGGCATGGCACCGCTGACATCGGCGGCGGCAACCCGCAACGCCTGGGTCTGCTTGAAATAACGCAGCGCGTTCAGCCGTTCTTCGGGATCATCGCTGGGTGCGCGCGCCAACTGCAATTCCAGCTCGGCCGCTAGTTGCCGCCGATCCAGCGGCGCATACAGAGTGGCTGGGTTCAGCAGATCATCCAACAGCAAGGGATAACGGGCCAAATGCGCGCCGATCCAGCCGCTGGCCGCGCACAGCTTCACCAAATGCTCCAAGGTATGTGGATGATCCGCCAGCAACGCCAGATACACCGAGCGGCGCGCGACGCCCTCCAGCAACACCAGCACCCGCTCCAATGTGGCGGTAGGCTGCGACGTGGCGGCGGTGGCTTGTAACGCCAGGGGTAACAGGGCGTCTAACCGCTCCCGCCCGCGCAGGCTCATGGCGCGATAACTGAAACCGTTCTTTAGCGCCCGCAGCCGGTTCCAAGTCAGCGTCGGTTCCTCGAATCCCTGTTCCGCCAATACCCGCAGCGCGACCTCTTCATCCGGCTCACCGCGCCACAAATCCGCCAGGGTCTGGCCGGTTGCATTGGTCTCGGGCGTGGCTGACCCGCCGAATACCTGGGCGAATTGCTGGCTCACCGCAACGACATGTTGTGCTAGCGCCTGCGCAAATGCTCCCCAATGGGTATAACCCATGGTGAAGGCCAACCGCGCCTGCGCCAGTTCTTCGGTCGGTAACAGGTGAGTTTGCTGATCGGCCCAGGCCTGCAAGCGATTTTCGACTCGGCGCAGAAAAGCATAAGCCTGCTTGAGGCTGGCGACCGCAGCTTCTGGCAGCCGCCCGCTGACGGCGAGCTGATCGAGCACCCACAGGATGCCGCGCTCGCGCAGCGCCGGATCGCGCCCGCCATAAATGAGTTGAAACGCCTGGCCAATGAATTCGATTTCGCGGATGCCGCCCGGACCGAGCTTAATGTTGTGCTGCATCCCCTTACGTTCCATCTCTTGGGTGATGAGTGCCTTCATGGCGCGCAGCGAAGCGAATGCGCTGTAATCCAGATAACGGCGGTAGACAAAAGGCCGCAAGCCGCTCAGCAGCCGCTCCCCCGCCACTCGGTCCCCAGCGATCACTCGTGCCTTAATCATGGCGTAGCGCTCCCAATCGCGGCCATGGTGCTGATAATAATCTTCAAAGGCGGTGAAGGAGATGGCCAACGGCCCGGAATCACCGAAAGGGCGCAACCGCATATCCACCCGAAAGACAAAACCTTCCGCAGTGGATTCAGCCAGGGTCTTAATCAAGCGCTGGCCCAGTCGGCGGAAGAATTCCTCGTTGCTGATGACTTTCGCGCCATCGCTTTGCCCTTGGCTGGGATAGGTAAAGATCAGATCAATATCCGAGGAGAAATTGAGTTCGCGCCCGCCAAGCTTGCCCATACCAAGTATGACCAGCTGCTGTGGCTGCTTCTCAGCATCCTGCGGTTGGCCGAAGCGTTGGCATTGCCAACCGTGCAGGCGTTCCAGCGCCGCATCCACCAACTGTTCAGCCAGATCGCTCAAAGCGCCCAGGGTTTCTTCCAAATCGGCCACACCGGCCAGATCGCGCCAGGCGATGCGCACCATTTCACGCCGCCGAAACCGGCGCAGCGCCACGCCGAGACCCGGTTCATCCGCGACGGTCCCCAGGTTGTGCGCCAGGCGCGTGGCGTAGCCGTCCACCGGGTAACGGCTCTCCAGGTCACCACTAGCCAACAAATCCAGCAACAACGCAGGATCGCGAATGCAGGCGCGCGCGACAAACTCGCTCCCCGCCCAGACGCGCCACAACGGCTCTAGCGCTGCGCCAGCCGGCCATTCGACTCCAGCGGCTTGAGCGGCGGCGGTAAACGCCTCCCAATACCGCACCACCGCGTCTCGCAACACGGTCGGCAGGCTGTGCAGGCTGGACTGCAACGCGGCCATTGCAGTGCCCTGTGACTTACTGCGGAGCCGATTCCTTCTCCTGTGCTGCATCCGGCTCCGGCAAGCCGCTCTCCCCGGTCGCGCCCTGGCCCGCGCCGCCCGCCAGGCCCAACGGAATTTCCCGGTCATTGACCCACAGTCGGCCGTTCTCGAAACGCGCCTGGCTTTGATAGTGATCGCCCTGCAACTGGACGAAACCAGCGGCGCGCATGCCTTGGATTTGCTCGGCCAAGACCGTATCCGCCAGGCTTTTAGTCACCGTGATGTCCAGTAGGCCACGATCCAGCGCGCTAAGCAGACTGATCGGATTTTGCAGCGGGTTCGCATCGCCATAGTCCTGAAAGTTGAGGAGCAGCTTGCTACGCCATTCGCCCTGCGCCAGCTTGGCCTCAGTATCCAGCGCCAATTCCGGCTTGCCGCGCAATAGCGTTTTGGCCAATTTCTGCATATCGTCCAGGATCTGCACGTCGGTTGGATGGTCGCTGGTATTCTGATACCACTGCTGAAATTGGCTGAGCGTAGCGCCATCCAGACGATGCAGCGCCAGACGCACGCTGCCCGTTCCACTCCAGGATGCCGCAGTAACCTGATCCGCCTTCCACAGTACGTCTACATCCACTTGTTGCGGATTCTGCGCATTTAACGCACCAGTGGCCTCCATCCCCAGATGGACGATGCGAGTTACCGGACCGGAGGAGGAATCCTGAAGCTGCACTTCACCGATTTTGAAGCGGGTATCCCCCAGCATCAGATCGAAAGCGCCCTTACGCTGGTTCACTGCCGCCGTCAGATCCTGCAGCTGGATCCGAGGGCCGTCGCTTGGGGAACCCGCGCTATCGGCTCTCGGCTGACCGACGACTTCTAGCCGCTCCACCTTGGCATCACCCACAGCGACCACGCCGCGTGGAGCCATCTTGAGCTGGCCTTGCAAGCCGGAAAACCGCAAACTTTGCACCTGCTCCACCTTGGCCAGCTCCAGGGGCGGCATGGTGATCTGGCTGGTGCTGGCACCATCAAAGCCGACGCGCGTCACCGCAACCAGAGGTTCCCGGCCGCCGTACCAGGTAGCCAACTGGCGAGTCCAGGCGCTGCTGTCCGGATCCAGGGTTTGCCGAATCACCGCCCCGCCCACGCCCATGGGCACATCCGCGACTCCCCAGCCGGCGATAGGCAACGGCCCATGGTAGATCTCCTCGCGCGTGGCAAAGGACCAGTCAGGCCCCTCCGCAGGCGGCGACTCTTCCAAGGTGATTTGGTAACGCGTGACCGCCTTGGAAGAGAATAAGCCGCGCTGATAACTGGCCGCTGTCATACTCATACCCGACTGTTTGGCGTTTTCCGCCAGCATTTGGCGATACCAACGCTCCGCTTGCGCGCCAGACCAATACGCCGCACCCGCGAAACCGGCCGCCAGCACCAGCACAACCCCTCCTACCATCATCAGCTTTTTCACAATGACTTACCCCCTGGCTATTTGGCGCATTATTTCATAAACCAGCGCCGAAAAAGCCTTGTTAACGCCATACCACCATGCGGTTGGGCAAACTCAGCGTGACACATAGCGATCACAGGAAACCCTACATGCAACTTGAGAGCAATTCTGTGGTCTCCGTTCAAGCATGACCGTTTCTGGCTGCCAACCTCCCTCTAAACCTGGTTGCTAAAACCGCAGGGACAAGGAGATTAGCAAGCGTGTCATAAAACGGTAATGTTTGTAAGTCGATCTTTAGTTTTCCTTCTTTTCAACGCTTGACGGGATATCTGATGATGGATATTACCAGTTTGGTTATTTTCCTTGCGATTGGCGCGATTGCCGGTTGGCTGGCGGGTCAAATCATCCAGGGTGGTGGTTTTGGCTTGCTCGGCAACATCGTTGTGGGCGTCATCGGCGCGGTGGTCGGCGGCTTTCTGTTTAAAGTGCTAGGACTCGCTGCCTTCGGCTTGCTCGGCTCGATCATCACGGCAACCGTCGGTGCGGTCGTGCTGCTGCTTCTGATTGGCTTGCTGAAAAGAGCGCCAACAGTTTAAGCCACCCGGACACGACCACTCTCGACACATTTCTCCACCTCATACCAGGAGACCCTCCGATGATGGACAAAGCGACTTATCTGAAGAAATTGGAAGCGGAAGTCGAACAAGCCCAGGCCAAGCTGGCCGACTGGAAGGCGAAGGCTAAGAGCATGGCCATTGATGGCAGCATTGAGGTTGAAAAAGCTGCTGAGCAAGCCGCAGCCAAGGCTAAGGAAGTGACTAAGGAATCCGCTGAAAAGGCGGAAGGAATCTATGACAAGGCGGTGGCCGAAGCGGAAGAGCTTTACGATTCGCTCAAGGCTAAGATGAAGGATTTGGGTGACGCTGGTGAAGATGTCTGGGATGATGTTAAGGATGGCGTGGAAAATCAATGGAATAAATTCAGCACCTCAATGAAGAACTTGGCTGACCGTTTCACCAGTTGATTGCTGTGTCGTCTTAGCGACTTTGGCTAATAAAAAGCCCCGCATCAGCGGGGCTTTTTGGTTTTAATCGCCTTAGGCCTGGTTTACATCATGTCATCCATGCCGCCCATGCCGCCCATGCCGCCCATGCCGCCGCCCGGCATCGCCGCTTCCTTCTTCTTGGGCAGCTCGGCGACCATCGCCTCGGTCGTAATGAGCAGCGCGGCTACGGAAGCCGCATTCTGCAAGGCAAAACGAGTCACCTTGGTGGGATCGAGCACGCCCATTTCCACCATATCGCCGTACTCATTGGTGGCGGCGTTGTAA
The DNA here is from genome assembly GCA_049293375.1 of Candidatus Contendibacter sp. Lineage (GTDB taxonomy): Bacteria > Pseudomonadota > Gammaproteobacteria > Competibacterales > Competibacteraceae > Contendibacter. The sequence goes on from JBATSQ010000082.1 coordinate 15,425, forward strand.
CCGTAATTGCCGCTGTTGCTGAGTACGTTGTTCAGCACCACCGACGGCTCTTCGCCAGCGTTGGCGACGATTTCGCGCAGCGGCGCTTCCATGGCGCGCAGGGCGATGGCGATGCCGTGATTCTGATCCTCGTTGGCACCCTTCAGCCCCTTGATGGCCTGTAGCGCGCGAATCAGCGCCACGCCGCCACCGGCGACCACGCCTTCCTCCACCGCCGCGCGGGTGGCGTGCAGCGCGTCCTCGACGCGGGCCTTCTTTTCCTTCATTTCGATTTCGGTGGCCGCGCCGACCTTGATGACCGCCACGCCACCGGCCAGCTTGGCCACGCGCTCCTGCAACTTCTCCTTGTCGTAATCGGAGGTGGCTTCCTCGATCTGGCGGCGGATTTGCTCGACCCGGCCCTTGATCTCGTCGGTCTTGCCCGCGCCGTCGATGATGGTGGTGTTTTCCTTGGCGACCACGATCTTGCGGGCCGTGCCCAGATCGCTCAACGTGGTCTTTTCCAGGCTCAAGCCGACCTCATCGGAAATCACCTGACCGCCGGTCAGGATGGCGATGTCCTGCAACAGGGCCTTGCGCCGGTCGCCGAAGCCGGGGGCCTTGACCGCCGCCACCTTGACGATGCCGCGAATGGTGTTGACCACCAAGGTGGCCAGCGCCTCGCCCTCGACATCCTCGGCCACGATCAGCAGCGGCTTGCTGGCCTTGGCCACGCCTTCCAGCACCGGCAGCATGTCGCGGACGTTGGAAATCTTCTTGTCGTAGAGCAGGATGTACGGCGAATCCAGCTCAGCGTTCATGCTCTGCTGGTTGTTGATGAAGTAGGGCGAAATGTAGCCGCGGTCGAACTGCATGCCTTCGACCACATCCAGCTCGTTGTCCAGGCCCTTGCCTTCCTCGACGGTGATCACGCCTTCCTTGCCGACTTTCTTCATGGCGTCGGCGATGATCCGGCCGATGGCCTCGTCGGCGTTGGCGGAGATGGTGCCGACCTGGGCGATGGCCTTGTCGTCGGAACAGGGCTTGGACAGCTTGCGCAGCTCCTCGACGGTGGCGACGACCGCCTTGTCGATGCCGCGCTTGAGGTCCATCGGGTTCATGCCGGCGGCGATGGCTTTCATGCCTTCGCGGACGATGGCCTGAGCCAGCACGGTGGCGGTGGTGGTGCCGTCGCCGGCCACGTCGGAGGTCTTGGAAGCGACTTCCTTGACCATCTGCGCGCCCATGTTCTCGAACTTGTCCTCCAGTTCGATCTCCTTGGCGACCGACACGCCGTCCTTGGTGACGGTCGGCGCGCCGAAGGCCTTATCCAGCAGCACGTTGCGACCGCGCGGACCCAGGGTCACCTTGACGGCGTTGGCCAGAACATTGATGCCGCGCACCATGCGGGAGCGGGCGTCATCAGCGAATTTGACTTCTTTTGCAGCCATGGGGAAATTCCTCTAGAAACGGGTCTGAAACATGGATTGGGGAAGATGAATTTGGCGCAATGAACGAACCGCCTATTCGATGACGGCCATAATCTCGTCTTCGCGCATGATGATCAGCTCATCGCCGTCCAGCTTGACCTCGCTGCCGGAATACTTGCCGAACAAAATATGGTCGCCGACCTTCACATCGAGCGGACGCACATCGCCGTTCTCCAGCAACTTGCCGCGTCCGACCGCCAGCACCGTACCCCGCGAGGGCTTTTCGGCGGCGGCCCCTGGCAGCACGATGCCGCCCGGACTCTTGGTTTCTTCATCGACACGCTTGATGACTACGCGATCATGCAATGGACGAAGGTTCATCGTTACATCTCCTAAGGTTATGAAAAATTTTGGTATATCAGGCGATCACTGGTCTTTGTTAGCACTCGCCGTAGATGAGTGCTAATCATAACGAGCCACCGCTGGCTGTCAAGAGCTTGCTGCTGAGGTGGGGTGGATGCTGAGAATTTCAAGGGGCCGCTGCATGAATCTCATCGCTTTGGCGGTCTATCGTTAGGCTTAATGGGCCTGGCCAAGCGCTGGACAAGCCAATACAACCACCGCGATGATGATGGCCCAGTCCTTTATCCGCATTCAGCAAGAGAACGAGCATGGAAACACCGGCCGTGGTGATCTTGTGCACTTGCCCCGATCAGGCTATCGCCGAGCGCATCGCCGCCACTGTGGTCGATGAGCGGCTAGCGGCTTGCGTTAATCTGGCACCGGGCCTGGTGTCCTTCTACCGTTGGGAAGGCCAGATCCAGCGGGATACCGAGCTGTTATTGCTCATCAAAACCCGTGCCGACCTATATCCGGCGCTGGAGGCGCGTCTGCGCGCGCTGCATCCGTATCAAACGCCAGAGATCATCGCCTTACCCATCCAGGCTGGGCTGGCGGCTTACCTGGACTGGATCAGAGATAGCACGGAAGCGCCATCATGAGCCGTGTTGCCTATCATCGGAACCAACTCTGGTGGGCGCTGCTGCTTCTGTTGTTGGCCCTACCGGCCAGCGCCGGGTTGTTCGACCGCTTCAACAACTCCGCCAAGCAACGCATTCTTGAGGCTGATCAGGCGTTTCAGTTGACGGCTCACGCACCCGATCCCAGCACGGTGGAAATCCGCTGGCTCATCGCGTCCGGCTATTACCTGTATCGCGATAAGTTTCGCTTCAGCCTGCCTGATAGCCCCACGCTGACGATCACGGCCATCGAGTTACCGCCCGGTGAGCCGAAAGATGATCCCAATTTTGGACTGCAACACGTTTTTCACAACGAGGCGGTGGCCGTGCTGCGCCTACAACGCGCGCCGTCCACCGCGCAGTCCCTGCGCTTACAAGTGGATTATCAAGGCTGCGCTGAAATCGGCGTCTGCTACCCGCCGCTGACTCACAGCGTCAGCGTGAAACTACCGGCCTCCGCCGCAGCCGGACCGGGGGCGGTCGTGACGGTCGCTCCGCCTACCCCACTGGCCACCTTGCCCATTCCCGCCCCGGCCAGGTCCAGTGAAGCGGAGCAGGACCGTCTGGCTCGGCTGTTAGGCGAACAACGTCTGCTGGCCATTCCCGCCTTTTTTGGCTTCGGGCTGTTGCTGGCCTTCACGCCGTGCGTATTGCCCATGATTCCGATCCTGTCCAGCCTGATTGCCGGACAGGGCGCAACACTCACCCGTCGGCGCGCACTTGTCCTGGCGCTAATCTATGTGCTGGCCATGGCCGCTACCTACACCGTGGCCGGCGTGCTGGCGGCGCTGCTGGGTCAGAACATCCAGGCGTGGTTCCAGAACCCCTGGGCGCTCGTCACATTCAGTGGCCTGTTTGTGGCTTTGGCGCTGTCCATGTTCGGCTTTTACGAGCTGCGGCTCCCCGCCGCCTGGCAACAACGGCTTACGCTATGGAGCAACCGCCAACAGGGCGGTCACTACGCCGGTGTAGCCATCATGGGCTTGCTGTCGGCGCTAATCGTCAGCCCCTGCGTCGCGCCGCCGCTCGTTGGGGTGTTGACCTTCATCACCGTCACTGGCGACCTCGCGTTGGGCGCGACCGCGCTGTTTGCGCTGAGCTTAGGTATGGGCGCGCCACTGCTGGCGGTTGGAGCATCCGCCGGCCACTGGCTGCCGCGCGCCGGCCACTGGATGGAACGGGTCAAGGCTTCGTTCGGCGTGCTGTTGCTCGCATTGGCGCTGTGGTTACTAGAACGCCTGTTGCCAAGCGCGGTGAGCATGGCGCTGTGGGCCACCTTGCTGATTGTCATCGCCACCTATCTGGGCGCTTTGCAACCTGTGGCGCACGGCGCGCCGGGCTGGCGCACCCTGATGCGCGGCTTTGGCCTGGTGTTGTTGATCTACGGCGCACTGTTGCTGGTGGGAGCCGCCGCCGGGGGACGTGATCCCTTGCAACCGTTGCGCGGCATCGGCTGGGCGGCGGCGGAGGCCCCGTCAGAACGGCCAGGGCCGTTTCGCCGCATCAAAACCGTCGCCGAGGTGGGCGCGGTGCTGCGCACGGCCGCCGGACGCCCAGTGGTGCTGGACTTCTACGCTGATTGGTGCACCAGTTGCAAAGACATGGAACGCTCGACCTTTGCCGATGCCCAGGTTCAGGCTGCGCTGGGCACACTAGTGGCGCTCCAGGCTGATGTCACCGCTAACGATGCGGCCGATCAGGCCCTGCTGCAACGCTTTGGGGTGATTGGCCCGCCGGCCCTGCTGTTTTTTGGACCGGATGGCCAGGAACAACGGGCCTTGCGGGTGGTGGGATTCATGGATGCCGACGCCTTCAACGTCCATCTGCGGGCGCTGCCCGGCTGGAATGGCTGAGCCGCTCGTAAGGCCGAGTCCCCTAATCATCAGCGGACTTGGCTGGACGCGCCGTGAGCGTTCGGGCAGAATCGCGACCTCAATTTCTGGAACACAAGCCCTTGACTCATGGCTAAACTGCTGCTACCCAACCGTTTATCTTTTTATCCCTCAGCGGCCCCGCCCCAGGCCAGCCGCCCATCCCAGGCGTGGGCTGGCCACCGCGCTGCATCACGCGGGTAATCGCTATGCCCATGGACATCCGTAAGCTCAAGAAACTGATGGCATTGTTTGAAGCATCTGACATTGCCGAAATTGAAATCAAGGAAGGTGAGGATTCCGTGCGCATCAGCCGACATCCGCAAGGTGGCCCGATCCTGCTGCCTGGACCGCTGTGGACGACTCCGCCCGCGTATGGCTTCGCCCCCACTGCGCCGCCCGCCATGCCAGCGCCTACCCCACCTGCTGGGGCTTCTCCGGTGCTCACCCCCGCCGACGCCACGCCCGGCCACACGCTACGCTCGCCCATGGTGGGCACCTTCTATCGCTCCGCCGCGCCTGGCTCCAAGCCGTTTGTCGAGATCGGCCAGCACGTCAACGCCGGGGAGCCGGTGTGCATTATTGAGGCGATGAAGATGTTCAACCAGATCGAGGCCGACCGCGCGGGCACTATCACTCGCATCCTGGCTGAGAACGGCCAGCCGGTCGAATACGATCAACCGCTGCTGGTCATCGAATAGCGCGCCATGCTCGAAAAAATCGTCATCGCCAACCGTGGCGAAATCGCCCTGCGCATTTTGCGCGCCTGCCGAGAGCTGGGTATCCGCACCGTCGCCGTGCACTCTACGGCCGACCGCGAACTCAAGCATGTGCGTCTGGCCGACGAAACGGTATGTATCGGGCCACCGCCAGCGGCTGAAAGCTATCTCAACATGCCCGCGCTGATTAGCGCTGCTGAGGTCACCGACGCGGTGGCGATCCATCCCGGTTACGGCTTTTTGTCGGAAAACGCTGATTTTGCCGAGCGGGTTGAGCAGAGCGGCTTCATTTTCGTTGGCCCCCGGCCTGACACCATCCGGCTGATGGGCGACAAGGTGTCCGCGATCCGGGCGATGAAGGCGGCTGGAGTACCCTGTGTGCCAGGCTCTGACGGGCCACTCGGCAGCGACGACCAGGAAACACTGCGGATGGCCCGCACGATTGGCTATCCGATCATCATCAAAGCAGCCGGTGGCGGTGGCGGGCGCGGAATGCGGGTGGTGCATGGCGAAGCGGCCTTGCTGACCACGGTCGATTTGACCCGCAGCGAGGCCAACGCCGCCTTCGGCAATCCGGTCGTGTACATGGAAAAGTATCTAGATCATCCGCGCCACGTTGAAATCCAGGTGCTGGCGGATACCCTGGGCCAGGCTATCCATCTGGGCGAGCGCGATTGCTCGATGCAGCGTCGCCATCAAAAGGTGCTGGAGGAGGCACCAGCACCTGGCATCAACGCTGAACAGCGCCACCATATCGGGCAAATTTGCGTGGAAGCCTGTCAGCGCATTGGCTACCGCGGTGCAGGCACCTTTGAGTTTTTGTATCAGGACGGCGAGTTTTATTTCATTGAGATGAACACGCGGGTTCAGGTCGAACATCCCGTAACCGAACTGATTACCGGCGTCGATATTGTCAAGGAACAATTGCGCATTGCCGCCGGTGAGCCACTCGGCTATCGCCAGGACCAGATCCACATCCGGGGCCATGCACTGGAATGTAGGCTGAATGCCGAGGATCCAGAAACCTTCGTCCCCTCGCCAGGCTCGATTAGCCAATATCACGCCCCAGGCGGACCAGGGATTCGGGTCGACTCGCATATTTATAGCGGCTACCGGGTGCCGCCCAATTACGATTCCATGATCGGCAAGCTGATCGCCCATGGTGAAAGCCGCGCCAGCGCCATTGCCCGGATGCGCAACGCGCTGGCCGAGCTGGTCATCGAAGGCATTAGAACCAACGCGCCGCTGCACCGGCGCATCCTCGCGGATGCCGGGTTCCTGACCGGCGGCGCGAACATTCACTATCTGGAAAAGCAGCTGTTGGGGACGCGCTAACCACCCAACTTGGCGTTATAGCCGGATAGCCGCCTGCCGCTCAATGCGCTACGCTTAACCCTACATAAAATAACGGCTATCCTCATGAGCAACGACGCAGCGGCCCCTTGGCTGCAATTAAGCCTGGAAGCAACCCGGCATACGCCCGAGCAGCTGGAAGACGCGCTGCTGCACGCGGGCGCGCTGGCGGTCACGTTGGAAGACGCCGCCGATCAACCGGTGCTGGAGCCAGTCCCCGGCACCACGCCGCTCTGGACGCATACCCGGGTGACTGGCTTGTTCGATGCCCAGGCCGACATTGAGATCATTAAAAACCAGGTGCGTCGCGCCCTGCACGCGCCTGAGCTGCTGGAATGCCAGCTAACGCCGCTGGAGGAGCGCGACTGGGTGCGCGCCTGGCTGGATCATTTCCATCCAATGCGCTTCGGCCAGCACCTCTGGGTTTGTCCCACCGACCAACCACCGCCCGATCCGGCGGCAGTCACCCTGTGGTTGGATCCTGGGCTGGCCTTCGGCACCGGCACCCATCCAACCACAGCGTTGTGTCTGGAGTGGTTGGAGGGAGCGGATCTGGCTGGTAAAACCGTGCTGGATTATGGCTGTGGCTCTGGCATTCTGGCGATTGCCGCCGCTAAATTAGGTGCACACCATATCTGGGCTGTCGACATCGACCCGCAGGCTTTGCTGGCTAGCGACGCTAACGCCGCTGAAAACCAGGTTGAGGATCGCATTGATCTATCCAGTCCCACCGCGCTACCCATGGACCTTAGGTTTGATGTGCTAGTCGCCAATATCCTGGCGGGTATTTTAGTGCAGTTGGCGGCGGAGTTTGCACGGCGGATCAAGCCGGGCGGTTGGTTGGTGTTGTCCGGGATTTTGCAGCCCCACGCGCCAGCCGTGCAGGCTGCGTTTGCGGGCGCTTTTCGGCTCACTATCCGGCAGGTGCGCGAGGACTGGGTGCTGTTGGAAGGCGTGCGCCAGCCCGGACCGGATCCCAACCCGTCGCCGCATCCCATCGACGGTGGCGCGGTTAATCCTTGAACACACCGGGCCAGCGCGGCACGCGCCGATCGTACGCCAACACTAACAGCCGCAATCCAGCGACGATAGCCGCGCCGATCAGTAAAGCCGACCCTGGCTTTACCCCTGCGCCGCAGAGCGCCTAATAGCCAAAGCAACCACACAGCGCGCATAAGGCATAGGGGTAGTGATCTTGAAAGACCACTGGGATTTGATTGCACAGCACATCACGCATCACTCCGCCGAACACCCCGGTAATGACTCCCAATAATCAGAACAACAATGAGTGGCATTCCCGCTGCCTGCGCCAGCGACGCGCCGGAAATACTGAACAAACCCAAGCCCACGGCGTCGGTCGCTTGCATCAAGTGTTGCGCCAGGCGATGGCGGACCACCCGCAGCAGAGGTGGCGCAATCACGGTCAACGCCACCACCAGCCAGACATATTCATGGTGCTGTACCCAGAACAGGGGCCTACGGTCCAGCAAGACATCCCGCACCGTACCACCGCCAAACGCAGTGGTAGATGCGACAGCAAAGATCCCAAACAAATCCATGCGCTTGCGCACCGCTTCAATCAAGCCGGAAACAGCGGATACAACGATGGCGGTAATTTCAACAAGACTAATCAGTGGCTCAATGCCCATACAAACAACCACGCACGAAGTCGATCACCAGAGCAGGTTCAAGAACATATTTGTGTCAGTTCTGCTGGTTTAGCCGTAGCCGAACGAGAGACGCGCCATTGGCAGCGCCGCAGCCCCCGTTCTAACCGCTTCCCAGCAATCCTGTCCGTTAGGTCCATTATGTATGAAGCTTGGCGTCCATAGGCTCCATCCACCGGTTTTTTTGGCCCCCATGGCTGGCGTCAGCGACCACCCGTTCCGCCAACTGTGCCGCCGCCTGGGCGCGGGCCTGGCGGTTTCGGAGATGGTGAGCGCCGATATCCGGCTTCGACATTGCCGTAAGACGCGACTACGCCTCGACACCACCGGCGAGGTGGGACCGCGCAGCGTGCAACTGCTGGGCGCCGATCCCGGCGCGCTGGCCGAAGCCGCCCGTTGGCACGTTCAGCAAGGGGCGGACATCATCGACATCAACATGGGCTGTCCGGCCAAAAAGGTCTGCGGTACACAAGCCGGCGCGGCACTGCTGCGCGACGAGGCGCTGGTCGGGCGCATTTTGGAAACCGTGGTCGCCGCAGTAAGCGTTCCAGTCACCCTCAAAATCCGCACTGGCTGGGATGCCGCCCACCGCAATGGCGTCGCCATCGCGCGCATCGCCGAACAGGCCGGGATTCAGGCGCTGGCCGTGCATGGCCGCACCCGCGCCTGTGGTTACACCGGGCCGGTGGACTACGCGACCATTCGCGCCATCAAGCAAAGCGTCGGTATCCCGGTCA
>JBATSQ010000083.1:0-9010 GCA_049293375.1 Candidatus Contendibacter sp.
GTGTAGCCGCCGGGGCCGGTGCAGCCGCCGGGGCCGGTGTAGCCGCCGGGGCCGGTGCAGCCGCCGGGGCCGGAGTTTCCTGCTTCAAAAAGCGCTCGCGCCATTCCTGTAAATAACCCTTCTGCCACAAAAAGGCGGCGGCGACCAATAAGACCAAGAGAAATAGATAAGACTTCCAGGGTGTTTTCTTTTCGGCGTAGGGATCGGTAAACGAACGTTGCGCTCCGGGCGGCAACACCGCAACCTTGGTTAGCGAAGTGCCGAACGGTATGTTGATGGTGGCTCTGGTGTTGACCGCCCAGCCGTTGCCATCCAGCAAAGGTGCCAGATTGCGCTTACGCAACTTAAGGAACGCGATCACCATGGAGGGGCCGGAAATCAGCAACACCAACCCGACAATGGCAAGAGGCATCTGCCATGCCTTCAGCCCCATGAACCCGGTCACCACCGAAGCGATGGCGGTGCCGATCGCGCCAACAGCCAGGCCGATGGCGGCGAAAATACCGGCGAACTTACCGACATCAAAGGGTGCGGCCGGAGCCTTGCCCGCCTCGGCCTTCTGCGCCGCATCCGTGACACCAGTCGCCGCCTTGTCAGCCGCCGCCTTGTCGCGTGCGGCGGCCATCTTTTCGATCTGCTCGCCAACCATCTTGCCGATGCGTTTGTAGGGATACCAGAACGCCTGTTTAACGCTAATCGGGTGCTCGATAATCTTGACGATGGTGGCGTCCCAATCCTGTCCACCCCGGTCAAAAAAGATACCATTACGACCAACCATGAGGTTGTCTGCGTCACCGTTGGTCATAGCGGCAGCGATGGTTATCTTTTCTTCGCCGCCCCGCCGCCGACATTCGCAATAGGCCAGGTAGATACCGCTCAGGTTGGCCATTTCGGCGTGCTTGGCCATATCGTCGATCCGCAAACACAGCTCACAGCTGCGACCATCGATATAAAGCGTACCGGCCTGGAAAATGGCTTTGTAGCCAGGCGTATAGAAATCGCGGAAGGACACGAAGTTATTCAGCAACCGAAATAAGCTGCTGTGATAACGAACCAGCCGATCCACAGCGGTGATCGTGTTGATCTCGGCGGCGAGGGTTTTATATTTTTCGACCAGGACGGCTAGTTTCTCCTGGTAGCCGCCCTTGAGGATTTCGTCGATGCGGGCCAAGCCCAGGCTTTCGACCGAGGCGCCTTTCTTGTTGCCCAGCCAGGCCTTGTGTGCGGCGAACTTGGCACAGAGCGCTTGCCATTCCTCAGCGGTCAGATTGGTCTTGTCTTGCGCCCCCAGCACTGCAACCTTGGCGCGAAACTCGGCCATGGCGGCGGCCCAAGCGGGATTCAGGCCGGTTTCCAGCGGCAGCGGCTTACCCCCCTCGATTCTGGCTAATGGCAAAACGGAAATTTCTTCTGAGCCGCTGGAAAGATTCTTCCCGGCCAGCGCTTCATATTCGGTCAATGCCGGATTAAGCGGCACGGTAGCGCGGGTGTCGAAGGTCGCCAACCGACAGCGGGTAAAATAATCGTCGATCTTATCCTTGACCGCCTCAAAAGCGCCCACCGCCATTTCGGTTTTTTCACCAAACGGCAGCAGATTGGCAGGATCGCGCTCGCGCTCGCGCCACCAGCCGGAATACGCCTGGGCTTCGGCGAAGAATTGCTCGATCTGCTGCGCCGATAAAGTCGGGGTCTTGCTGGCGTCTGCCTCCGGGTTGACGCTGGCGATGATGTCTTTAATCACCGAGCGAGTCGCCTCGTCCTCGGCCACATCAGCCGTGAGCAAGCCTTCAGGGTCGATGTGGGCGTTGGCAAACACGCTGGCCGAATCCGCCGTGTCCTCGACCGTGATAGCGGTCGCATCACCCTTGCCAAGGTGCGTTAGGATTTGGTTGGCCGAGTTCAGCACTTCCAGTCCTTCGGGAGTGTTCTCGTTGATGGCCGCCAGCGGCAAGGACTCCATACCCTTGGTCATGTCCTCCGGATTTTTAAGCGCCTTGGCGACCCAATCCACCGCCTTGAGGATTTCCGGCACCCGGATGCGCCCATCACCGTCGCTATCGATCAACTGTAAAGTTTTGTCGTCAAACTCCAAACCGCTGGTAGGGCAACTGAGCGTAGCCCACAGCTTGGGATCCAACTGATCGAGCGCCTTGAGATCGAGGCCGTTTTCGAGGCGCACCTGGTCAAATCCACCAGAGCGGAAAAAACGCCATTTGTGCGGCGCTAGAGCACTGTCTTTCTGGTAATCCGCCATCAGGAAACACCTTAATGTGATAAGTGTGATAAAAAATTAGCAGGAGATTTTCGCGTTCGAGGCTGCTATTCTCATGCGCCGTTCGGAGGTGTGTGCGTTGCCCTCGGACCTTATCAAGGCAAACAACGAAAATGCTACATCACCGCACCGGTTTTGTAGCGGTTTTTTTTGATGATACTAATCTCTAGCAGGAGAAAAAAATGATGCCGCTAACCAATCGTCTTGCCGCCGAGTTCATCGGCACTCTTTGGCTGGTGCTGGGCGGTTGCGGCAGCGCCGTATTGGCTGCTGTATTCGTGGCCTCCGTGGGAACCGACAGCTTCAATATCGGCATTGCCCTGGTGGGCGTATCCCTAGCCTTCGGCCTGACTGTGCTAACCATGGCCTACGCCATCGGCCACATTTCCGGCTGCCACTTGAACCCCGCTGTGTCGGTGGGCCTGTGGGCGGGCGGGCGCTTCCCAGCCTCCGACCTGCTGCCGTATATCGTTGCCCAGGTGCTAGGCGGCCTGGTTGGTGCCGCGATTATTTATATGATTGCCACAGGCAAACCGGGCTTTGATGTGGTCGCCAGCGGCTTCGCAGCCAATGGTTTCGACGAGCATTCGCCAGGTAAATATGGGATGAACGCCGCACTAATCTGCGAGTTGGTCATGACCTTCATGTTCCTGATCATCATTCTCGGTGCGACACACAAAAATGCACCCAGTGGTTTCGCGCCTATCGCCATCGGCCTGGGTCTGACCCTGATCCATCTCATCAGCATCCCAGTCACCAACACGTCGGTGAATCCAGCGCGCAGCACCAGCCAGGCAATTTTTGTGGGTGGCTGGGCGTTACAGCAGTTGTGGCTATTCTGGCTTGCACCCATTGTTGGTGCGGCGCTGGCCGGCTTCTTCTATCGCTGGATGGCCCCGAACGACGACTGAGCCTTCCCTGATTGGAGAAAGGCGCGCTTCGGCGCGCCTTTTTTCACTTTTTTGTTGAGCAAAATGCTTAACTGATGATCTGGACTCGTACCATGCCTCTCATGTTCCCAGACTATTCCAACAGACTTGTCCGGTAATGAACCCACCGCCCTCTCATCCCGCCGTTTTGTTGATCGGCCACGGCACCCGGCTCGCCGCCGGCGTTGCCGAATTTCACAATCTGGCCGAGCAGTTGCGGGAAGCCCTACCCGACCGAACCTGTCTGGCGGGCTTTCTGGAACTGGTTGAACCCAGCGTGCCGACCGCCTTGGAAACGCTGCGCCAACAAGGTTTCCGCCATATCACGGCATTACCGGCCCTGTTGATGGCCGCCGGCCACGTCAAGAATGACCTGCCGGTGCTGCTCAACGCTTTTCAGGAACAACACCCGGACACGAATATCCGCTTCGGCGCGGATTTAGGCGTTCATCCCAACCTGCTGCAAGTCGCGCGGGAGCGCATCGAGAGTATCGAAACCGACTTCGGCCCGGATTATCAGCGCAAGGACACGCTGTTGTTGGTGATCGGGCGCGGCAGTTCCGATCCCGACGCCAATTCCAACATCAGCAAGATCACCCGGATCTTGTGGGAAGGCATGGGCTTCGGTTGGGCGGAAACCGCCTATACCGCCGTGGCCGCGCCGCTGATGGCCGACGCCCTGGAACAGACTCACCGGCTGGGCTTCAAGCGTGTGATCGTCTTTCCGTATTTGTTGTTCACTGGCCGCCTGGTCGAGCAGGTGCGCGCTACCGTGGCCGACCACCAAAGTCGCCACGCCGAGGTGCGAGCGGCGGTCGCCCCTTATTTGAACGCTCACCCGCTGGTGGTCGCCACCTTTCTGGAACGGCTAACGGAAGCGGAAAGCGGCAATGCGCACATGAATTGCCAATTCTGCCCGTACCGCGCGCCGGTCGTCGGTCGTGAAGATTGGCAAGGCGCACCGCAAACCGGCCATCATCACGACCAGGACTCCGCTCACGACCACGATCACGCGCACCACCACGAGCACGGCCATCACCACCATCATCATCCTCATCACTCTACCCCGCACGGCTGACCGCCGCGCGCCGGAGCCGTCATGCCCCGATTCGACTACCTCAGCGATCCCGATGAGATCGAACGCCAATCCTTCGCCCAAATCCGCCAGTTGACCGATCTGTCCCGTTTCGACGCCGACCAACAGCAGGTGGCGATGCGCTTGGTGCATACCTCCGGCGATCCCGGCATCGTGCAGGATTTGCGTTTTAGTCCCCACGCGGTGGCGGCTGGCCTCGCTGCCTTGACCCAAGGCGCGGACGTGCTGTGCGACATCGAAATGGTCAGCCGGGGCATCAGCAAGCGCTACTTAAAAGGCCAGGTGCATTGTTTTCTGAATGCGCCCGAAGTAGCCGAACGCGCCCGTCAGACCGGGGAAACTCGCTCGATGGCGGCGATGGCGGAATGGCCCGCGCGCCTGGCCGGTTCCATCGTCGCCATCGGCAACGCGCCAACCGCCCTGTTTCGGTTGCTGGATTTGCTGGATGCAGGCGCACCCCGCCCGGCGCTGATCATCGGGATGCCGGTCGGTTTCATCAACGCTGCCGAATCGAAACAGGCGTTGTGGGAGGTGGCACCGAGCGAATTTCAAACGCCGTGCATCGTCCTGTTGGGCCGACGCGGCGGTAGCGCCTTGGCCGCCGCCACGGTCAACGCCCTGGCGCGGATGGCCAACGGGATTCGCTTTTGATGGCCACCGAACTGGATTGGCCTGGCCCGCCGATTCAAGTGATCGGCATGGGGATGGAAGCCGCCGCGCTGGGCCAAGCCGCGAGGACAGCGTTGGAACAGGCGGAACTGATTATCGGCTCGACCGCCCACCTGGCCGCGACGCCGGAAAATTTGAGCGCCGAAAAACGCTCCTATCCCAGCCCGATGAGCGGTTTGCCAGACCTGTTGCGCGCCAACGCCGGACGACGGATTGCCATTCTAGCCTCCGGCGATCCGCTGTTTTTTGGCATCGGCAGCACCCTGCTCCGCCAATTTTCAGCCGAACAGTTGGCGTTTTATCCGAACGTCTCCAGCATCCAAGCTGCCTTCGCCCGCTTGGGCCGACCGTGGCAACAGGCGCAATGGGTCAGCCTGCACGGTCGACCGCTCGCCAGCTTACGCTCCGCCTTGCAAGGCCATCGGCTGTATGCCCTGCTCACCGACCGTGAAAGCTCGCCCGTCGCTATTGCCCGGATCTTGGTCGAAACCGGCTTCAATGAATCCAACATTTGGGTGGCGGAGGATTTAGGCGGTGATCAAGAGCGATTTCGCGCCTTTCAAGCGGCTGAACTGGCCAATGCGACCGGGGAGTTTTCGCCGCTGAATGTCGTCATCGTCGAAACGCGCGGGCCGGGCGGCGTGCTACCCGAATTTCCCGGCATCCCCGACGACCGGTTCAGCACCGGCGCGGAACCGGGTAAGGGCCTGTTGAGCAAGCGCGAAGTACGGCTGACCATTCTCTCATTGCTCTCCCCAAGCGCCGAGGAAATCGGTTGGGATGTCGGCGCGGGCTGCGGCGGCGTGTCGGTCGAATGGGCGCGCTGGAATCCGTATGGCGAAGTGTACGCCGTCGAAGTTCACCCGGAACGGCTGGAGCATCTGGGCGTCAACCGCGAACGCTTCGGCGTCGTCGGTAACTTACACGTTGTTGCGGGCCACGCCCCGGAAGCGTTCGCCGAACTGCCCGATCCACACGCCGTCTTCATCGGCGGCAGCAGCGGCAGTTTGGGTGAAATGCTGGCGGCGGTCTGGGCACGGCTATTGCCGGGCGGCCGCTTGGTGGCCAGCGCCGTCACCGAAGAGAGCCGGGTCGATCTGCACACCTTTGTCGGCGACCGGGCAGCGGAATGGACGGAGTTGAGCATCGCCCGCGCGGAACAATTGGCCGGACAACGGGTCATGCGCCCCTATCTGCCAGTGCTGTTGATGAAACTGGAGAAACCGCGATGAGCGAGACCGGCACGCTCTATGGCGTCGGCGTCGGCCCCGGCGACCCGGAATTGCTGACCCTCAAAGCGGCGCGGATTCTGCAAAGCGTGCCGGTGGTCGCCTACCCCGCCACCCCGCAAGGCAGCGCCCAGGCCCGCGACATCGCGTCACAATGGCTGACGGGCCAACGGGAGATCCCGATCACCATGCCCTGTATGCTGGATCGTGGCCCGGTCAATCAAGGCTATGATGAAGCGGCGGTTCTCATCGCGGAAGAACTGAGCGTTGGCCGGGATGTAGCGGTTTTATGCGAAGGCGACCCGCTGTTTTACGGCAGTTTCAGTTATTTACTGCAACGCTTGGGCAAGCGCTTCCCCTGCGTGGTGATTCCGGGCATCAACTCGGTCAGCGCCGCCGGGGCCGCCGCCGCAACCCCGCTCATCACCGGCGAACAGCGCTTGACCGTGGTTCCCGCCACCGCCGGCGATGCGGTGTTACGGCAGACCTTGCTGAGCAGCGAGAGCGTGGCGATTCTGAAGCCAGGACGACACCGGCCGCGCTTGCTGGAGTTGCTGCGGGAAACCGGCCGCGCGGAAGATACGTTATATATCGAACAGGCCAGTCGGCCAGCGGAGCGGGTCATCAAACGCTTCGCCGAGATTCCCGCCACGCCGGGGCCGTATTTTGCGTTATTTTTGGTGCTCAAGCCGGAGAGCCAGCCTCTGCTTCAGGCAGGATAATCACACTGGTAATAAATCAGGTCGGCATCGTCGTTCGTGACCGCCTGCCCCAGGCAAATGATCCCTCGGTCGTGCAGGGTTAGTTCCTCCCGCCGTACAAAGAAACGCGCGCCGCCTTCCAGTAAAAGATAAGTGCCGTTGGTGCTGTGGTCGGCCAAAATAAATTGGCCTTGAAGAAATTCGATGTCGGCGTGACTGCGCGACACCAGCTCCCGATCCACCACCAGGCTGTTGCGCTCGCCACGCCCCAAGCTAAACACCTGCTTGCTAGGCACTAATTCCACACGATTACCGCGATACTCCAAAACCAGCCGCGCAAAGAGCAGCCTGCGCAGTTCTTCCTGACCAGACCTGGGCATCTGGGTCAGACTGTCAGAGTCCCGCCAGATGATCTCGTAGACTTCCATATCTTCCCGCTTGCCGCGAACCCGCAAAGGTCCCAAACGACGCACGGTTCCCTGCACCGTCAACGGCAACTGCCTGACCGTCTCATCCGTAGTGATAACCTGATCCGCTCTGGCCAGCGTCGCCATGCGCGCCGCGACATTCACCGCATCCCCAAACACATCACCTTTTTCGATGAGTACCGGCCCATGATGCAGGCCAATCCTGATGGCTATATTAAGTTGCGCTAATTCCAGATTGGCCTTCAGCGCCTGGTGCATCTCACAAGCGGCGTGCACCGCGAGTTCCGCATCGGCAAAACTGCCCATGATTTCATCGCCGATGGTCTTGACGACTGTGCCACCGCACACGCTAACGACACCCGCCAGCACGCCGAGCGTTTGCGCCTCAATGCGGCGCGCGCGGACATCCCCTTCTTGTTCAAACAGCCGCGTGCTACCACAAATATCGGCGAACAATACGGTCACCAATACCTGCTCAGGCCCTACAGGTCGCTGCACTTTTCGGGTCATGGCGGCTGCCTTAGCGCCATTGGCTCATCAGCGATATCCGCGCGCGTGCAACCCGGCGATGGCGCGCGCCAGGTTAGCGCGCGCGTTCGATTCATAGCGCCCCTGAAAGAATTTCGTGCGAAAAAAAACAGGCCGCTCTTGCAACACAAGGAAAAAACCTAATAAATCAGGATAATATTTTTGATCGGCCACCTGCTGGAATTCTACGCGGAGGTGCTGACTGTCGCGCTCAAACACCTCCCACGGCAGCCCGAAACCGGCAAGATCAATGTCCGCAATTAAGCACTCGTCCCGCCGCTCCGGAGCTTGTCGGTGAGTGGTGGCCATAATCAAATCGCACACACGCTGTTGCAGGGCCGGTTCGGTGTGGCCTTCTGCGCAGTGACGGAACAACTCGGCGCTGCGCCATTCATTGTCCACCGCGCACGGAGTGTAAACCGCGTCATGGAACCACAGGGCTAATTCAACGCTATCGGGATCCTCGGCCAAGGCTGCCACCTCGTCGAATTCCGCCAGGCAGCGCCCAATGTGCTCCAAGGTATGATAGTGACGATGGGGTTCGCCATAGAGCTGCGTCAAACACCCGTAAACCGAACCAGCCGTCGCCGATGCGCCGCCAGCAGCGCGGTCCCATAGCGCTTCAAAACGCGCCTTATGGAAATCAGCCAAGCCAGCAGCGTTCTGTTGCACAGCCCGTCACCTCGTGCTTGCCGCGAAATCCTGAATCAAGCGCCACGCCATGCTCATCGGACTGGGCAAGCCTGGCAGATGATCCGGCGCAAACCACCCCGCTTCGACAATTTCCTTGCCATCGGCCCGCAACTCACCTCCAGCGTAGTCGGCGCTAAAGGCAATCATCAGCGAATGCGGGAACGGCCAGGATTGGCTGGCGAAATAGCGTAAATTGCGCACGCAAATATTCACTTCTTCTAGAACTTCGCGCTGGATGGCTTGTTCCAGCGTTTCACCCGCCTCCACAAAGCCCGCCAAAACACTATAGACCCCCGGCGCTAAACGCGGCGGTCGGGCCAGGAGAATCCGCCCCTCACGCAGCACGCGCACCATCACCACCGGTGCCAAGCGCGGATAAAGCATGGCATTGCAGGCGACGCAGTGCCGGGCGCGCTCATCGGCCCGCCGCTGGGTTGGCGCGCCACAGCCGCCGCAAAACTGGTG
>JBATSQ010000084.1:0-4914 GCA_049293375.1 Candidatus Contendibacter sp.
CGCCACACTACTTCAACGCCCCCCTCGTCGCGGGCCAGGATCCGGCATAACACGAAGAGCAAATCAGACAAGCGGTTGAGATAGACCCGCAGCGCTTCACCGACCTCTTCATCGCGCGCCAGCGCGACGACCCGCCGTTCCGCGCGCCGACAAACGGCTCGTGCCATGTGGCAATCGGCGGCAGCGGGTCCGCCGCCTGGCAAAATAAAATCCTTCAGCGGCGGCAACACCCCATTAAAGTCGTTTAACACGGCTTCCAACGCGGTCACATCCTCATCCCGCACCGCTTGATAGCCCGGAATACTGAGTTCTCCGCCCAAATCAAACAGCTTGTGCTGCGCCTCTTGCAGGCAATCGCGGATACTCACGCGCAGATCGTGCACCAACACTCTGCCCACCGCACAGTTCAATTCATCCACCGCGCCAATGGCCTCGATCCGCGCGCAGTCCTTGGCCACCCGATCGCCATTGCCTAATCCGGTGGTGCCGCCGTCGCCGGTGCGCGTATAGATTTTGGAAAGCCGATTACCCATTCGTCGTGTCTCCAAAGCGCCCAATTTACCGTCACATTCCCGGCCCAGATCGTCGATGGCCCTCTCCAACGCGCTGGGTCGGCGCAGAGCATCTTACGCCTCAGGCGCTCATCCTGCCTCACGCGGCAAATCCCATGCCACTAGAGCGCCCTACGCTGAACTTATGTTCTCTGGAAAATTATTAAAAATAAATAATATTCAAACAGTTAATATAAAAAATCAGTGACTTGGAATCATACGCAATAATAGAATAAGCTATTGATATTAGTAAATTATTTTATATATCTGCTGTTTTGTCAACAATAATTAATTTTCCTTGTAAATTATTTCCAGTCGATAGCCGATCTCAATAAGAAGATTGCCCAGGAAAAATTTTTAAGGTTTTGTTTTTTAAACAAAATTATAATTTTCGTCAAAAAAACAAATCAAAAACATAACTCATTATTTTATAAGAGTAAATTTTAAATAATCATTGCTCAGAATGCATTTTTAAATCCAGAAATAATTATTCTTTTGCCAATTAGATACTTGCAAAGCATTTTAAGATCGTGTTTTCATAGTCCAGTCATGCTGTATTGCAGTATGTTCCCGCCTTGGTCTGTTGCGCTGCTAACACCGGTTGGGGAACGTCAGGCGACACCGGCTCCCATACCCAGCAGGGTCAGGCCCGGAGTTGCTTAGGTCGGGTTTATGAGGATCGGCACCGACCGATCTGGGTTGCGGACACCCCTCGCTCATTCGGGATGAGAACCCATCAAGCACACTCTCTATGGCGAAATTATAGAGTTCGTACTGATCAACGACGGAGGTCTTTATGCACTTGACGGAATCTGTGAAGGATAGGCTAGCGTTCGCCCTGAAGTCAGGCGCTGTGGGCGCGGTGCTGTTGCTAACCGCTACAGTCTGGGCTCAGCCACAAGATATCGATGTAGATGGCGAACAAGTCGCCCTCCTCACGACCGCTATGCTCAGCGATACGGTCACCGACCGCCAAAACCGGGCCAGCCTCTTCCCCGCTGATGCCGCCACCGCCGCCACCCTAGCCCACCAGCGTAGGCTCGACCGCCTCGCTGACCACATCCAGGATCGCTACCAGGTCACCGATGGCAAAGCGCGGCGGATCGTGGACGCGGCGATTCGCAGTGCGGAAACCCATCAACTGGAGGCGGAACTTATCCTCGCTATCATCGCCGTGGAATCGATGTTCAATGAGCGCGCCGTGAGCCGCGTGGGTGCGCGGGGCCTGATGCAGGTCATGCCTGGTGCCCATTCCAGTAAGGTTCGGGAAATCGGTGGCCGCCACGCACTGTTCGATCCCGCCAAGAATATTTATACCGGCGCTCAGATTCTCTCTGATTATCTCGACGATCAATCCGGCAACCTGCGGCGGGCGCTACTGCGCTACAACGGTAGCCTGAATCTGCGCAGCTCCGCCTACCCGGAGAAAGTCATGCGCGTTTACCGCGATCTGCGCAGCGCCACTACCGAAGGCTGAGAGCGTCTTATGACCCTCCTTCGCTTGAGGGAGGGAGCAACTGCTTTTTAGAGGTCGTGGATTTGCGCCGCTGGGTTTTTGATCGTCCATAATGGATGATAATAAATGAATCCGACCGCGTGGCGCTGGAACCCATGTCCCCTTCCCAAGTCGACCCCACCTTCCTCACCGCCCAACTGCCCCACCGGCCGCTGCCCCCCGTCGAGCGCTGGGATCCGCCGCTGAGCGGCGTCATGGATTTACGCATCACCCGCGATGGCCTGTGGCATCACCAAGGTCGGCCCATCGAGCGTGAGGCGCTGGTGCGGTTGTTTGCATCCATTCTGCGCCGCGACGCCGATGGTCAGTACTATCTGGTCACACCGGTGGAGAAATGGCGTATTCAGGTCGATGACGCACCGTTTCGAGCGGTGGCCCTGTGTGCGAGCGGCCACGGCAAAGCCCAAACGCTCACCTTCACCACTAATATTGGTGATGTTGTCACCGCAGATGCCGAGCATCCCCTCATCGTCGAATATAGCCGTTCTGATGGCCAGCCATCGCCTTATCTTGAGGTGCGCGGCCGGTTGCGCGCGCTGCTCACGCGCGCGGTATTCTTGGAGCTGATCGACTTGGGCGAAGCGCGCGCGACCCACCAGGGTCCACTCTATGGAGTCTGGAGCCAGGGCCAGTTTTTCAGTCTCGGCTCACTGGACGAGCAGAGCTAGTCGTGCGCCGCATCCTGCTCTCTTTGCTACGCCAATTGGTGCTGCTCCCTTCCCTAGCACTAGTGGCCTTGATTCGTCTGTTGAAATGGCTGATCGCACCGCTGGCCTTGCTGCCGCAGTTGCTGATTGGGGTTCCGTTGACTCTCCTTCACCTGCGCCAGCCGTTGCGTCCACGCTTTTTGCCGGTGCAACTGGTTGAGTTGCCAGACACAGCCTGGATTGAATTCACTGACGCTGCTGAGGCGCTAGCCGCTGACGGCTTTATTCATTACGGCGACTTCCGCTGCAATGAGCTGGTGCGCAACGCTGTTGCCTGGCTGCGCCTGATGGGACAGCCGCTACAGGGGGTTGGGGCGATTGCGGTCTATATTGAGAGCGGCGACGGCATCCAGTCCGCGCGGCGCTTTATCGAATTCGCCACCGAATTTCACGACGGCCGGGTACTGACGCTCAACAATCTGGGCCTACCCTACAGCCTGCCCGCCCCCGACTATCTGGCGCGGTTTCAGCTTAAGGATGTGTGGGAACCACGCGCCCTGTATGTCCTGCACCACGGCTTGGTCACCGCCTTGGCACAACCAGTCAACCTAGCCAAACTCGAACAGGCGGTCAATGATCCTGCAGGCTTGCTGGCCGCCAGTTATCAACGGGAAGTTCAAGCCCTGCTGGCGCGTGGCTGGTTGCGCGCGGATACGACCACGGGCTCCGCCCGGCTGGGGCTGTGGGGTGCGATCACCGGCGTGTGGCGGCAAGCCTGGCCGCTGGCCAGTCTGGTGGTGCGCGCTGCTGACCGCCACACCCGCCGACTACTGGCCGCGCATGGCCTCCACACCGCCGGGTTCACTGGAGCCGCACCGGGCATCGTGGTCGCTCGGCACCGGCTGCCAGAACCGGCGCAGTTCGCCACGGTGCGCGCCGGTTATGCGCTGGCGTTGCCGCTCGCGCAACGCACCGACCTGCACGCCGTGCTGGAAGCTGTGGTGATAGAATTGGATCGTGACACCGCCGGCGCGGTGGTGTTACTGGAATTTCGTTACTCGTTTCGCAGTTGCGTTGATGAGCCACAACGTCGAATTCGTCGGCTGCGAGGCTTTGACGTGTTGCTCGCTCCAGAAGTAGGCACCTTGGCGGTGACCGCCATGGAACGAGAATTTGAACAGGCGGACAACGCGGAAGAATGGGCTGAACTCACGGCCAGCACGCCCCTGGCTCCTCTTACGCTGGGTGCTTGGCTACAGGATCTTGACCAGATTTTACCGACCGCCTTGACCGCCCTCGCCGCCCAGGCTGGAACAGATCAAGTATTGCCAGATTCGGCGGCGCTGTACGGTAACGAGGACGGCGCGCCCTATTGGCAAGTAGTGGCCTGGAACGGTGCTGACGATCCCCCGCTGCACGTCATGGTGGATGCGCGTTCCGGCCTCTTAGCACCTGCTGTAAACCCTGTTTGAGCAACCATCACGGGAGAACGTACATCATGGGAGGTTTCGCCGCCTTTGTCATTGGCCTAGTGATTTTCATCATCATCTTGATTTTCCTCGGCGTCAAATCGGTGCCACAAGGCATGGAATACACCGTCGAGCGCTTTGGCCGCTACACCCAGACTCTGACGCCGGGACTTAACTTCATCGTGCCGGTCATGGATCGCATCGGCCACAAGATCAATATGATGGAGACGGTGCTGGATGTGCCCTCGCAGGAAATCATCACCAAGGATAACGCCATCGTTCGCTCGGACGGCGTAGTGTTCTATCAGGTGCTAGACGCTGCCAAGGCGGCCTACGAGGTCAACAATCTGGAATTCGCCATCCTGAATCTGACCATGACCAATCTGCGCACGGTCATGGGGTCGATGGACCTCGATGAGCTGCTGTCCAAGCGTGATGAAATTAACGCCCGGCTGCTGCTCGTGGTGGACGAAGCCACCAGTCCGTGGGGCCTGAAGGTGATCCGTATCGAAATTAAGGATATCGCGCCCCCCAAAGACTTGGTGGATTCTATGGCCCGCCAAATGAAGGCAGAACGCGACAAGCGGGCCGCGATCCTGGTGGCCGAAGGCGAGCGCCAGGCGGCGATCCTGGCTGCTGAAGGGCAAAAACAAGCCGCGATTTTGGAGGCGGAAGGCCGCAAGGAATCAGCCTTCCGCGATGCCGAAGCCCGCGAGCGCCTCGCCCAGGCC
>JBATSQ010000085.1:0-7158 GCA_049293375.1 Candidatus Contendibacter sp.
CGCGATGGCAGGATGCAGAATGCGCGAAACGATGTTGCAGTGCACAATCACCCTTAACCTGGTTTGCATGAGGAGAGTTTTTCATGGCTAACAACCCCTTCAATCCGTTTGCCAACATGGATTTCAGCAAGTTTGACTTGGGCAAGTTCGATATGACCAAAATGCTGGGCGATGTCAAAATCCCCGGCTTTGACATGCAGGCGGTCATGGATGCCCAGCGTAAGAATATCGAAGCGCTGACTGCCGCCAATCAGGCAGCTGTGCAAGGCGTGCAGGCCGTCGCGCAGCGTCAGGCTGAAATTCTCAGCCAGTCGTTGAGTGAAGTCTCTGCCGTCGCCCAGCAGCTGGCCAGCGCGGGCAGCAATCCGCAAGAGCTGACCACCAAGCAGGCTGAATTAGTGCGCAAGGCGTTTGAACAGGCCCTGGCCAATGCGCGTGAGCTGGCGGAGATGGTGAGCAAGTCCAATACAGAGGCGTTTGCCATCATCAACAAGCGCGTCACGGAAAGCTTGCAGGAGCTGAAGGCGCTGGTCGCTAAATAATTAAGGGGATGGGGGTTCGCGCCCCCAAGCGCGGACAGGCTAGCCGTGAAATCGTCACGGCGGTCTGTCCGCTCGTTTTTTTATGGGGCGCCCCTGTTTTTATGGGGTGCTCCTGCTGCCGAAGCTGTAACTTCAGCTAGAATATAAAGCCGATCAGCACACCACCATCACGATGAGAGGAATGACGCATGGCTGAGCAAAAGACCCCCGAAGCCAAATTGCCGGAAGTGAAAATGCCTGATCCGGCGGAAATGGCGCAACTTTTTTCCCACATCGCTGAGAAAAGTCAGGTAATCGTCAAGGAATTTCTGAACCGGCAGAAAACGGACGGCACCTTCGATCTGCAGGACAAGATGAGCCTGGGCAAATCATTCATGGAATTGACCCAGAAGATGTTGGCGGACCCCGCCAAGCTGGCCCAGGCGCAGATGGCGCTGTGGCAGAACTACATGGATCTATGGCAGAAGGCTGTGCCCGCGCTCTTTAGTGGCCAACCCCTGGAAACGGTGGTGAAGGAGCCTAAGGGCGACAAACGATTCAAACATGATGACTGGCAGGACAATGTCTTGTTCTCTTACATCAAGCAATCGTATCTGCTGACTGCCAACTGGATTCAGGACACGGTGGCTGATGTCGAAGGCTTTGATGAAAAGACTAAGAAGAAGCTGCAATTTTATACCCGGCAGTTTGTGGATGGGCTCGCGCCGAGCAATTTTGCCACCACCAATCCAGAAGTGGTGCGCGCTACGATCGAGTCCGGTGGCCAGAATCTGATCAATGGCCTGAAGAACATGCTCGACGATCTGGAGCGCGGCAAGGGCAAGCTCAATATCCGCATGACCGATATGAACGCCTTCGAACTGGGCAAGAACGTCGCCACGACGCCCGGCAAGGTGGTCTATCAAAACGAGATGATGCAGCTTCTGCAGTACGATGCCGCCACGCCGGAGGTCTTCAAGAAGCCTCTTTTGATTTTCCCTCCGTGGATCAACAAGTTCTATATCATGGACCTGCGGCCCAAGAACTCGCTGATCAAATGGGCGGTGGATCAGGGTTTCACCGTATTCCTCATGTCCTGGGTGAATCCGGACGAGAGAATGGCCGAAAAGGCTTTCGACGATTATCTGAAGGATGGTCCGCTGGCGGCGTTGGATGCGATCGAGCAGGCGACTGGCGAATCCGAAGTCAATGCCCTGGGTTATTGCCTAGGCGGCACCTTGCTGGCGATCACCAACGCCTACCTGGCGGCTAAGGGTACGCCGCGTATTTTGTCCGGCACGCACTTGACCACCATGCTGGATTTTGCAGATCCCGGCGAGCTGGGTGTGTTTATCGAAGAAGAACAGATTGCCTCTCTGGAAAAACGCATGGCGGTCAAGGGCTATCTGGATGGTAGCGAGATGGCGACCACCTTCAGCATGTTGCGCGCCAACGATCTGATGTGGTCGTTCTTCATCAATAACTACCTGCTGGGTAAGGATCCGTTCCCCTTCGATTTACTGTACTGGAATTCGGACTCGACTCGGATGCCGGCCAAGATGCACAGCTTCTACCTGCGCAACTTCTACCAGCACAACCGGCTGAAGGATCCAGGCGGCATTTCCCTGTTGGGCACACCGATTGATCTGGGACAAATCAAGGTGCCGACCTACTTCCTATCGGCGATTGAAGACCATATCGCACCGTGGACTTCCAACTACGCGGGCAGTCGGCTGCTGAGCGGACCGGTGCGCTTTGTCCTGAGTGGTTCGGGCCATATCGCCGGACCGATCAATCCGCCTGCTGCCAATAAGTACTTCTATTGGATCAACCCCAAGCAGCCAGCCGACCCGAACGAGTGGCTTAAAGACGCCAAACAGACTGAAGGCTCCTGGTGGCCGGATTGGTGCAAGTGGCTGGGCAAAAATTCTGGCGAAAAAGTACCAGCCCGTGTACCCGGCACCGGCAAGCTGCCAGTGATTGAAGACGCCCCTGGTTCTTACGTCAAGGCGCGTTTAGTCAAATAGCGGCGCGCCTATCCAGGCGACAGGATGACTGCTGAAAAAGGCCGCCGGGCGCACCGGCGGCCTTTTTTTGTTGATGCGCCTTGGCGAATGGCGCGATGAAGAGCGAAGCGCTAGCCCTCGTTGGACAGGAATTGCGCGCCTCACACCAGACTCGCTGCGCATAAAAAAGCCGGCGGCCTGTAGATGCCCCGGCTTCTCAACTGCGGGGCGGGGAGACCGCCCCGGTACAACCGCGTGCTTATTCGAACTCGATGATCGCCTGATCCACGGCCAGACTATCACCGGGCGCTGCCATGATCTTGGCGACCTTGGCGTCCTGATCGGCGCGCAACACGTTTTCCATTTTCATCGCTTCGATCACCGCCAGTTCCTCTCCACCCTTGACCTCCTGACCGACCTGCACCGCCACCTTGGTCAACAAGCCCGGCATGGGCGATAGCAGGAACTTGGAGAGATCCGGCGGCTCCTTCTCCGGCATCAGAGCCTGCAAATCCGCCAGTCGCGGCGACAACACCATGACATCGGCCTGCGAGCCCCAGTGGAACAGCCGGTAGATCATGTCGCGGCGCTCGACTTGGATGCAGATCTCGGTGCCGTTCAGGGTGCCTTTGAACAGCGGATAACCGAACTGCCAATCACTGCGCACCTGATAGGTCTCATCCATGTACACCACATCGTAGCCGCCTGGCGCGGGATCCACATGCACTGGGTGTTGCTGGCCGTTCATCAGCACCACCCAGTCATTGTTGACCTTGCGCTCGTGGCCGAGTAACTGGCCGCTGGTTTGAGCGGCGCGGTCCATGTAGCGGCGGTGGATGAAGGCCGCCACCGAGATCAGCAGCGCCGGGTCGTCGTGCGGCACATCAGTGGCGTGGAAGCCGTTCGGGTATTCCTCGGCGATCATGTTGGTGCTGATCCGCCCAGTCATGAAGCGAGTATGCACCATCAAGGCCGCCAGGAAGCTGATGTTGTGCTGGACGCCGCGAATGAAGAATTCGTTAAGCGCATCCCGCATGTGGGCGATAGCGCGGTCGCGGGTTGATCCATAGGTGATCAGCTTGGCGATCATTGGGTCGTAATACATCGACACTTCGCTGCCTTCGTAAATGCCGGTATCGACCCGCACCACGTCGGTTTCCTGCGGCGGCATGTACTTGACCAGCCGACCGATGGAGGGCAGGAAGTTGCGGAACGGGTCTTCGGCATAGACCCGGGCTTCGATGGCCCAGCCCTTCAGCTTGACTTCTTCTTGGGTGAAGCTCAGCTTCTCGCCCGCTGCCACCCGGATCATCTGCTCGACCAGATCCAGCCCGGTGATGTATTCGGTCACCGGATGTTCGACCTGCAAGCGGGTGTTCATCTCCAGGAAGTAGAAGTTGCGCTTGGTATCGACGATGAACTCGACCGTACCGGCCGATTGATAATCCACCGCACGGGCCAGCGCGACGGCTTGTTCACCCATCGCTCTCCGGGTTTTCTCGTCCAGGAACGGGGAGGGCGCTTCTTCAATGACCTTTTGGTGGCGGCGTTGCAGCGAGCATTCACGCTCGCCCAGATAGACGATGTTGCCGTGGCTGTCGCCCAGCACCTGGATTTCGATGTGGCGCGGTTCCTCGATGTACTTCTCGACGAACACGCGGTCATCGCCGAAGGAGGAGCGGGCTTCATTGGTGGCGCGCTCGAAGCCGTCCACGCATTCGGCGTCATTCCAAGCGACGCGCATTCCCTTACCGCCGCCACCGGCGCTGGCCTTGAGCATCACCGGATAGCCGATGCTGCGGGCGATCTCCAGGGCATGGTCGCCGTCCCTGATAATATCGGTATAGCCCGGCACGGTGCTGACGCCGGCTTCTTTGGCCAGAATCTTGGAGGTGATCTTGTCACCCATGGCCTCAATCGCCCGCACTTTCGGCCCGATGAAGGCGATGCCAGCTTTATCCAAGGCTTCACAGAAGGCCGCCCGTTCCGACAGGAAGCCATAACCGGGATGCACCGCTTCGGCCCCAGTGTCCTTGCAGGCCTGCACGATCCGCTCCATCACCAGGTAGCTTTGCGCGGTGGGGGGGGGGCCGATCAGCACCGCCTCATCGGCCATGCTGACATGCAGCGCATCCTTGTCCGCCTCGGAATAGACCGCAACGGTCTTGATGCCCATCTTGCGGGCGGTCTTGATGACGCGGCAGGCGATTTCACCGCGATTGGCAATGAGAATTTTCTTGAACATGCGTCAACCCCTTACAGCGGAATGTTGCCGTGTTTGCGCCACGGATTTTCGAGTTCCTTGTCCCGCAACATCGCCAGAGAGCGGCAGATGCGTTTGCGGGTGCCGTGGGGCATGATCACATCGTCGATAAAGCCGCGATGGCCAGCGATGAACGGATTGGCAAATTTTTGGCGATATTCCTCGGTGCGCTCGGCGATCTTGGCAGTATCGCCGATGTCTTGGCGGAAAATGATTTCCACCGCGCCCTTGGGACCCATCACCGCGATTTCCGCTGTGGGCCAAGCGAAGTTGACATCGCCGCGCAAGTGCTTGGAGCTCATCACATCATAAGCGCCGCCGTAGGCCTTGCGGGTGATGACGGTGACCTTGGGCACGGTGCATTCGGCGTAAGCGTAGAGCAATTTCGCGCCATGCTTGATGATGCCACCGTATTCCTGGGCGGTGCCGGGCATAAAGCCGGGTACATCGACGAAGGTGATGATCGGGATGTTGAAGGCGTCGCAGAAGCGCACGAAGCGGGCGGCCTTGATCGAAGACTTGATGTCCAGACAGCCCGCTAGCACCATCGGCTGATTGGCGACAATGCCGACTGGCCAGCCGTCCATCCGGGCGAAGCCGGTGATGATATTCTTGGCGTTTTCCGGTTGCACCTCGAAGAAATCCACATCGTCCACGACCTTCAGGATCAGCTCCTTCATGTCGTAAGGCTTGTTGGGATTGTCGGGGATCAAGGTATCCAGCGAGTAATCCTGCCGGTCAGCGGGATCGGGCGTCGGCCGGAACGGCGGTTTTTCCTGGTTGTTGGGCGGCAGGAAGTTGATGAAGCGCCGCAGCATCAGCAAGGCTTCGATGTCGTTCTCGAAGGCGCGATCGCACACGCCGGACTTGGTGGAATGGGTGATCGCGCCGCCCAGCTCCTCGGCGGTGACTTCCTCATGGGTGACGGTCTTGACCACGTCGGGACCGGTCACGAACATGTAAGACGTGTCCTTGACCATGAAGATGAAGTCGGTCATCGCCGGCGAATAGACCGCGCCGCCGGCGCAGGGTCCCATGATGACGGAAATCTGCGGGATCACGCCGGAAGCCATCACGTTGCGCTGGAAGACATTGGCATAACCAGCCAGCGAGGCGACGCCTTCCTGGATGCGCGCGCCGCCGGAGTCGTTTAAGCCGATGACCGGCGCGCCGACCTTGATGGCGTGATCCATGATCTTGCACATCTTTTCGGCGTGCGCTTCCGAGAGCGAGCCGCCGAACACGGTAAAATCCTGGCTGAACACGAACACCAGCCGACCGTTCACCGTGCCGTAGCCGGTGACCACGCCGTCGCCCGGCGTCGAGGTATCGGCCATGCCGAAGTCGTTACAGCGGTGTTCGACGAACATATCCCATTCTTCGAAGCTGCCTGGATCCAGCAGCACTTCAATGCGTTCGCGGGCGCTGAGCTTGCCGCGCTTGTGCTGCGCGTCGATGCGGCGCTGTCCGCCGCCCAGGCGCGCGGCCGCGCGTTTTTGTTCTAATTGCTGAATAATGTCATGCATAAACGCTCTCTCCTCACTGATACGGGCGTCGGTGGCAAGCCAGCGACGCCGGAAGCTGGGGACAGACCCTCGGCGATTGGCAGGCCAGGACGAGGGGGTTGTGGGGCCAGAAGCGGCGGGCGCTGTTTTGCTCCGCGCGACGGGAAGACAAAACTAGGCAAGGCAACGGACGTAAGCCGCGCAGCGGATGGGCGGAGACTAAGACGATCAAGATTAACTTTATAATTTTTTTCATTTTTTTATCTAAAGCGCAAGACAGGGGCCATAGCAGGACTGCTTGCGTCAGGTTCGCCAATTATAATAAGGTTTTTGGCGGCTTCGCGCCATGCATCTGGCGATTTTCGCGGCCTACCGCCCAAGCAGGATTCGGGGCCAACGCTTATCGAACCGTTTATCAAAAAGCCCGCCCTATTGCTGCACAAGAGTCAGCATGCACCAGGATGCGTTTTTGCTGAGATGCGCCGGCGAGTTGTTCACCCACACCGTCCTGCGACCAGTCTGGAAGGAGCGCAGGGCAAGCTGCTTGGGTATCATACTCGGCAAGTTGTTCTCCTGACCCCTGCCAAAATCGATGGATATTGCAAGCAATAGTCTGGTTCTTTACAAAAACGGCCTAGCCCGCGTTGCCGCCATTGGCGACAAACTGGATATTGAATTGGAGGATGGCCGTTCGCTGCGGGTGCTGGTGATGCTGCTCGACGAGATGTTCGAACAACTCGACCAGAGCACCATCGTGACGGCCAAGACCGACATTAGCTACGACATCATCCGATAGACGTGCGCCGGGCGCTTCGGCACGCAATGCCGAATACTCGGTGCTTGCCAATTGAGGAATTTCAGAC
>JBATSQ010000086.1:0-3408 GCA_049293375.1 Candidatus Contendibacter sp.
GCAAGGTTTTTTGATGCGCACGCCGCGCGGACGGGTCGCGACGGCGCACGCCTACCGCCATTTCGGCCTGACCAGCGCCCCTGCGACGCCGACCAACACCCCGGATTTATTCGGTAGCGCCCCTTGAACGGCTATGGTTTTGGGGTCGCTGGAGCGGCAACCGGCGGCTTACCATCCACCTTGGCAGCGGATGGAGCCGATGCGGGTGTAGGTACGGGTGCTGAGTTCGCCACCCCTGGTTTAGCAGGGGTTACGGGCGCTGCGGGTTGCACCGCGCCAGAACTTGGAGCCGGTTCCTCTGGCTTGGCCTCAGGGGCAGCAGCGGCTGTCGGCTCGCCCTCTTCGGGTGGCGCTAGATTTTCCAGAGCAATCTCGTACTCGTCCACGCTGAGCGTACCATCGTTATCGGCGTCGGCGGCCTCAAACTCCAGGCCTTCGACGTTGGCGGCTTCGTCGGCGCTAATGAGGCCATCGCCGTCGGTATCAACCTCCTCGAAGGTCAGCGCCGCCGCGAATGTGGGCAATACCACCAACAACAGGACTGGCAATAAAGGAATGCGCATGGCGAGGTTCTCCACAAAGTTTATGCCGATCTATGGATCGGGGGATGTGCATTTTTTCTCACTGAGATCGAATTTTACCGGAACATGGAAACCTTTGTCTGGCCCGTTCGGGTTTATTACGAGGATACCGATAGCGGCGGCGTGGTCTACTACGCCAACTATCTAAAGTTCATGGAGCGCGCCCGCACCGAATGGTTGCGCGCGCACGGCTTTGAGCAGGATGGACTGCTGCGCGACCGGCGTTTGCTATTCGCGGTCAGGCGGCTGCACGTAGACTATCATCGGCCAGCCCGCTTCAACGACTGCCTAGAGGTAGCCAGCCGCATTGCGATAGCGGGAGGGGCGAGCCTGACCTTCGCGCAGGCCATCCGCCGCCCCGAATCTGGGGAGTTGTTGTGCGATGCGCGCGTCAAGGTGGCCTGCATCGACGCGGACCATTTTCAAGCCTGTCGAATGCCACAGGATTTGCTAAGGGAGATGACCGGTGATGCATGATATGTCGTTTTGGAGCCTGATCGCCAACGCGAGCCTGATCGTCCAATTGATCATGCTGTTGCTGGTGTTGATCTCGCTCGGTTCGTGGTGGGTCATCGTCAAAAAAGCGTTGGTCCTGAATTCTGCTAAACAGGCGGTTGATCAATTTGAGGACGATTTCTGGTCAGGTATCGATCTGGCGTCACTCTACTCGCGCATCAAGCAGCAGAAAGAGGATGTGTGGGGCTTGGAGGCCATCTTTTTGGCCGGCTTTCAGGAATTCCTGCGCTTGCGCTCTCAGCTGAGTGTGGATCCAGAATCTGTCGTCAGCGGCGCGCAACGGGCGATGCGGGCCACTGGGTCGCGGGAACTGGATCATCTGGAAATGTATCTGTCCTTGCTGGCGACCACTGGATCGACCAGCCCGTATATTGGGTTGTTCGGCACCGTTTGGGGCATCATGAACGCCTTTCGGGCGCTGGGCCTGGCGCAGCAAGCGACCCTGGCCCAAGTTGCGCCGGGCATCGCCGAGGCCTTGGTCGCAACTGCCATGGGTTTGTTCGCTGCCATTCCAGCGGTAATCGCCTATAACCGTTACGCCCATGAGGTGGACCGGCTGGCCAATCGCTACGAGACCTTTATGGAAGAGTTCTCCAACATTCTCCAGCGCCAATCCTACAATCTGCGCAAGAGTCATCTGGATGCGGCGCGCGCGCCGTCGTCTGACCACTTGGATTGACCCCATGGCCCGCCGCAGCTCGCATGGCCGCCTCAAGGCGGAAATCAATATCGTCCCGTACATCGATGTGATGTTGGTGTTGCTGGTGATTTTCATGGTCACCGCACCTTTGCTTAACCAGGGCGTTGAGGTGGATTTACCCAAGGCCCCCGCTGAGTCACTGGATGCCCGAACGCCGGAAACCGCGGTGTTGGTGCTATCGGTGCAGCGGGATGGGGGGTGTTACTTCAATATCGGCTCAGCAAAAGCGCAAGCGGTGGATTGCCAAAAGCTGACGCCACGACAAGCGGAAATTGAGGGCTGGTTGCAGCGTACGCCACAGCCGCCGGTGCTGGTTCGCGCCGACAAAGAGGTGCGCTACGAGCAGGTTATTCAGGCCATGGCGGCGCTGAAAGCAGCGGGCGCGGCCAAGGTTGGTTTGTCCACCGCACCGCCGGATCCGCCGTCCAGCGAGTAGTTGTCTCCGATGAATTGGGAACGCCGGTCGCGCCATCAAGATCTTGCAGCCACGGTCATTGCCGTCGCGGTGCATGTCGTTGCAGCGGTATTTTTTTTGTTTAATTTAAATCTGTCCGGCGCATCGCACCCCCAACAGCAGCAGGACATTGAACCCATTCAGTCAGAATTTGTGGATGAAATCGCCAGCCGAGAAGAGCAGGAACGGCAGGCGCAGGAAGAATTGCGTCGACGCCAGGAAGAGGAGAAACAGGCCCAATTAGAACGAGCGGCGCGGGAAGCAGAAGCACAGCGTCAAGCGGAACTCCACCGCCAGCGCGAACGAGAGCGCCGTGAAGCAGCGGCTAAAGAACAGGCTGCCATTGAAGCTAAAAAACAGGCTGCTGAAGAAGCTCGGCAGGAAGCTCGCAAGGCCGCTGAAGAAGCGAAGCGCCAAGCTGCTGCCGAAGAAGCCCGCCAGGAAACCGCCGCTGAAGCCAAGCGTCAAGCCGCTGCTGAGGAAGCGCGTAAGGCCGCTAGTGAAGCGAAGCGTCAAGCTGCTGCGGAGGAAGCCCGCAGGGCCGCTAATGAGGCTCGCCAAAAAGCCGCCGCTGAAGCGAAGCGTCAAGCCGCCAATGAGACGAAGCGCCAGGCCGCCGCCGAGGAAGCGCGTAAGGCCGCCAATGAGGCCAAACGTCAGGAAGCCGCCGCTGAAGCCCGTAAGGCTGCTAATGAGGCTAAGCGCCAGGCCTCTAACGAGGCGAAGCGTCAAGCAGCGGCTGAGGAAGCGCGTAAGACCGCTAATGAGGCTCGCCAGGAAGCCGCCGCTGAAGCCAAGCGTCAAGCCGCTAATGAGGCGAAGCGCCAAGCAGCGGCTGAGGAAGCGCGTAAAGCCGCTAGCGAAGCGAAGCGTCAAGCCGCTAATGAGGCAAAGCGTCAAGCCGCAGCTGAGGAAGCGCGTAAGGCCGCTAATGAGGCGAAGCGTCAAGCAGCGGCTGAGGAAGCGCGTAAGGCCGCTAATGAGGCTCGCCAGGAAGCCGCCGCTGAAGCCAAGCGTCAAGCCGCTAATGAGGCAAAGCGTCAAGCCGCTAATGAGGCAAAGCGTCAAGCCGCTAATGAGGCAAAGCGTCAAGCCGCAGCTGAGGAAGCGCGTAAGGCCGCTAATGAGGCGAAGCGTCAAGCAGCGGCTGAGGAAGC
>JBATSQ010000087.1:0-1959 GCA_049293375.1 Candidatus Contendibacter sp.
CGGACTTGAGATGCTGGATCAGCGTTTTTAGGTAATGCGAATTGGTCGGGTCAATGCTGATGTGGCGGGTAATGGCGATGAACGGCTTAATCCACCAGTGCCGCGCCATGTGGGTGTTGATGACGAAAATCGGCATCTCTGGCAGGAATGCGGCCAGTAGCGCGCCATCCAGATAGGAGACGTGGTTGGCGACGATCAGCAGCCGGGGTTCGTCGCGTGGGTAATGTTCCCAGCCGCGCAACTCCACCCGGAATAGATGACGGAACAGAAACCGGACCAGCCGTTGCAGCAGGCGGCGCATGGCTCAATGCAGGCCGTGTTCGCGGGTGGCGGCGAAGCGCACTTCCGGCCAGCGTTCCTGGGTCAGTTGCAGGTTGACCCGGCTGGTGGCGATGTAGACCAGTTCGCCATGGTGGTCGAGGGCCAGGTTGTCGCGCAGCTTGGTCTTGAACTCCTCGAAGCGTTTCGCGTCGGAGCAACTGACCCAGCGGGCGGTGGTGACGTTGACGTTCTCGAAGCCGCATTCGACGCTGTATTCGCTGCGCAGCCGAAACGCGGCCACGTCGAATTGCAACACGCCGACCGCGCCCAGGATCAAATCGTTACTGTTGAGCGGCCGGAACAGTTGGGTCGCGCCTTCCTCGCACAATTGCTCTAGCCCCTTTTGCAGCGCTTTCATCTTCAGCGGATCGCGCAGGCGGGCGCGACGGAATAGTTCTGGGGCAAAGTCGGGCACGCCGGTAAAGCGCAGTTCCTCGCCCTGGGTGAAGGTGTCGCCGATGCGGATGGTGCCGTGGTTGTGCAGGCCGATGATGTCGCCCGGATAAGCCGCTTCGGCGTGCTCGCGCTCGGCCGCCATGAAGGTCAGGGCGTCGGGAATTTTAACGTCACGGCCCAGCCGGACGTGGCGAGCCTTCATGCCGGGCTGGTAGCTGCCGGAGCAGACCCGCAGAAAGGCGATGCGGTCACGGTGTTGCGGGTCCATGTTCGCCTGGATCTTGAACACGAAGCCGCTGAAATTTTCTTCCTCTGGCGCGACCTCGCGGCTGGCGGCGGCGCAGGGTCGCGGCGGCGGCGCGCTTTCGACGAAGCCGTCCAGCATTTCCTGCACGCCGAAGTTGGTTAGCGCCGAGCCGAAATACACTGGGGTTAGCCGTCCGGCTAGATAGTCGCCCAGATCGAACGCGTGGCTCGCGCCGCGCACCAGTTCGATTTCCTCACGCAGCGCGTGTACCCGCTCCGCGCCCAGCGCGTGCTCGGCTGCGGGGCTGGCGAGACCCTGGATGGTGTGACCGGTGTTGATCCGACCATCGCGCGAGGGGTCGTAGAGATGGATGAAATCCCGGTCGAGATGGTAGACGCCCTTCAATTCCCGGCCCATGCCGATGGGCCAGGTGATCGGCGCGCAGCGGATTTTCAAAATCTCCTCAACTTCATCCAGCAATTCGATGGGTTCCCTGCCGTCCCGATCCAATTTGTTGATGAAGGTGAAGATCGGGGTATCGCGCAGCCGGCAGACTTCCATCAGCTTGATGGTGCGCTCCTCGACGCCCCGCGCGCAGTCGATCACCATCAGCGCCGAATCGACGGCGGTCAGGGTGCGGTAGGTATCCTCGGAAAAATCTTCGTGACCGGGGGTGTCGAGCAGGTTGATGATGCGGTCGCGATAGGGAAATTGCATGACCGAGGAGGTGACCGAAATCCCGCGCTGCTGTTCCAGCTCCATCCAGTCGCTGGTGGCATGGCGAGTGGCTTTGCGGCCTTTGACCGTACCGGCCAATTGGATCGCGCCGCCAAACAGCAGCAATTTTTCGGTCAGGGTGGTCTTGCCAGCGTCAGGATGAGAGATGATGGCGAAGGTGCGGCGGCGGTGGAGTTCGTCGAGGAAAGCAGTCATTACGAAGCAGTTCAATGGCCAGATGCGGAATCGCGCCCGATTTTAACCGAATGTCCCCAGTG
>JBATSQ010000088.1:0-2748 GCA_049293375.1 Candidatus Contendibacter sp.
ATTTGGCATCCTGGCGTTTGTGGTAAGGCCGCAGCGCCGGGCCGCTCAGTGTCTCAAAGCTGATGGCGCAAATCGCCATACCCGGCCGCAGCGCCAGCGGCAATTTACCGCTGTTGTAACACTCCAGCACAATCGCCCCACTCCAGCCCGGATCAATGCGATGCGCGGTGACGTGCACCATCAACCCCAAGCGCGCCAGACTGGAGCGTCCATCCAACCAGCCGACTAAATCATCCGGCACGGTGATGGTCTCGGCGGTTGCCGCCAGCGCCAGTTCTCCGGGATGGATAAAAAAAGCATCTTCGGCGGCAATTTTGATTTCCTTACTCATGATGCGATTGATGGCCTGATCCACCAGCTCGCGCGGGCCACTTAAATCGATATACGGCGCAGCATGGTCATTGAATACCCGGAAGCGGTGGCCCAGATGCAAATCCACGCTCACCCCGTTGATCTTGCCAGGCGCGGGGTGCGGCTCGATACGGATTCGCCCTTCTCCCAACCAGCGTTCAATATCGCGGTCGCACAGACGCACGCGCTTTCCTCCCACAGAAATTAAAGAGGCGCGACCAGCAAGCCGCGCCTACCTGTACAGCGTACTGACCCAGCGAACAACGGCTTAGAAAGCTTGCGATCCGCTCAGCACGATTCCGCCTGACTCCCGCCAGTACACTGCGCATCCATGGCGCAATGGCAAGAATAGTCAGTATGTAGATTAGTCATAATACCAAGGCCGAGGGCGCGCACGCCACGGCCGATAAGGATGCCAAGCGCGATAGTAAGGCGGCGGATACGCACGATAGTAAGGCGGCGGATACGCACGATAAGAGTACCTGGGTTGATAGTAGGGCCGGTAGGGCCGATAAGCCTGACGATAAGACCGGGAGGGCCCGGTGGTGGTGCAAACCCGCTTGACCACATGCCCGTTGACCGTAGTTGTATGGCAGCGAGTGCGCGCCGAGGCTTCCTCTAGCGGCAACGCCAATAATCCAGCAAGCGCCAGCGTCATGATACCCACTTTAATCAGCTTCATGGTGACCTCCAATAAGGACATTGGTGAAGGATTCCTAACTTAGGCCTTCAACATAACCCACGAAACCTTTACAAATCCTGAATAACTGGCTGCAGAGATAGAGACGGCTAAACCCGGATCGGTAACACACTAAAGACATTGCCGCCGCATACTGAGAAAAGAAAAGCGCGGCCGCAGCCGCGCCTTTGCCTTCACAGCTTCCCACTCAACTTACCAACGCCCCCCAACCCGCCGACAACTACGATAGCGCTCGCCATGCCGCCAATGGGTCCGACACACCGTCCGATACCGGGGGCGATACTCCGAGCGATAACCGTGCCGATAATCGGAGCGATAGCCAGGGCGCGTGGTGCAAATCCTTTGGTAAACACCGTTTCTATAGACCGTGCGGCACTGGGTCGCCGCTTCCGCATCCTGTACCGGCAACGCGACGCCACCACCGACAAATAACGCCAACACACCCGCTATTACGATGGATTTCACTGCTTTCATGGCTTATCTCCTCGGACGAATGGTCGGAAAACCACAGGGTCTGATTGCATCAGACTGGCGTAAGCATAGGACACAAAACCTTTACGTATTCTGAATGACAATGTTCGGAAATTTGTAACTGTAATTTTTAGCCTGCAGCGACAACCGGGCGGCGGCGCGCTGAGCGATCTCCCGATAGAGGCCCGCGATACGGCTCTCCGGCTCGGCCACCACCGTCGGCTGACCGCTGTCCGTCTCGGCGCGGATGCGGATATCCAGCGGCAAAGAACCAAGAAACGGCACTTGATATTGCTCTGCCATACGCAGACCGCCGCCGACACCGAAGATATGCTCTGCGTGGCCGCACTGCGAGCAGATGTGAATGCTCATGTTCTCGACAATGCCCAGCACCGGCACTTCCACCTTCTCAAACATCTTCAAGCCGCGCCGCGCATCCAGCAAGGCGATATCCTGCGGCGTGGTGACGATGATCGCACCGCTGACCGGCACCTTCTGCGACAGCGTGAGTTGCGTGTCGCCGGTGCCCGGCGGCAAATCAATCACCAGATAGTCCAGATCCTGCCAGCGGGTGTCGCGCAGCAACTGTTCCAGGGCCTGGGTCACCATCGGCCCGCGCCAGACCATCGGCGTTTCCTCCTCAATCAGATAGCCGATGGACATGGACTGAAGGCCATGGCCCATCATCGGATTCAGGGACTTGCCGTCTGATGACTCCGGTTGACCGGTCACCCCCAACATGCGCGGTTGGCTCGGCCCGTAAATATCGGCATCCAGCAAACCAACGATTGCACCCTCGGCGCGCAACGCCAGCGCCAGGTTGACCGCTGTGGTGGACTTGCCCACCCCGCCCTTACCGGAAGCCACAGCGATGATGTTCTTGACGCCCGGCAGCGGTTTCAAGCCCTTTTGCACTTCATGGGCGATGATCTTGCTGTCCGCCCGCACCGCCGCATGGGTCACACCCGGCACCGCCGCCAAGCGTTCTTGCAATACAGCGCTGAGCGTGGTGCGGTAACTCGCAGCGGGGAACCCCAGCTCGACCGCCACCTCCACACGACCGGCGTCGATCTGGATCGTTTTGATGCACTTGGCGCTAACCAAATCCTGCTCCAGATACGGGTCCACATAGCCCTTGAGAGCGTCTTCCACAGCAGTGCGCGATACCACAGTCATCAGTTGCCTTCCTCGTGAAGTGTGCGAAATTTTGAGATTAAAGGGATCCG
>JBATSQ010000089.1:0-25582 GCA_049293375.1 Candidatus Contendibacter sp.
ACCCCGCCCGCCATATTGAGCGACTGCCAGGGCGGATTCACCTGGAAGGGCCGCAGCGCCAGATACAGGGTGAGATGGCGCGGATCGGCGCTGGGGTTTTCTACGCGGTAGCGCGCATAAAGAGAAGACTGGCCAGGCAAGCCGGCGGCGAAGGCGGTGACAGCCAGCCGGTAGGCGGGATCTTGCCAATGTACGGTCGGGATCGGCAGATAGCCCTTGACCAGCTCCTGACTGGCGCTGACATCGGCCCAGGTGCGTAATTGGCCATCAACGAACAAAAATGGCTCAATGGTGAAACCGCCTTTATCGACTTCCAACATGCCATCCTGGTTTAACAGGGCTTCCTTATCGTCGCCACTGACGCCCACTACCGTCCAATAGGACTGCTCGCCCTGAAAATAGCGGGGATAGTAACCACGGGGCGCATCGCGGGCCACCGTTTCAAAAAACTGACTGACAGAGCTGGAAAATTCGTAGGATTGCACCAGAACCCGGCCAATGGCGTAGCCCCGCCCCCGGCTGCTACGTTGCAGATTCAGCCGCAGATAACGGGATTCTGCGTCGGGCAAATACAAATAATCACGCTGGCCATTGCCATTGCGCACCTGATAAACAGTTTCCCAGGCAGCGCCGTCGTCGGAGAGCTGCACCTCGTAGTCAACCGCATAATCTTGCGCGTCCCAGTCCAGCACTACTCCGCCGTATTCGCGCGGGGTGAGAAAATCCAGCAACAGCCATTGCTCTTCAGCTAGCGCTCCACTGCGCCAGCGGGTCGCGGGATCCGGGTCCAACACAGCCTCCGGCGATTGGCCGTCTGTAGCGGTGGAGGCGCTGATAGTCGGATTCAGGGTATAGGCCTGGGCCGGTTCGCGTTCCTCAAAACGCAGTTCGTCGATCCATATCGACCCTTTACCCGGCTTTCCCAGAGCAAATGCAAATTCAATGACCGCCACCTCGTCCAGCGCCCCCCCTGGCCCCCACGCTCGGCTGATCTGCCGCCGCTTAATCTTGACTGGTTGCCAATCTTTGCTGAATGTGTGTTCGCGTTGCTTGAACCACCACACGTTTTCCCGCGAGTCCACCAGTTTGAATTCCGTATCGCTCGGTGGCGTATCGCCGCGCATAAAAAAATGAAAGGCGAAGTTGTCCGGCAAGGGCATGGGGAAGGCTTTGCGGGCGATCACGAAGCCAGCGCCATCCTGAAACTCGAAATCCAGCCGCAACGCTCGCCCAGTGCGGCCTGAGTCTTGAGCAATTTCCAGACGGGCGGTCGGCGAGGTTACGGCGCTCCAGCCATCAATTTTCTCAAAGTCATCCAGCAGGATGGATTGGTGGGTAGTGACCCCCGCCGAGATGGGGGTAGAGGATTCAGGCGCGGCGGCAAGCGTTGGCAAGGAGAACATAAGCGGCAAAACCACGCAGAGCAGGAGCAGCGGAAGATGGATGGACGGCATGGAAAGCATCGCTGGTTGGAAAGGTCGATGGGGATCGGTAAGCCGGGCTTTCCGAGTCGCGCGAAACGACAGATTAGGTTTCATTGTAGTCCGAACCGCTTATGGCGGCAGCGCCGTCGGCTCGTCATCGTGGTTTCTCTGCAAGGCGCTGGTTCCAGGCCATGCTTGATTAAATCCCGTTGCGCAAACCATGGGGGCCTTGTTTAGCGTACCCCGCAATCTGCCTTCAGGCATAATCACTCCCCTCTTTCGAAATTGTGCTGCGCTTGCCATGCTCCCTGTCATTGCTCTAGTCGGTCGACCCAACGTCGGCAAATCCACCTTGTTCAACGCCCTGACCCGCACCCGCAGCGCACTAGTGGCGGACACTCCCGGTCTGACGCGCGACCGCCAATATGGCATCGGCCAGCGCGGCTCCCATCCCTTTGTCGTAGTGGATACCGGCGGCCTGACCGGTACCGAGGAAGGGCTGGAGGGCTTGGTGGCCCGGCAGGCGTGGCGAGCGATTGAGGAGGCCAGCGCAGTGCTGCTGCTAGTGGATGGCCGCGCCGGCCTGACAGCGGCGGACGAGGACATCGCCAGCCAGTTACGACGCACTGGCAAGCCGGTGCATCTGGTCATTAACAAAGCTGAACATCGAGATCCGCATCTGCTCAGCGCGGATTTTCACGACCTTGGTCTGGCGCATCTGCACACCATTGCCGCTGCGCACAACCAAGGTGTCGAAGCGCTGATGGATGCGGTCTTTGCGGCGTTGGCGTTGCCCGTTGCGCAGGACAGCGGGCCAGTGCAGGACCAGGAGGAATTAGCCCAAGCGGAGCCAGCGGATGGGGAGGAAGCGGATGGCGCGCAGACGCCGGGGCGCTCGGAGCCTGCGGAAAGCGTCATCAAACTGGCTGTGGTCGGTCGACCCAATGTGGGGAAATCCACCCTCATTAACCGCTGGCTGGGCGAGGAGCGCCTGTTGGCGTGCGACCTCCCTGGCACCACCCGCGATAGCATCGCCACGCCGTTTGAACGCGACGGTCAACGCTACATTCTGATCGACACCGCAGGGATCCGTCGCCGGGCGCGGGTCAACGAAACCGTGGAAAAATTCAGCGTCATCAAGGCGCTGCAAGCCATCGAACAAAGCCATGTCGCTGTGTTGGTGCTGGATGCCCGCCAGGGAGTGAGTGAACAGGACGCCAGCCTGTTGGGCCTGATTGTAGAGCGCGGGCGGGCTTTGGTGATCGCGGTCAACAAGTGGGATCACCTGGATCCCGATACTCGCGCCCAGGTCAAGCGCGATCTGGATCGGCGGCTGGATTTTGTCAACTTCGCCAAGATCCATCTCATTTCCGCCCTGCACGGCACCGGAGCGGGGGAGCTGCTTGGCTCCGTCCGCGCCGCCTACGCCGCCGCGACCCGCAAACTGTCCACGCCGGAATTGACTCGCATTCTGGAAGAAGCACTGGCGGCGCATCAGCCGCCCTTGGTGCATGGCCACAGCATCAAGCTCCGCTATGCCCATGCCGGTGGCCAAAACCCGCCGATGATTATCATTCACGGCAACCGGGTCGAACATGTACCGGAATCCTATCGACGTTATCTGGCCGGCGTTTATCGCCAGCGCTTAAACCTCTGGGGAACG
Organism: Candidatus Contendibacter sp.; assembly: GCA_049293375.1. Lineage (GTDB taxonomy): Bacteria > Pseudomonadota > Gammaproteobacteria > Competibacterales > Competibacteraceae > Contendibacter. Next base: position 3,088 of record JBATSQ010000089.1, read on the forward strand.
CCGATCCGCATTGAGTTTCGCGGCGGCGAGAATCCCTATCACGCCAAAGCCACGGGCCGCCCACCGCGTAAGCCGGGCGGCGCGCGCAAGAATCGGCCTTAAAGCGCATTCCGTTGCTTTACCACAACTGTTCGGCAGTCACGCTCAGTCATTGCGCTGGATGTTGGCTTCAGGAAGCGCGCGTCCCCCATTTCACCCCCTGCGTCCGCTGCGAAGAGATTTAGACCGCGCAAGTGGTCCCGCTTGCCTACGTCGGTCAGACCATGACACTGCGCTATGCGCTGCGCAACAACCCGCCCACTGACCCGATCCCGAAGAACGCTTCTGAAGAAACTGAGGCAGTTTCTGTAGTTCTTTTATTTGCTACATAGATCATGTTATGCGACACATTTTTGATAATTTTACTTATTTTATTTAATGTTATATTTATGGTATAAAAAGCCAAGATTTACATTCAAACCTGCCATCAGCAAGGGCGAAAAGTCACCGATCCTGGACGGATTTACGCCAGAAAAACTGGACCGCTGAGGGCCACCGCCGCCAAGAAGGGGCGAGAAAGTTTGACTTGTTAATCAGCGTTGCTGTTGCAAGCAGCCGTCCGAACTACAGTACGGGAAGGAGTCCGCCATGATAGATCCCGATGCGAAGTACTGGTTTGAATACACCGACGCTACCGGCGCGGTTTGGAACGTGGATTGGGTGGGCATTTATCGCATTCTTCGCGCCTATGCGCGCGCCAAGAAGGTTCTGCAACACAGTCACAATGAAACGCATTATCTACAAACTGGCGGCTATGTCACCATAGCTGAAGTCATGGTTGAACATGTTGTGGTTGACTGGCCGGCGGTGGAAAGGGATGCAGACACCGAGGCGGCGTTTTTGGCGCAAGACATTTGGCGTACCTGGCTACCTAGTTCCGGAGAAAGGACCATCCTTCATTTGATCGGTCTGCGCGAAGACACCCTCAAATATGACCAGCAGTTTTGGAAGAAGAGCAATGATGCCTGGAAAAAAACTCTGCCCAGCATCAAGAAAACTGTTGATTATCTCGAAAAGCAGAAAAAAGGGGTAGAGATCGTGCGCGACACCTCGGCCGATATTCTGATGGTGGGCGCAACATTCCTCTCCGGCGGTTGGGCGCTCGGCGCCCTCGGCGCACGCAGTGCGATCAAGGGAACGGCGCGTTATGCCGAAACGGAGAAGGTAGGATTTGCGGTAATTGAAGGCGTCACACAAATGGTATTCGGCCTGGCCAAGGTTGGTATCGGCAAGATGGCGATCGCGGAAGATATCGGAAAAGGTGCGGCGTTTGGAGCCAACGTAGTTGTGGCCTGTTTTGTGGAGGCACCGTATGAGTTGGGGATGGCTCTAGGCTCTGGCAAAAAAATGGAGGAGGCGATTCAACGGGGCGCATTGAAAATGAGTGAGCCTGTGCTTGCGGAAGGTCTCGGCAAGCTGATTTCGAAGCTGCCATGGAATAAACTCGCCATTCCCATGGTGATCAAAGATATTCAAGGAGTCGCGAAGATAGGAGAGACAGCACTGAGGCCGAAAGTGGAGACGGCGCTATCCCGCCGCGCTGTATTGGAAGGCGCAAAAATGGCGCTGTCGCCCAGGCCGGCATTGCCTAAGACCCTTCCTCAGCCGGCCCTCTCGGATGGCTACGTACCGGCTGAGCGAATTATTCGCAACATGATCCGGCGGGTATCGTGCACTGAATCCGGTCAGTATTTCCCGAATATTCCCCCACCGCCCGCGCACCGTTAGCTTTTCGTTCTTGTGCCTTGTGTCCAATCACAACCGTCCCACCACCTTCTCCAGCCGTTCCTGCCCGACGTTGGTATCAATCTGGGTGGTGGCGACGCTCTCATGACCGAGCGGGGTCTTGATATCCACCAAATAGTTGGCGCTTCGCGCGGACCATCTGGGCGAAGCTGAGCGACTCCTAGTTCAGCCCCGACAACCTTAAATCAGCCTCATCGCACTCCTACACCTCATCCTCCGCCCCCAAATAAGCTTGAATAACTTTCGGATCATGGCGCACTTGCTCCGGCGGCCCCTCAGCGATTTTGCCGCCGTACTCCAGCACCACCAATTTCTCACAAGCCCGCATCACCAGCCGCATATCGTGCTCAATGAGCAAAATGGTGATGCCACGCGCCCGGATTTGCGCAATGAGGCCGATCAGTGCCTCGGTTTCCTGCTCGTTCATGCCGCCAGCTGGCTCGTCCAAAATCAACAGACGCGGCTCAGTGGCCAACGCGCGGGCGATTTCCAGCCGCCGCTGATCGCCATAAGGTAAATTCTTGGCCGCCGTGAGCGCCTGCGGGCGCAGCCCAACAAAATCGAGCGCGCCCAACGCGCGCTCGACGGCCTCTTCCTCAACGCGCCGCTGCGCTGGCAAAGCCAACATGCCGGCCAGAATGCCGCCGCGCATCCGGTAGTGACACCCGGCCAGCACATTTTCCAGGGCGGTTAACTGCTGAAACAGGCGGATATTCTGGAAGGTTCGGGCAATGCCCAGCATGATGATGCGGTGGGTGCGCAACTGATTCAGTCGCTGCTCGGCAAAGCGAATCTCCCCGCGATCCGGGCGATAGTTACCAGTGATAAGATTAAACACGGTGGTCTTGCCCGCACCATTCGGGCCAATCAGCCCAACGACCGACCCCGCCTCCACCGCGAACGACACGTTATTGACCGCTGTCAAGCCGCCAAAGGATTTGGTGACCTCCCGCAAGTTCAGCAGGGGTGCCACTGCGTGCTCGAGCCTGGCTGCAACGCCTGTCATCGCCGGGCGATCCGGTTCAATGCGACCAGCGAAAACGGATGCCCCCGCATCGGCAACAGCCCTTGCGGTCGGAACACCATCATCACCATCATCACCAACCCGAACACTAACATCCGCGCGCCGGAGAATTCCCGGAACAATTCCGGCAACCCGACCACGAGAAACGCCGCCAGCAACACACCTGGAATACTGCCCGCTCCACCCAGAATCACAATCATGAACAACACCACCGATTCCCAAAAACTAAATGATTCCGGGGAGATAATGGTCATCTTGGCGGCGAACAGGGTACCGGCCATGCCCGCCCAGGCCGCGCCCAACCCAAAGGCCGCCAGCTTGTAATAATCGGTATTGACGCCGCTGCCTTCCGCCGCCACTGCATCCTCGCGCAGATAATTGAGCGCCCGGCCGAAGCGCGATTTTTTTAAGCGCAGAAACAGAACGATGGTCAGCGCAACGAAACCCCAGATGAGATAAAAAAATTGCTGTGGCTGGCGAATGACCACGCCAAACAACTTTGGGCGACTAATGCCAAAAATGCCATTAGCACCGCCCGTGATGCCAAAAACATCGTTAATCAGCGCAATGCGGACGATTTCGCCCACGCCGATCGTGACGATCAACAGATAATCACCGCGCAGATGCACCACGGGCCGCGCCACCGCCAGCGCGAAAGCACCCGCGACGGCAGCGCTCAATGGCAGCGTCCACAACACGGGAATTTGATAGCGAGTGTTAAGAATGGCCGTGGTATAAGCCCCCATCGCATAAAAGGCGGCGTGGCCCATGTTGAACAGCCCCGCCTCGCCCAAAATCAGATTCAGGCCCAAGGCCAGCAGCGCGTACAAGCCGATGCTGTTGAGCACATCCACCTGATAGGCGTTGAGAAACAGGGGTGCGATGGCCAGCAACGCGACCAACAAACCCACACCCAAGCTTTGCAAGCGCGGCTTCATATTTTATCAGCCACCCGTTCGCCCAGCAGGCCAGTGGGCCGGACGATCAGAATCAAAATCAGTACGCAGAACGCGATGGCGTCTTTCCAGGCGACCGAAATATAGGCCGCGCCCAGCGCTTCGATCACGCCCAGCAACAAGCCCCCCACCATCGCGCCGGGAATGTTGCCAATGCCGCCGAGGATCGCAGCGGTAAAGGCTTTCATGCCATAGACCCAACCCATGGTGAAATTAATCTGGCCGTAATACAAACCGACCATTAGCCCCGCCACGCCACCCAGCGCCGGCCCCACCAGAAAAACCAGCATAATCACCCGATTAACATCAATACCCATTAACCGCGCCGCACCCTGGTCAATCGCCGCCGCACGGATAGCCGTGCCGATTTTAGTTTTCTGAATGAACAGGTAAAGCGCCACCATCATCAACACCGATGCCAGCACGATCAGCACCCGCATCAACGGCAAGTACAAGCCAAAGACGTTCAAGGTGGTCGCAGGCAGAATGTTTTCGGGATAGACCTGAAAGCGTGCGCCGTAGATCAGCATCAGGGTATTTTGCAGGAAGATGGACGCACCCAGCGCCGATACCACTGCCGATAGCCGAGGCGATTGGCGCAAGGGACGATAGGCCGCCCGTTCCAAAATTGCGCCCAACACCGCCACCAAGCCCATGACCATTAGCGCCAACACCAATACCCCCATGACGAAGCCCAAGCGGTCGGTCAGCGCCAGTGAGGTGAGTAGCGTCAAGCCCAGATAAGCGCCATAGGTGAATAGATCACCGTGGGCGAAATTGATGAGCTTGAGGACGCCATAAACCATGGTGTAGCCCAAGGCGATCAAGGCATAAATGCCGCCGACGGCCAGGCCATTGGTGAGTTGCTGGAAAAATTCTTCCACGAGGTCGTCGGATTTAGGCTAGAGGAGAGGGGATAGCGAGTTGCCGATAAACTACTGGCTGCCGTGAAATCGACTGATATATCGCTTTGCAAATCGACAGGCCGACCCCGTCGCCTGCAACGGTTTTCTCCTAAGGAGAAAACCGTCGGAGTGTCCCGCTACTTCTGCATCACAAACTTGCCTTCCGCATCCACCTTGTAAAGCCGATAGACCTCGCCTTCCCGGTCGCCCTTGGCGTCAAAGGAAATCGAACCGCTCAAGCCAGAGAAATTCTTTAGCTCTTTATGCAGATAGTCGGCGATTTTGCCGCCGTCAGTCGATTTAGCCCCCACGATGCCGGCAACCATGACCTTGAATCCATCGCCAGCCAGCACAGCCCAAATGGACGGCGGCAATTCGTTGTATTTTTTCTGATAACCGTCCAGAAACGCCTTGGCGTCCGCTGTATCCAAATCCTGCGGCTGCGGCGGGCTGAGGAAATAATAACCCTCGGCAGCTTCCTTACCGGCAATCTTGACCAAATCGGCATTGTTGGTGGCATCACCCCCAATAAACGGCACCTTCCAGCTCATATCCTTCTTCTGCCGCAACAACAGTCCAGCCTCCGGGAAGTAACCAGTAAACAGCACTACATCCGGCTTGGCTCCCTTGAGCTTGGTGAGAATGGTCGTGTAATCCCGCTCACCGGGTGTGAGCGCATCAAAAAACACCACCTCAGTCCCTTTCTTTTTCAGCAGGGCGTTGGACTCATCGGCCAGACCTTTGGCGTAGGAGGTGCTGTCGTGCAAGATCGCCACCTTTTTGAAGCCCAATTTGTCGATGGTCTGCACCGCCATGCGGCCTTGTTCATCATCGCGGGGCGCGGTGCGGAAAAACCGCTTGAACCCTTTCTCCGTCAGGCGGATAGCGGTGGAGCCGTTGGCAATCTGTGGAAGGCCGGCTTCATCGTAAATCGCCTGGCCAGCTTCAGTGACGGAGGAACCGTAGGTGCCGACCACCGCCGCGACGCCCTTGGTAGTGAGGCGCTGGGCGGCCAGCGAAGCCGTGCGTGGATCACCGCCGTCGTCCTCGGTGATTACCTCGATCTGCCGACCCAGTACGCCGCCGGTGGCGTTTTGTTGCTCGGCCAACAGCTCGACGATTTTCTTCATGCCTTGCCCTTCGCTGGCCCAGGAACCAGTCAGCGGGGCCATGAGGCCAATTTTGACGGTATCCGCCGCGTGCGCGGCCGTACCCACCACCAAACCGACTGCCGCAACCAAGGCTAATAGTTTGTGCTTCATGCGCGATCTCCTCATGACTCAACGCCAATTGCTGACCCAAATACTGGCTGAACTAACAACCATGGGTAACTTTTCTATACTGATTTAACAATAGCAGCGAAATCGAAAAACGGTCAAACGCGCTGCGGAATCTTCCTGGAAAGGGCGCTTTTTTCATGAACATCCCAACTGACTCCCACGCTACGCTCGCCGCCACTCGCGCCGCCATCGCCCAAGCTTACCGCGCCGATGAGGCGGCCTGCGTGGCCACGCTGGTGCAGGCGATGCAAGCTGCTGTTTCCGCTACCTCGGCTGCCGCCATCGCCGAACGCGCCACCGGGCTGGTCACGACCGTCCGCCGCCAGCGGCAGGGCGCAAGCGGGGTCGATCAGTTGATGCATGAATTTTCCCTGTCCAGCCAGGAAGGGATCGCCCTGATGTGTCTGGCCGAGGCGCTGCTGCGTATCCCCGACGACGCCACCATCGACCGCCTGATCCGCGACAAAATCAGTAAGGGCGATTGGCGGGCGCATCTGGGCCGCAGTGAATCGCTGTTTGTCAATGCGGCGACCTGGGGCTTGATGATTACCGGACGGCTGGTGGCCACCCACCCGGAAGCTTCGCTCAGCACCACGCTGACCCGTGCGATTGCCCGTGGCGGCGAGCCACTGATCCGCCGTGGGGTCGAATTTGCCATGACGCTGCTCGGTCAGCAGTTTGTGATGGGAGAAAGCATCGAGGCGGCGCTGACCCGCAGTCAGGACAACATCCGCAAGGGCTATACCCATTCTTTCGATATGCTGGGCGAAGCGGCGCTGACCAACGCCGACGCCGAACGCTATTTTGTGGCCTACGAGCAGGCGATTCATGCCATTGGCCGTTCCGCCGCCGGTCAGGGGGTGATCGCGGGGCCGGGGATTTCGGTCAAATTGTCGGCGCTGCATCCGCGCTATAGCCGCGCTCAGCGTGAGCGGGTGCTGGCCGAACTGTATCCGCGTCTGCTGGCGCTGGCGACGCTGGCACGAACTTATGACATGGGCTTGAACATCGACGCCGAAGAAGCAGATCGGCTGGAACTGTCGCAAGACTTATTCGACCGGCTGGCCTTTGAATCCGCGCTCGATGGCTGGGAAGGGCTGGCTATCGCGGTGCAGGCCTATCAAAAACGCGCCCTGCCGCTGATTGACCATTTGGCTGCACTGGCTCGCGCCAGCGGTCGTCGGCTGATGGTGCGACTGGCCAAAGGCGCTTATTGGGACAGCGAAATCAAGCGGGCGCAAATGGAGGGCCTGGAAGACTATCCGGTCTATACCCGCAAAGCCCACACCGATTTATCGTATCTGGTTTGCGCCCAGCGCCTGCTGGCGGCGGCGACGGTGCTCTATCCGCAATTTGCCACCCACAACGCCCATACTCTGGCCACGGTCGAACGGCTGGCTATGGAGCAAGGCGTAACCGAGTACGAGTTTCAATGCCTGCACGGCATGGGCGAAACGCTCTACGACAACGTGGTGAGCAGTGGCCCCTTGGGCACCCGCTGCCGCATTTACGCGCCGGTGGGTCGGCATGAAACCTTACTGCCGTATCTGGTGCGCCGCCTGCTGGAAAATGGCGCGAACAGTTCCTTTGTCAATCGTTTGGTGGATGAAAACGTCCGCATTGAGGAACTGGTTGCCCATCCACTGACCACCGTGCGGCACAGCGGCGGCACCCCGCACCCGGCCATTCCCTTGCCCGAACAGCTTTACGAGAGTGAACGCCGCAATTCCGCCGGGCTTGATCTGTCCAGCGACCAGGTGCTGGAACCGCTGACAGCGGAACTGTCGCGGCTGCAACCGCACCAGTGGCAAGCACAACCGTGCCTTGCCGATGGCGAGAGCGGCGGCGGCGCGGTTCGCGTCATCACCAATCCGGCGCAGCGCAATGACCGCGTTGGCACCGTCTGCGACGCTTCCCCCAGCGACATCGAACGTGCCCTCAGCGCGGCGGCGGCTTACGCCGAAACCTGGCAGCAAACACCGCCCAGTGAGCGGGGCCGGCGGTTGCGGCAAGCGGCGGATTTGCTGGAAAGCCACCGGTACGAACTCATCAGCCTGTGCCTTCGGGAGGCGGGCAAGACTTGGCCCAACGCGGTGGCTGAAATCCGGGAGGCCGTGGATTTCTGTCGCTACTATGCCCTGCAAGCCGAGAAGCTGGCAGATGCACACAGCCCGTCTCCGGGCGTGGTGGTCTGTATCAGTCCGTGGAATTTCCCGCTGGCGATTTTTCTCGGCCAAATCACGGCAGCGCTGGCAGCGGGAAGTCCGGTGCTGGCCAAGCCCGCTGAACAAACCCCGCTGATTGCCGCCCAAGCTGTGCGTTGGCTGCACGAGGCCGGGATTCCACCCGCCGCTTTGCAACTGCTGCCGGGGCCGGGCGAAACCGTCGGGGCGGCGCTGACCGGCGATGCACGGGTGCGCGGGGTCATCTTCACCGGCTCGCTCGAAGTCGCCCAGATCATCAACCGTGCCCTGGCCCAGCGTGCTCCTGAGCTGCCGGATACGCGCTTCATCGCCGAAACTGGCGGCCAGAACGCCATGATGGTGGATTCCTCGGCGCTGGCGGAACAGGTGGTGCAAGATGTCATCGCCTCCGGCTTTGATAGCGCCGGTCAGCGCTGTTCGGCGCTGCGCGTGCTCTGTCTGCAAGAGGACATCGCCGACCACCTGCTGACCCTGCTCCGCGCCGCCATGCAGGAACTGAATATTGGCGATCCCGCTCATCTCGCTACCGATGTCGGCCCGGTCATCGACGCGGCGGCCAAGGCCAGCCTGGAGGCGCATATCGCCGCTATGGCGCAAGCGGGCCATCAAATCCAGCAATGCCCGCTGCCCGCCGCCTGTGCCGCTGGCGTTTTTGTGCCGCCCACCCTGATCGAAATCGACCGGCTTGACGAACTTCAACGGGAAGTGTTCGGCCCCATCGTGCATGTGCTGCGCTATTCCAGCGAGCAACGGGACGCGGTGGTGGATGCCATCAATGCCACCGGCTATGGCCTGACCTTTGGTGCGCACAGCCGGATTGATGAAACCATCCAGCAACTGCTCAGCCGGATTCAGGCGGGCAATGTCTACATCAATCGCAATATGATTGGTGCGGTAGTCGGGGTGCAACCCTTCGGCGGCGAAGGCCAATCCGGCACCGGCCCGAAAGCCGGTGGCCCGTTCTACCTGCCTCGGCTGCTGGAGCTGGCCAACCCGGCGCTGGATACGCTGCACTTGCCCCGCACCCCCATCGCGGAACCGCGCCTGGCCGCCTTTGAGGCCCTGACCGCCTGGAGTCACCGTCAAGGGCGGCGCGACCTCGCTCTGGCCTGCGCCGAATACGCCACCGCGACGCCACTGCCTTGTCACGCCACTCTGCCCGGCCCGACCGGCGAAGAGAATACGCTGTCGTTTGCGCCACGCGGCGAGGTGCTCTGTCAGGCCACCAGCGAAGCCGCGCTGCTGGAACAACTGGCGGCGACGCTGGCCACCGGTAACACGCCGGTGCTGGGTGATGATCTGGCCACCACGGCGGCGCTCACCCGACTGCCGCGTGAGGTGCAGAAAGCCATCAAAGCGATCTCAAGTCACGCAATGGCGACGCCATCCGCTATTTTATTTGACGGCGACCGTCACACCTTGGCGGCATTGCGTCAGCGCAGCGCGGCACAGGATGGCCCGCTGATTCCGGTCATTACCGCTGAAATCGGCAGTGGGCGCTATCCACTGTATCGGCTGCTGCGGGAACGGGTAGTCAGCGTCAATACCGCAGCAGCGGGTGGAAATACGGCGTTGTTGACCCTGGCGGATTCAGGCTGAAGCCCTTTCGCTATGGGCATCAACCCTCACTTTCAGCCCTCTCCCAAGAAGATTCTCCCCGCTCTTCGATCTGACAGCACATCGACCAGTCGGCATCCAGAGTGATTGCGCCGCTCAGCACTTCGAGCGCGGTGCGAACAGTGGGTTCATTCATGGCGAATGCTCCTTGCAAAGGTCAGCGGTATCGCTTATTGACGGTAGGATGGACGGATAGCACCGGCCACCTCCCGGAATGAGGCGAGAGCCGCTTCGAGGTGCTCAATGATTTCCTGTTGCAGGACATCCGGCGGCGGCAAATCATCCAGCGTCTCCAGGCTGTCATCCTTCAGCCAGAACACATCCAAACTGGCTTTATCGCGGGCGATCAACTCATCATACGTGAAGTATTTGAAACGCTCGGTCGCCGCGCGCTGTCGCCGGTTGTCCGGGTTGTAGCAGGCGATGAAATCTTGCAGGTCGTCGAGTTTTAGCGTTCGGGTTTTGAGCGTGAAATGCTTGTTGGTGCGCAGGTCGTAGAACCAAACCCCTGGGGTGTGAATCTGGCCGTCCTTGGGCTTGGCGTCGAAAAACACCACGTTGGCCTTGACCCCTTGCGCGTAGAAAATGCCCGTGGGCAACCGCAGGACGGTGTGGACATCGCACGTCTCTAAAAGCTTGCGGCGGATGCGCTCGCCGGCTCCGCCTTCGAACAGGACGTTGTCCGGCAACACCACGGCGGCTTGGCCGTGCGGTTTGAGCAGGGCGACGATGTGCTGGAGAAAGTTGAGCTGCTTGTTCGAAGTGGTTTCCCAGAAATCCTGCCGCTCGTAGGTGAGCGCGTCGCGGTCTTCCTCGCCTTCCTCGTTGGTGATCGTCATGCTGCTTTTCTTGCCGAACGGCGGATTGGCGAGCACGTAATCCGCTTTGCGCTTGGGTTCGGCGATGAGCGCGTCGGAGCGCTCCACCGAGGGCTCGCCGTCCAGGTCGCCGATGTTGTGCAAAAACAGGTTCATCAGGCAAAGGCGGCGGGTGTTGGGGACGATTTCGTTGCCGTAAAAGGTTTGATGGCGCAGGAATTCCTTTTGCCGCTTGTCCAGCTTGGCATCGGGGCGCGTGAGCCAGTTGTAGGCACCGAGGAAGAACCCGCCCGTGCCGCAAGCCGGGTCGGCGATGGTCTTGCCCGGCTCCGGCCGCACGCAGGCCACCATCGCTTCGATCAAGGCGCGCGGGGTGAAGTACTGGCCCGCGCCGCTTTTGGTGTCCTCGGCGTTCTTCTGTAGCAGCCCTTCGTACAGATCGCCCTTGGTGTCGGCGTCCAGGCTGATCCAGTTTTCGGCGTCGATCATCTGCACTAGGCGAGCGAGCTTGGCCGGATCTTGGATCTTGTTGCTCGCTTTGAAAAAGATTGCGCCCAACATGCCGGATTCTTGGCTCAACCGGTTGAGCGTGATCAGATAGTGCGCCTCCAGCGGCTCGCCGGTTTTGCCGCGCAGGCTGGCCCAGTCGTGGTGCTTGGGAATATGCGTATCCCGGTTGTAGGGTTCCTGCGCGTATTCGTGGGCCAGCTTGAGGAACAGCAGGTAAGTGAGCTGTTCGAGATAGTCGCCGTAACTTACGCCGTCATCGCGTAGCGTGTGGCAGAAGTTCCAGATTTTTTGGACGAGGGAGGAGGTGTTCATAATGTCCGCTATCTGACATTTATCTGCCATTCGCAAAGGGCGTGGCAGATAAATATCTTTTATTAATTAATTATTTAATATCAAAATATGCGAAATGGGCCAGCAAACCATCACCATTTCCCGCGATATGGCAGATTCATTTCTCGCCGCCATCCACGGGCCAGTAGCGCCGACCCCGGCCCAGTCCCTCAAAGCGCACATGAACCATTTTCACCAAGTTATCTATCGCGCGCTTGAGCGTTCGATAAGGCACTTCAACGCCTACCCGGCGATGAATATCGCCCGAAGCTGACTTGGGATAACGGCGCAAATCTTCCAAGATTAAAGCTCGTAACCGATGAGGCTCCAGGCGTCGCAATGTGGTTTTCCGGTCGAGGCCGCTGCCCTTGAGCAACGCCGGAGAAACGAAATACCGCACCGCCTGCGTGCGGCCAGTGGATTCCACCAGACCCACATCCAGCAAACGGTCCAGCCAAGCGGGTCGCAAATCGTCAGCACTGCCCAATTCCAGCCGCATTGCGAGTTCCCGCGCCGTCAAACCTTCGGACGCGACCGCCAACAGCCCCAAGGTAATGCGCTCGCGCCGACGAAGTTGGAACCGCGCATCGGCATCAGCGATGAGTTTCACCACGGCAGGTTTCAGAACTCGCCGGCCAACTATAACGGACACGGAATCCGGACCCTCGCTCGGCACCGGCACCGAGCGGCCCTGAGACAATTGAATGTCGTACATCAAATCGAAACCTGATCCTTCCTTTTCCATCAACTTCAGGTCGTGGAATAGCGTCGCCAACCGATCATTACGCCTGCGGCTTGCATGTAGGATGTTCTGAGGGGTTACGCCTAAAGGCAATCGGCCTGGGTTCACAACCTCCAACCGATCAGGGTATAGATTGATGAAAATATCGCCGCGTTGCGTGTAGGGACGGTGCACCAAGGCATTGACCAGCAACTCGCGCACTACCCGCTCGTCGTAAGCGGGCAATGTCTGACGGTACAATCCATCGGGCAACTCGTAGTTTTCGTGAAAATCGGGAATGCTCGTCCAGATAGCGTCGATCAATTCGACAGGTGAAAGGGTGTAGTCATCCCAGCGCCACTTATTGACCTTCTGGCCGAGTTCGTCGAATTTGAGGGCCTGCACATTGGGGGCTGTACCCAAGCGTCCACGGTCGCGGTCGCGGGCGCTGCCGACCATGAGGATACCTAAATGGGTCAGCACATCGCCATCGGCCAAGCCGTAATGCGCTAGTAGTTCGGGGGTGCTTTTTTCTTTCACCGAATCTTTCACGCGGTCCGAAAGACGTAATGCGTCCACAAGCGTTTGAATCTTTTCGGTATCAGCCGCCTTAATGGATACTTGCTGCTCTAACATGGCCTCCCAGAGCAAGAGAGGGCGATCATTGAGCAAGTGCATGACGTCGTCACCCAGGACCGGGCGACAGCTATCCCCCACGCGAATAAAGTAACGGCCATCGCTAGTGGAGGCGACGCCGACCGAGCGAGCGACTTGCAGCGCTACGTATTCCCCGCCGTTAGTGGCTAATACCAGTTCCGGCGCAACCTGCACGTTCACGGTTAGCTCGGCCACGCGCTTGCGCATGTGCTCCAGCAGGCTCGGAGGAATCTTTTGGTCGGCGGGCGGCTGCTCTTCGCCGTCTTCAATTCCGATACGCAGACATCCGCCTGAGGCGTTAGCGAAACACACGCAATCAGCGGCCAGCCCATTCCAATCAGCCGTCGAACCCGTGACCTTGCGCAGGGACTTTTGATCCAGCGTTTGCGTTTCACGGCTCATGCGTTTTTCTTTGCTTTGCGCTCACGCGGTTTTCTGTCGGTTTCCCGCGCTGCCCGTTCCGCCCGAATGCGCTCCAGCAAAACGCTAGCCGGTTCATCGTTGGGATCTTGTGGCACCAGTTGGCCGGAGAAGGCGGCGCGGAGGATGTTTTGGCGTTGGGCGGCGGACTGTTTGAGGGAGTGGTTAACAGCCTTCGCCTGTTCTTTTATTGAGTGCGCGGCTGCTTCGAGGACACGGTTGATTTCTTCCAATTCATCAGAAGAGCAAATTGGAACACAAATTTTTCGGACAATATCCGTATTCAAATTTGGCTGAGCAGCCCCTTGGTTTAGGGCACGAAGCTTCTTCGTCTGCGTGGATAAATACCAATAAAGATAAATTTTCCTGGCCTCTTCAATATCAAGGAAAGCTACCGAACCATCGTTAATGCAACCGCCGATCTTCGTGATTTTTGGGACTCCGAGCGTTGCGCCGCTATTGGTTAACAGAAGCGTATTGGGTTCGATGAATCTGCTCGCTTCTTTTCCAGCCTCAGTTACGAACTGATCGACCTCGACTAAATACATGTCTTCGTCCGCCGTCAGCGAGCCAACAGTGATCCACGGTATGACGCCGCCGAAATACCGTGGGTCACCAGCAGGCCGTGGGGATGCGCCGCGCACCACAAAGGAAAGTTGATCAATCGTCGCCCATGCCCACCCCTCTGGTAATTCCGGCAAATCCATGGTGTTGGGCTGTACAGGTTCAGGATACTTCTTTTGCCAATCCTGGGGTGGGGTTTTGCCTTGTTCCTTAAGCTTAGCGAGTTGCTTAGCTTCCCAGCGGGTGCGGCGCTCGGTAAGGATGCGTTCCAGCAGTTGTGCGCCGGTGTCCGAAGGTTTGTTTTGTTTGCGCCATTCGGTGGTAAGCGCACCTTCCACGGCGGCTTTTAGCAGCGATTGACGATAAAGCGCGAGTTTCTTCTGCGCGGTTTTGAGTTCCGCTACGCCTTCGTCGAGATCAGAAAGCAACTCTTCAAGCTTTTCGACGATGCGGGTTTGTTCGTTAGTTGGGGCCACAGGCAACGTTACAGTTCCAAGCCATTTCGTTGGAACTCTCAACTGCCCTGCGGTACCAGTCATGTTGTGCTGAGCAACTTTGCGGAATTGTGATTGTGATAAATAGTAAGCGACCCACTTTGGTTTAATTCCGTCAAAGGAACGAAGAACATGAAACTCCGTTGAACCAAAAGCATGTTTATATAGCAAATCAGGAACTAAACCACCCTTGCCGTTCTCCATACAAGGCGTAATCTTTGCAAAGAGCACATCACCTTCTAAAAAATAGGTGTAGCCCTTTCGTACTTCACACAATGGACGCAATTGCGACACATTTACACTGGCAAACTCTTCTGCAACTGCGGCCATTGGAACAAAATGCACGAGTTGATCACCGTTTACATCCTTCCCCTCAAATTTCGGCCCGATTTCGGTGATCTCTCTCAATTCGCTCAGAATCCATGAAATGGGTAGCACATTACTCACGCCACCAACTCCTCATTCATCTCCATTATCAGTGCATCCAATTCCTTTCCAAACAGCCCCCAAGCCTTTTGTAATCCGCCCTTATCTGCCAATTCAGCGTAATCGAAATCATCCCGACTGATGCTGCACGAACTGGCGATATGATCCTTCATCAAGCGCAACCACTCAGTTTGTTCGGAGGTAAACGCGGTGGCGCGCTGGGCGTTGTGGCGGAAAATCCACGCTTGGAAGCGCCGGTCCACCTCATCGGCAAAAGGTTTCAGTTCCCCGTCCAGACCCAGCGAGAAGCGAACCAAACTCACCAAATCGGCCAACTGGCGCTTGCGATCTGCGCCCTTGACCTGATGGGCCTGCACGCGCGCGTAAGCGCTCCACAGGCGCTCGGTGGTCAACATCAAGGGCGGCCTAGCCAAATGCTCGTGGAGCGTTTCGATCATCTCGAAGGTCAGGCCGCGCCGCTGGTAAGGCTGCTGATAAAAGAAACTCAGCGCCGCAATTTCGTCCTTGTGGGCTTGAAGATAATCGGCAAAGCGCTGAATCACCACTTTAGCCTGACTTTCCGCCTGTTCGCTAAAACCCGCGAACGTCACCTGATCGAGATTGATATGGTCGATGATCTGTTCGCGCTCGCGGCGGGCGTTCTCGATCTCGTCGCGCAACTCCGGCCGGTCGAACGGGGCGCAGGCGGCGGCCACGCGCTGGGCGCGGGCGGCGGCCAACTCCTCCGGCAACAGCGTATCCTCGGAGCGAGTGACGCCTTGCGTTTGAGCGGTAACCAATGCCGTCGTCACGATGCCATCGGCGTCCAGCGCGACGATCAGCGCCTTGCCCAACGTCCCGACCGAAAGGCCGCCAGACGCCTTTTCGATGCGCGCCTTAGCCTTGTCATCGAGCTTCTTGTTGAGCCGCACCAGCCGGTTGGCGAGCGACAGCACCGTATCGTCGTCGCGGCTGCCCATCGCGACGCCTTGCAGCAAATCTTTCAGCGGCAAGCCGGGCTTGCGCTCCAGCGGGCGGCTTTCGGTTTTGAGCGACTTTTCCACCCCGACCGCATCGATCAACACGAAGCGGGTCTTCGCGCCATCGGCGCTGTTGCTCACGCGCTGGAGGCCATCGGCGTCGAGGCCGCGCACGCCGCGACCTTTCATCTGCTCGTAATAGCCCTTGCTGCGGACATCGCGCATGAACAGCAAGATTTCCAGCGGCTTGACATCGGTGCCGGTGGCGATCATGTCCACGGTGACGGCGATGCGGGGAAAATAATCGTTGCGAAAGCTCGCCAACACGCTGTCGGCGTCTTCCTCGGCGCGATAGGTGACTTTCTTGCAAAAGGCGTTGCCCTGACCGTACACCTCGCGCACGATCTGGATGATGTCGTCGGCGTGGCTGTCGGTTTTGGCGAAAATCAGCGTCTTGGGCGTTTCCTGACGGGCCGGGAAAATCAGCGTTTCCACGGCGGTCTTCATCGCCTGAATCACCCGCCGGATCTGGCTCAAGTTGACCACCGAGCGATCCAGTTCCCGACCGGCGTAGGCGGTGTCTTCTTCGGTCTCGGCCCAGCGCTTTTTGCGGGTGGCGCGGTCGCGGTGATCCACCCATTCCCTGGCTTTGAGTGCCGCGCCTTTGCGGGTGACTTCGGTGACGATTTCATACACGTCATAACCGACGTTCACGCCATCGGCCACCGACTGTTCGTAGGTGTATTCAGCGACGATGTTTTCGTTGAAAAAGCCGAAAGTCCGTTTGTCCGGCGTAGCGGTTAGCCCGATCAGAAAAGCGTCGAAGTAGTCCAGCACCTGCTTCCACAGGTTGTAGATGCTGCGGTGGCACTCGTCGATGATGAGGGCATCGAAGGTCTCGACCGGTATGGCCGGGTTGTAGCGCACCAGTTTCTCTTGCTTGCCGGTCTGCTGGATTTCGTTGAGCGAAACGTCTTCCGCCGACTCGTCGATCGGCTCGCCGGAGAGAATCGAATACAGCCGCTGGATGGTGCTGATGCAGACCTGCGCGTGGGGGTCGATGCGGCTGGAGGCGAGCCGCTGCACGTTATACAGTTCGGTGAAGGTGCGGGCGTCGTCCGAGGGCGTGTAGGCCATGAATTCCTGATGCGCCTGCTTGCCAAGGTTGCGGGTGTCCACCAGAAACAGAATGCGCTTGGCCCCGCCGAATTTCAGCAGCCGATAGACCGAGGTGATGGCGGTAAAGGTCTTGCCCGCGCCGGTGGCCATGTGCACCAGGGCGCGCGGCTTGTTCGACGCCAGCGAGGCTTCCAAACCTGCGACGGCACCGATCTGGCACTCGCGCAAGTTCCGCGTCGCCAGCGCCGGCATCCGCTCGGCGAGACGGCGGCGCAACGTCTGCGGCTCCAATCGCCAAGCCGCCAAAGTTTGGGGCGCGAAAAAGTGGAAAATCTCGCGCGAACGCGGGACCGGATCATCGTTGTCGGTGAAGCGGATGATCTGCCCGGTCGCTTCAAATAAAAACCGCAGAGGCGTGCTGTCCTTGCGCCATTTGAGGCGGGCGACGGCGTAGCGCTCGGTTTGGCTTTCGGTGACGGTGAGATTTTCGCCCGCGCCGTCTTTCTTGGCCTCGATGACGCCGACGGCCTGTCGGTCCACGAACAGCACGTAATCCGCCGGGCCGGTATCCGTGGGGAATTCCCGCACGACCACCCCCAACCCCGCCGCGAGATTGAGCCGATGCCTATCCTGAATCACCCAGCCCGCTTGCTCGAGCTTCTGGTCAATCTGCTGGCGCGCCCTGGCTTCCGGCGTCATCAGCGCTACTTCCTTCGCGTAGGAACAGGGATTGGAATTCATCAGCGCTATCTGCCAGCTCTTCGCGCCCGCTGATCAGCCAATCCGGGGCCTGGCCACCGTTGTGCGCACCCAGCCCGGCAAAATCAAACAATGCGGTATCCGCCAGATGCGAGGGTGCGACGTTTTGCAGCGCTGCAAAGATATTTTCTACCCGCCCCGGAAATTGCCGTTCCCACTGCCGCAACATCAGCTTGATGGCTTGGCGTTGCAGGTGGTCTTGTGAGCCGCACAGGTTGCAGGGAATGATCGGGAATTGGCGCAGGTCTGCATAGGCGATCAGATCGCGTTCCTCACAGTAGGCCAATGGCCGAATCACCACATGCTGGCCATCGTCGCTAAGCAGCTTAGGGGGCATCGCCTTGAGCTTGCCGCCGTGAAACAGATTGAGAAACAGGGTTTCCATAATGTCATCGCGGTGATGGCCCAGCGCGATTTTGCTCATCCCGTGTTCGGCGGCGAAGCTGTAGAGAATCCCCCGCCGCAGCCGGGAGCAAAGACCACAGGTGGTTTTCCCTTCGGGAATGACGCGCTTGACGATGCTGTAGGTATCTTGCTGGATAATATGGAAAGGAACACCGATGCTGCGCAGATAATCGGGCAGCACCGCTTCGGGAAAGCCCGGCTGCTTCTGGTCGAGATTGACCGCCACCAGTTCAAAGCGCACCGGTGCCCGCTGTTGCAAATTGCGCAAAATATCCAGCATGACGAAGGAATCCTTGCCACCGGACAGACAGACCATCACCCGGTCACCGTCCTCAATCATGTTGAAGTCCTGAATCGCCCGACCCACATTGCGCCGCAACCGTTTGTGCAGCTTATTAAAATTCAACTGCTGTTTTCTGATCGTCACTATCATCGCGCTATCGCTATACCTCATCAAACCCTGCCATTGCCTGCCGACGGGCGACTTTACCGAAACCAGCCGGCGCACGCCAGATTGATCCCTTGCCGGACGCCAGACAGAAGGCTAGACTCCTGAGCAAGATTTCCACGATGAGCTTGCGCTCATCCAGGCTATTCATCAGCTGCTCACTCATCCCGCCCCGCATTGATCGCCCTTTCCGGAGAATCCCAACCATGGAGACTCACGACATCGAACATTACAAGCATCGGCTCGTCGAGCTGCGCATCGAACACCGCGACCTCGACGATGTTATCACTCGCCTGGCGCAAGACCCCCTCATTGACGAGCTGGAGCTGAAGCGCCTCAAAAAACGCAAGCTGTTGCTTAAAGACATGATTGCTCATTTGGAAAGCAAGCTGATTCCAGACCTGAACGCCTAGCGCCTCTGCAACCTGCCCCGCGATTGGCGCATCGTGCTGGTCGCGCTGGCGGCACTCTATTTCCCCTATGAACGCCGTTTTGCAATCCAACCCGCGCGCGCTCGATACAAAACTTCTGGCAGAAGTTTGCCAGAACGCTGCTATGGTAAAGTAACTGTGGTTTCATCCGCTGCCGCGCCGATGGCCCTTCTGCATCTGGCCCGCCAGGCCCGATTGAATTTTAGCCAGAGCCTTCCCATCCTCCCATGATCCTCAGCCGCTTTTTTAAGCCCAAGTGGCAACGTACCGATCCCGAAACCCGTAAACAAGGTCTGCTGCGGGGGCTGGAGAAGTCTGACCCGACCACGTTGCGCACCTTGGCCCGCCAGGATCCGGATCCAGAGATTCGCCGCGCCGCACTGGAAAAGCTGGATGACCTGGTTTTATTACCCGTGGTCGCCATTGAAGATGCTGATGCCACCGTCCGGGCCGCTGCTACCGCGCGTTATTGCGCGCTGCTGGCTGGCGAAGTAGCCAACGGCCCCACGTTGGCCGTCCGTCTGGAGCGCCTGGAGCGCGACCTGGACCCGGAGCTGCGGGAGTATCTATTGCAGAAGGCGGTCGAACCAGAGCTGCGCCTGGCGCTGCTCCAACGGATCGAGGCTGAAACAGCCCTCGCCCAAATCGCTCAACACGATGCGCATTTCGAAGTGCGCCTAGCCGCGCTAGAACGGGTGCACACCGCTGCTCTGCTGGAACAGATCGCCCGGCAAAGCCGCAGCCGCGACAAGCGCGTGTATCGGCGGGCGCGGGAGCGTCTGGACGCCTTAAGCAGCAGCCAAGCCCAAGCCGTGCAGTGCGAACGCCTGTGTCTGGAAATGGATAATCTGCGCTGGGATGGGGAGAGCGGCAGCAACGCTGGCCGATTCCCCAAGCTGGAGCAACAGTGGCGCGAGCAGGAGGCGCAGGCCGCGCCCGAACTACGCGAACGTTATACCCAGGCGCGCGCGCGCTTTCTAAGCGAGCGCCAGGCCAGTGCGAGCCGCCGCAACCAGCGTTTGGAGCTGATCGCCACCCTGACCACGCGGCTCGAACAACTCCGCCAGGCCAGCGAACCTAGCGCCGAATTGAGCATGGCTGTGAGATACGCCCTAGAGGACGCACCAGTAGCGTGGACTACCCTTGGCCCACCGCAAAGCGCCGAAGGCCGCCGGCTGGATGCGCAATTCCAGCAACTCATCCAGGAAACTCGCGAGCAAGAACGAGTCTTACATCGCACTCAGGACCGCGCCGAACGTCTGCGAGCACTGCTGCAACAGGCCCAAACCCTGCTTCAGCAACCCAGCGAAGTCCACGAATCTGAGCTTAACACCCTGCGACAGCGCTGGGAAGCGTTGGAGCGTCCCGAAGCGCGCGCCATGGCCTTGGAGCTGCAACAGCGCTTTGAGAGCCTGCTGGATCAATTGCGCGCCCGCCTGCAGCGGCAAACCCAACAGTGCGCCCAGGAGTGGCTGGAGCTGCAAGCACTCAGCAGCCAGCTGGAAGCCACTGCCGCAGAAGGTGAATTGCAGCAGGCTACTCAGCTGCAAGAACAAATCCGTCACCGCCTCAAACACAGCATCGGCCTGAGTCGAAGCCAGCTAGCGACCCTTGAGGATCGGCTGCAAGCCTGCACGGCACGGCTCGGTGAGTTGCGCGACTGGCGCCGCTGGGGAACTCATCAGGCGCGGGAACAACTGTGTATCAGCGCCGAGGGCCTCATTCAACTAGAAGCCGCACCGACTGAAATCGCCCAGCGTATCCAGCAAGTCCGCAAGGCCTGGAAAAATCTGGATCACCAGGAAGGGGCCGCCCCCAAGGGTCTTTGGCAGCGTTTCAACGCAGCCTGTGAACACGCTTACGCTCCCTGTCAAGCCTATTTTGCGACCCAAGCCCAGGAAAGACGCCAGAATCTCGAAAAAAAACAAGCGCTTTGCGCGCAACTGGCAGACTTCGAGGCTACAACCGACTGGACTCAGGTCGATTGGCGCGAAGCGGATCGCTTGCGCCGCCATACCCATACGCAATGGCGTCAACTGGGTCCGGTCGACCGCGCCGAACGCAAGGATTTAG
Source organism: Candidatus Contendibacter sp. (assembly GCA_049293375.1). Taxonomy (GTDB): domain Bacteria; phylum Pseudomonadota; class Gammaproteobacteria; order Competibacterales; family Competibacteraceae; genus Contendibacter. Next base: position 24,014 of record JBATSQ010000089.1, read on the forward strand.
AGCGTCGCTTCCAGCAGCTGACGCGCCGGCTGGATCAGCAGCTTAATGCTGAACGTGAACGTGAACTGCACCGCCGTCAGCAGCTGATTGAGCAGACGCGCTCCCTAGCCGAAAACCCCAATCTGCGCTTCGCCATTGAAGCGGTGAAAAAAGCCCAGACGGTTTGGAACCCCACAGTCAAGGGGTCGCCACGCCAGGAGCAAGCGCTATGGAAGGAATTCCGCGCTGCTTGCGATGCGGTGTTTGACCGTCGCCAAGCGGAGCACCAAGCCGCCGATAGCGAGCGGCAGGATCATTTGCGCCGTAAGCAGGCGCTGTGCGCAGAGCTTGAGGCGCTGGCGGCGACTGATGCCGAGCAACTAGCCGCAGCGGATGCCCGGTTGCAAACCATTCAGCAGGAGTGGACTACGACGGGCGCGGTTCCCAAAACCGAGCAACCGGCGCTTGACCAACGTTTCGCGGCAGCTCTGGCCGAGTTCGCCCGTCACCAGCAGGACGCGCACCGTTCCAGCGTCCGCGCCGCCTTTGAGCGCCTGCAGCAACGCGCTCGCCTGTGTGCCCGCCTGGAAGCCCTGCTGCCAGACCCTCCGCTGGATCTAACCACCCTCCTGACCGAGGCGCGGGAAACCTGGGAGAAACTGCCCGCTGTGCCCCTGCCTATGCTGGAGCTGCTGTTGCCCCGCTTCACGGCAGTCATACAGGCTCTGGGCGATAGCGAATCCCATGCGACCGCGTCAGCAATGCACCTCTCACTGCTTCATACCCTGGAACAGCAGCTCGAACGCAAGCAGATCTGGTGCATCTGCCTGGAGATCGTGGCGGGCGTGGAGTCGCCGCCCGAATGCACCACTTTGCGAATGGAATATCAAGTGGCCCGGCTGTCCGCTTCGCTGGCTGGCGGTCTGGTCAAATCTGCAGCTCTTTACGATCCTCTTCAGCTTCAGGAGCGCTGGTGCGCGACCGGAGCGCTGCCCGCTGCGGCGGAAGCGGCGCTGGATGCCCGCTTCTTGCGCGCTTTGGACGCCTGGCGCGCGCGTGAGGAACGCTGAACGACCGCTATGCGGACCCGTCGCCTTCGCTCTCCACCACTACGACCCGTGGCGTGACCTTGCAAAATAATTCGTAGGTGATCGACCCTGCTTGATGGGCGATTTCCTCCACCGGCAAGCCACGGCCCCACAAGACCACCGGATCGCCGATTTGGGCTTGCGGCAGCTCGGTCAGATCCACGGTCATCATATCCATGGACACCCGCCCCACCAGCGCGGCGCGCTGGCCATTCACCAGGACGGGCGTGCCGGACGGGGCATGGCGCGGATAGCCATCGCCGTAACCAATCGCCACCACGCCAATGCGGCTGGCTTGCGGGCAACGCCAACTACCGCCATAGCCTACCGGCTCCCCTGCGGCATAGTGCTGAATGGCGATGAGCCGACTGGTCAAGGTCATGACCGGATGTAGACCCTGCTCTGCGCCATCGCCCTGCTGAAAGGGCGAGCACCCGTAGAGCATGATGCCGGGCCGCACCCAGTCAAAGTGCGTTTCGGGCCACCCCAGAATGCCACCGGA
>JBATSQ010000090.1:0-34307 GCA_049293375.1 Candidatus Contendibacter sp.
AGTGAGGGGAGTGGAAAATCTTCCGGCAAGAGAGACGCTCTAAGGTGGGGGAAGTGAGGGGAGTGGGTGCCAGGTGAGGCCGTCCAGCCGCGCAAGCGCTGCGAGTGACGCCGTAAGGAGCGTTCTCCATCAGGCTGAATGAGGGTTTTGGTTTGCTAAAGTGGGGGAAGTGAGGGGAGTCGATTCGGGCTTGAAGAGTAATTAGGTGGGGGTCTTTTGGATTTGCAATCCCCCACTTTTTGTTCTATACCTGCGTGTCAGGCAGCACAGCCGCGAGACACGCCATGAGTCCTGATATCACCGATTTGCTGAGCAACGATGTCCGCAAACCGACCGCGCTGGTTCACTTTGAGCGCGATATGTCGTTGACCGAGCAAAAGGTGATGACGCTGATTATTTTTCACTGTCAGGTCGCTGAGAAAGATGAAGGCGGCTTCTATCACATCCGCAAGGGCTTCGTGCGTCGCTTTTTGGGCTGGGATGACAGCCACAACTACCCGCGCATCTACGAAGCCTTTGAAAAAATTTTCGACAACACCATTCGCTGGAATCTGCTGGGCCGGGATAAGACATTCAAAAGCCTGAAATGCAAGCTGATTGTCAGCTTGCTGGAGCCTACCGACACCGGCCCGTTCATCGGTTTTAAGCTGCATCCCGATTTAGAGCCGGCCATCCGGGATCCGCGCCTCTTCGCCCGCATCAAACTGATCATGATGGCTATTCTGGCCAAGCCCAAATACGCGTTTCCATTGTATGAAATCCTGACGGACTGTTATTCACGCGGCGAACGGGTGGCGCGGATTTCTCTGCAAGAGCTGAAGGACTCTTTGGGCATCGGCGGGGCTTATTACGATCAGTTTATCGCTTTCAAAAAGGAAGTACTGCGCCCCAACCTCGCCGCCATCAACCAAAACACCGATTGTCAGGTGACTTACGATACGTATCGGGAAGGCCGTAAGGTGGCTGGCGTGGTGTTCACCATCGACAAGCAGACGTGGTGTCCGCCGTTGCTGGAAGAACATCTGCAGGAGTTGCAGAGCTACTATCGGCCCGCGCCGATTGATGCGCCGGTGCCGAATGCGCCCTTGCTTTCCCCTGATGAGCAAGTCTTTGTGGACAGCGTAAAGCCCTACCAAGTGGCTGAGGCGGACGCGCTGCGCGCAGTGAAGACTCATGGCTTGGAGGGCGCGCAAACCATTCGTGATTATGCGCTGCGCCAGGCCACGCGCCGCAAGGGATCAAAAGAGCAGGTGCGCGACTTGGGCGCTTATATGGCGCGTTGTTTTCGTCAAGGCTACGGCTTGGGTGACAAGCAGGAACGCCTAAGGCTGGAAAGCCCGCCGCCCTCCCAGCCTGAGCCAATTGCCCAAGCCACCGGGCAAGCGCCTTCCGAGGTTGAGTCCCAGGTTGCGGAACTCCAGACAGCGTTTCGCGCCTACCAAGGCCGTTTGGTGGAAGAACGGCTGGCCAAGATGGCAGTGGAGGAACGCAAACGGCTGGATCAGGATTTTGTAGCGCGTCACCCGATTTGGGCGCAAAAGTTTCGGGAGGTAGGGCCAACCACCCCGCTGTTGCGCTCGGCTTTTCAAACCTTTGCCGTGCCACTGCTGCTCCCTCCCGAACAACAGGATCTGCTGGCGTTCGCTAAAGAGCGCGTTGCATCGACGCAAGTCATCGCCCAGCTAGCGCAAGGGCCGGTGCTTGCCGGAACCGCGCCTAGGAAAAATGGCTAATGCGCCAGTTCATCCGTCATCCTTCGGATATTCCGCTGGATTGCAGTCTTGCCCAGCCGGACTCTATGCAGCGCCATTGCCTGAAGGATATCAGCGCCGGTGGCTTGTGCTTTCAAAGTGGCCAGGCCCTGCCGCAAGGTAGTGTGGTGCACCTTACTATCCCGGTGCGAGAGCCGCCGTTTGAGGTAATGGCTACGATTATGTGGTGCAGCCGGATCAATAGCCATTATGAGGTCGGCGTGCAGTTTGCAGACGCCGGTACTGAATTCGCAGTGCGCATGGTGGAGCAGGTGTGTCATATCCACCACTATCAGCGGCAAGTGCTGGCGCAGGAAGGGCGTGTGCTATCCGGCGCGGAGGCGGCGGCGGAATGGGTGCGTCAGTACGCCCAAAATTTTCCGACCTAAAGCGGCAAGTTTCGGCGCGCAGACCGCGAAGAAAAGCTCAGCAGCCCGGCTTGCGCTTTGTCTTTCAAGGCAGTCTGGTTTCTCGTACACTCACCCTGATCCCGCCAACTTCACCTTAACGCGCGCTCAGCGCAGCAGAGCCGGGACTTCTTCATTTGCAGGATACCCTTTCGATGCGCACTCTTTTGAAATCGGCTAAGCTGGCTAACGTCTGTTACGACATTCGCGGACCGGTGCTGGCGCACGCCAAACAAATGGAAGATGAAGGCCACCGTATTACCAAGCTCAATATCGGCAACCCCGCGCCGTTTGGTTTTTTGGCCCCTGAAGAGCTGGTCCAGGATATGATTCGTAATTTGCCGGATGCCTCCGGCTATTGCGACTCCAAGGGTTTGTTCGCCGCCCGCAAAGCGGTGATGCACTACACCCAGCAGAAGTTCATCCGTGGCGTGCAGGTTGAAGATATCTATATCGGTAACGGCGTATCCGAACTGATTGTAATGGTGCTACAGGCGCTGCTCAATAGCGGCGACGAGGTGCTGCTTCCGGCGCCTGACTACCCGCTATGGACAGCGGCGGTGAGCTTGTCCGGTGGCACCCCGCGCCATTATCTGTGCGACGAACAAACCGACTGGTTGCCGGACCTGGAAGATATCCGCAGCAAAATTACCCCAACCACGCGAGCCATCGTTGTCATCAATCCCAACAATCCCACCGGCGCACTGTACCCGGTGGAACTGTTGCGTGAAATTGTCGAAATCGCCCGTCAACACCATCTCGTCATTTACGCCGATGAAATTTACGACAAGGTACTTTACGACGACGCGCAGCACACCTCCATCGCCTCTCTCAGCGATGAAGTGTTGTGTTTAACCTTCAACGGCCTATCGAAAAATTACCGGGCGTGCGGCTATCGTGCTGGCTGGCTGGTGGTGTCGGGCGAAAAGAGCCACGCGCAGGATTATATCGAAGGGCTGACCATTCTGGCCTCGATGCGGCTGTGCGCCAACGTGCCCGCGCAGTACGCGATTCAAACCGCGCTCGGCGGCTATCAGAGCATCGGAGATTTGGTGTTGCCTACCGGTCGCCTGGGTAAACAGCGCGATTTAGCATACCAGTTGCTCACTGAAATACCTGGCGTCAGTTGCGTAAAGCCCCGGGCCGCGCTGTACCTGTTTCCCCGCCTGGATCCCCAGATGTATCCCATCGCCGACGATCAGCAGTTTGTGCTGGAGTTGTTGCAGGAGGAAAAGGTGTTGCTAGTGCAGGGTACCGGCTTTAACTGGCCCTATCCGGATCACTTGCGCGTGGTGTTTCTGCCGCATGAGGATGATTTGACCGATGCCCTTGGTCGGCTGGCCCGGTTTTTAGAGCGTTACCGCAAGCGCCACAGCGCGTGATGGTTCGCCGCTAGGGCATGAACGCCAGTTCGGCGCTGACTTGTTCTGCTAGCGCCAGGCAGGCGGTCAAGCCTGGCGATTCGATCCCGAACAGATGGACCAGTCCCGGAACGCCATGCAGGCTTGGGCCTTGGATGATGAAATCTCCCGCTGCCGCGCCTGGGCCGGTCACTTTGGGTCGGATTCCGGTATAAGCTGGCTGGAGCGCGCCGTCTGCCAGGTCGGGGTAATAGCGGCGAATGGCGCGGTAAAATTTTGCTTCCAGACCTGCCTCAAAGGCATAATTCGGCGTTGTCGGCCAGCCGCTCACATCTGGGCCAAATTTGCATTGGCCGCCCAGATCGAGGGTGACATGGATGCCCAGACCAGCGGAGTCAGGCATGGGATAAACCAGATGCTGAAACGGCGCGCGCCCGTTCAGGCTAAAGTAGTGACCCTTGGCGTAAAAAATCGGTGGAATGCATGCCTTGGGAAAGCCGCTAAGGCGCTGAGCCAGCGTCTGCGCCCGGAGGCCAGCCGCATTCACCACCCGCCGGGCGCGCAGCGTGAAGGAGCCATCCTCAGGACCAGCACGCAGCAGAATCCCATCCACTGTGATGCGCCCAGCCGTGACCGGGCTGCGCGTCACCAGGGTCGCGCCTGCGCGTTCCGCATCGCCCAGCAGCGCCAGCATCAAGCCGTGGCTATCGACAATGCCGGTCGAGGCCGAATAGAGGCCGGCGATGGCGACCACTGCTGGCTCCCGTTGGCGAAGCTCGGCGGCGGTGAGCGGTTGCAACGCCACCCCGTTGGCGGCTGCTTGCTGGGCATAGCGGGCAAGCGTCGCCAATTCCGCCGTTTCCGTGGCGATCAGCAGTTTGCCCAGACGACGCTGGGCAACGTGCCGTGCAGCGCAGTACCGGTAAAGCAACGCCTGGCCCCGGACGCAGCAGCGGGCTTTGCGCGAACCGGTCGGGTAATACAGCCCGGCGTGGAGAACCTCGGAGTTGCGGGCTGAAGTTTGGGTGCCGAAGCTGGCCTCCGCTTCCAGAATCAGCGTCTCATGGCCGGCCAAGGCCAACTGACGGGCCACGGCCAGGCCCACCACACCCGCTCCAATGACGACTGCCTCCACGGTTTCCATCGCGCTGTGTCGGCGTACTAGATTCGGTTTTTAATGGCGCCGGTCGGTGCCTCGCTCAGCGCATTATGCTCTTGGAAAGAGTTCGTTACGAGCCCGGAGTGGCAAGCCATTCAAGTGCTGGATGGAACTGGCGCGAGCGGTCGGATTTTAGCGGAAGAGTTGTTGCAATTATTACAACAGATCTAAGTCGATGTTGCTCCCGCGCGGCCTGTGTTGCAGAATCAGAGCGAGAGATTTTGTTGCCACGTGGCAACTTTTCGGCATGTGTGGTCAGAAGCTGGCACCAAAATACCTTTTGCACCGCCGCTAGCAATTCAGCCACGATAGCGCTCGGCGCGTTCGCGCCGGATTTCTCTGGAGGCATCATGACTCAGGTGATTGCGGTGGCCAACCAGAAAGGTGGCGTCGGTAAAACGACGGTGACTGTCAACCTGGCGCGCGCCATGCAACTGGCCGGACAGCGGGTTCTCATCGTCGATTCCGATCCACAAGGATCGGCCAGGGACTGGTCGCAAGCCAGCCAGAACCATGGCTATGACATGCCAGTGGTGGTAGGGGTGGACCGACCGGTGCTGGAGCAAAGCGTGCAGAAACTACGCGGCTCCTTTGATGTGATTCTCATCGACGGAGCGGCCAAACTGCAGGATATGAGCATTTCGGCGATCAAGGCGGCGGATCTGGTGCTGATTCCGGTGCAGCCCTCCGTGCTGGATATCTGGGCTGCTGGGGACCTAGTCGAACTAATCAAAGCACGCCAATCCGTCACAGAGGGTCGGCCTCAGGCGCTGTTTCTGGTCAGCCGCCAGATTGGGGGGACGCGACTGGCACAGGACGCTAATGCAGCCCTGGCAGCGTTAGGGCTGCCAGTTCTAGCCGGGCGCACCACCCAGCGCGTGCTCTATGCAGAGTGCATCAGCACCGGCAGCACGGTGCTGGACCTGGAGCCAAACGGCGCGGCGGCGAGCGAGATTACCGCTATTCTGGCCGAGATCCGGGGATTGGCGACCGCCACCACTTTAGGGCGTCCAGACCATGGCTAAGAAACTCTCGTTAGCCAACACCGGAGTACGACCCTCGGGCCGAGATCGGCCTACCACAATGGACGAGCTGATTCGATCCGTGCAGACGCCCGCGTCCATTACAACGACGCCAGAACCCTTCATCCTTCCAGTGGATCGACTGGTACGGGGCCGTTATCAGCCACGACAGATCAGCGAAGAGCCAGATCTCGAACTGGCGCGGTTGGCGGATAGCATTCGCGCGCTGGGATTGATCGAACCCATCGCCGTGCGGCCTGGGCCGGATGGGGAAGGCCAATTCGAGATCTTGGCGGGGGATCGGCGTTGGCGAGCGGCCCGACTGGCCGGACTCGGTGCGGTGCCAGTCATTGTGCATGAAGTCGATGACCGGACAGCGGCGGCCATGGCGCTGGTTGAAAATCTGCAACGTCAGGATCTCAATCCCATGGAAGCCGCCGCTGGTATGCAACGACTGCGCCAGGAATTTAAGCTCTCGCAAGAGCAACTGAGCAAGACACTGGGCTTGTCTAAATCGGCGGTCAGCAGAACGCTGGGGTTATTGACGCTACCCATGGAAATTCAGGCTCTGCTGCGCTCTAGGCAATTGGACGCTGGCCACGCCCGGGTTTTGCTTGGGCTGGATATGGAACAACAGATCCGGCTCGCTAGGCAGGCGGTCGCTAAAGGGTGGTCGGTGCGAGAGCTGGAAAAGCGTCGGGCCGCACTGGCAGCGTCCTCCGGAACTGCCGCACTGGATCGCGCCGCCGGGATGATCGATCCCGATCTTCGGCACCTGGAGAGCTTGCTGGGTGCCTGGTTAGCGGCCCCGGTTCGCCTGCGCACCCGTAAGGGGGGTGATGGCTTTATTATGATCCGCTTTTCCGGATCTGAGGAATGTAACGGCATTTTGCAAAAGATCGGTTTTGACTTGGAAGGATTCTAGCGGTGCCCTGGTTGCCACACGGCAACAAACGCCTTTATGCCCGAAAGTTGCCACGTGGCAACTATTTTGCCTTGCTACAGGGATCAACGATGACCCAAAGAGAGAGGCCAATGCGCCAGCAGTTGGCCAGTGACAATTACGCCGGCTTGTGTCCAGAAGCTCTGAATGCCCTAGCGCAAGCCAATCGCGGCCATGCGCCCTCCTACGGCCAGGATCACTGGACGGCTGAAGCTTGCGACCAATTTCGCGCCTTGTTTGAGACGCCGTGTGAGGTATTTTTTGTTTTCAACGGCACGGCCGCCAATGCCTTGGCGCTGGCTAGTTTGTGCCACTCTTATCACAGCGTTGTCTGTCATCGCTACGCGCACATCGAAACGGATGAGTGCGGCGCGCCCGAATTTTTCTCACACGGGGCCAAGTTGTTGCTGGCGGATGGCGAGGCTGGCAAACTGGATCCAGCCCGTGTCGAGGAGATCATCACCCGGCGCGGTGATATTCATTATCCCAAACCCCGCATTGTTAGCCTTACGCAATCCACCGAATTAGGTACGGTTTATAGGCTGTCTGAATTGCGAGCGATCCAACAGGTTGTGCAACGCCATGGTTTAAGTTTGCATCTAGACGGCGCGCGCTTCGCCAACGCGGTAGCTGCCCTCAATGTGCCCCCGCGTGCGCTGACTGTGGATTGCGGGGTGGATGTGCTGTGTTTCGGCGGGTCTAAAAATGGACTGGCCTTGGGCGAGGCCGTGCTGTTTTTCAATTTAGCCGCCGCCGAGGAATTCGCTTATCGCTGTAAGCAAGCCGGGCAGTTGGCGTCCAAGATGCGGTTTCTGGCGGCGCAGTGGCTGGGGTTGCTGAAGGAGGGTGCCTGGTTGCGCTACGCCACGCACGCCAATGAGTGCGCCAGCCTGTTGGAACGGGAACTCTGCGCGCTACCGGAAGTAGAACTGCTGTTTCCGCGCCAGGCCAACGCTGTTTTCGTGGGTTTACCAGAACAGGTTATTGTGGCGTTACGGCAACGCGGCTGGCTGTTTTACACTTTTATCGGCGTGGGTGGGGTGCGGCTGATGTGCGCCTGGGATACCGAGGAGTCCACAGTGCGGGCGTTTGTCGCCGATGTGAAAGCGGCGATGTAGGCCAACCGCTGAGCGCTAGCACGACATATGCAAAATGATTACGGTTAATAGGTATTATCAACCACCAGTATAGTTCATATGTCGCAGAATCATCGGCTGCCCGTCCGCTTGAAAAGCGTGACCATGCGGCTTGAGCGCCATCGCGGCAATAATCGCTTGCTTTAGCCGTACTTGATCGCCGGGATAGCTGCGCAAGGTGGTTTTCAAGTCTACCGAATCCTCTTGTCCCAAGCAGAGCAATAAGCGACCTTCGGCCGATACCCGCACTCGGTTACAGTCGGCGCAAAAATTGTGGCTGTGGGGTGAGATGAAGCCAACGCGGCTGACGGCATCAGGGATGCGGTAATAGCGGGATGGTCCGCCGGTGGTTTCGGTGGTTGGCGTGAGCGTGAATACCGGGGCGAGATCGGCGCGAATCGCCTCGCTGGAATAATATGCTTCCGCCCGGTCGTGGTCGCCGATCCGCCCCAGCGGCATTTCTTCGATAAAGCTAATATCCAAACCATTGTCGAGGGCAAACCGCACCAAATCGACGACTTCGTCATGATTACGGTTTTTCAGAATGACTGCATTCAGCTTGATACGCTGAAATCCGGCGGATTGAGCAGCCTGGATACCGCGTAGAACCACTGCTAAGTCCCCATTGCGGGTGATACGGCGAAAGCGCACCGGATCGAGGCTATCCAAGCTAATGTTGAGCCGGGCCACGCCAGCAGCCTTGAGATCGATGGCCATGCGCTCCAATTGCGAGCCGTTAGTGGTTAATGTCAATTCTGCTAGGCCTTGTTGCCGCAACTGGCCGAGCTGTTGGAAGAGCCATAAGATATTCCTTCGCACCAGCGGCTCGCCGCCGGTGACACGGATTTTGTACACGCCCAGTTCTACAAACGCGCGACCTAGCGCCACCAGTTCTTCCAGTGTCAAAATCTGGGCGCGCGGCGCGAAGGTCATCTGCTCGCCCATGCAGTAAACGCAACGGAAGTCACAACGGTCTGTCACGGAAAACCGTGCGTAACGAACCACACGGCCGGAGCGGTCGATCAGTGGGCTGGGAATGGCCTTGATGTCACTGGCTGGAGTCGACACGGACGAATACCTCATGCTAGGAAAACCGCTACGGGAGAACTTATCAGAATCGCAGCAAAGAAGACGCCGCCTCACTAAAATTCTCCTGTTGCGCAATAAACTGTAAAATAGAAGTACAAGCTTTGAGCTTGAGGCGGTAGAGATCGGCAGGGATTCTAGCGTGGGCTGAGGTCGCGGTCGTTGATTCCTGGTGATAAAGATGCATAGTTGGGTCGATGACAGCGCTTTCGGGTATCCGAATCCAGAGTGAGGTGTTATGAGACGGTTGGGAACGAACGGATCAGTACGCTGTGAAGGGTCGCGTCCCATAAGAGCCGCCTCATTAGGCGGTGGCCGAGTGCGTGGTTGGCGGTCGGCGCTGCTTGGGTGGCTGGTCTGTGGCTTTGCGCCAGTCCTGGCGGCCAGCGATGGCGTGGTGCCGGTCAGCACGCCCGATCGCTTATGGTTTTGGATTGGTGGTGGCTTGTTTCTGCTGGGAGTGCTCGGAACCTCTCTGGTCGTGCTATTCGGTCAGCGCCGTCAGTTTGCGGCTGAGCGAAATGAAATTCAGCTCAATTTTGATGCGCTGCATGATCGTCAGCGCGAGTTGGAGGCGGAGCTTGACCGTTGGCGTCAGGTAGGCGAGCGCCAGCGCGAGTTGGAGGCGGAGGTCGAGCGGCGGCGGGAAGACTTGAAAACCCTGCGCGAGAGTGAGCAGCGCTTTCGCGTATTGACGCAGAATCTTCCTGTGGGTGTATTTATGGCCGATATTCAGGGTAATTGTGTCTATGTGAACGATTGCTGGCGGCAGATGGCTGGATTAACTGCTGAGCAAATTACGGGATTGCCCTTGGCGCAGGCTGTACACCCCGATGATCGCGAGGCGGTCACCGAAGCATGGCGGCAAGCGCTGCGGGAGAGCAGCGCATTTGTCTTCGAGCATCGCTTCTACAGCCCCTCAGGCCGGACCACCTGGTTGAGCACGCGCGCTGTGCCGTTGCGCGACCGCGTCGGCCGCATTACTCACTATCTAGGCGCGCATGCCGACATCGCTGAAATCAAAAAAACCGAAGAGACCCTGCGCGCCAGCGAAGCCCGGTTTCGCAGTTACTTTGAATTACCACTTATTGGTATTGGCTTGACTGGGGCCGATAGGCGGTGGTGGGAAGTCAACGACCGCTTGTGCGAGATGCTAGGTTATCGCAGAGCGCAACTGCTGCGCTTAAGCTGGACCGAACTCACCTATCCTGACGACCTGGCCGTGGAAATGGCGCAGTTTGATCGAGTCATCAACCAGCGGATTGAAGGTTATTCGCTCGAAAAACGGTTTTTGCGCCAGGATGGCGCGCTGCTTTACGCCAGCGTTTCAGCCAGTTGCGTGCGGCGAGCCAATGGTGTGGTGGATTATTTTGTTACTGTGGTGCAGGACATCACCGAACGCAAGCAGGCCGAGGAGCAGCTCCAACATCTGGCCCGCCACGATCCGTTAACCGATTTGCCGAACCGAGCTTTGCTGAGCGACCGCTTGCAGCAGGCTGTGTTGCGCGCCGAACTCAACCATACCCAGGTCGGTGTCCTGTTGGTGGATCTCGATCATTTCAAGCGAATCAACGACACCCTAGGCCATTCCATCGGCGATCAATTGTTGCGGGAAACCGCCGCGCGCTTGCAAAAATGCGTGCGCGCCAGCGACACTATCTCCCGGCAAGGTGGGGATGAATTTGCGATTTTGTTGCCCGATCTGAGCACCAACGACGTCGCTGATCACATCGCACAGCAGATACTGGAAGCGATAGAGGAACCTTTCACTATTGAAAAAAGTGAATTGCATTTGGGTTGCAGCATCGGCATTAGCCTCTGTCCCCGTGATGGCAACACCGTCGAAATGTTACTTAAAAACGCCGACAGCGCCTTGTATCGCGCTAAGGATTTAGGGCGCAACAATTATCAGCATTACTTGTCGGGCGCGACCATTATGGCCCGCGAGCGGCTCAGCCTGGAAAGCAGCCTGCGCCATGCCGTTAAGCGTGAGCAGTTGGAGCTGTACTATCAGCCTAAGTGGGATTTTCACAGGCAAGCGATCGTCGGTGCCGAGGCGCTGATTCGCTGGAACCACCCCGAACACGGATTGCTGCCACCGGCGCGCTTTATTCCGATAGCGGAAGACAGTGGTTTGATCCTGTCCCTGGGTGAGTGGGTATTGCGCGCCGCCGTGCGCGAGATCGGCCAATTGCATCAAGATGGCTGGTCGGGGTTGCGGGTGGCGGTTAATTTGTCGGCGCGCCAGTTTCGCCAAGGCGATTTGATTGCGTTGGTGCAAGGATTACTCATGGAAACCGGTTTTGATCCCGATTCGCTGGAGCTTGAATTGACCGAAACCATTTTGATGCACCACGCGGAGGATAATGTAGAGGCGCTACGGGCGTTCAAACGCATGGGGGTGCGCCTGGCCATCGACGACTTTGGAACGGGCTACTCATCGTTGGGCTATCTACAGCGCTTTCCCGTGGATGTGCTCAAAATCGACCGCTCGTTTGTTACCGATTTGCCCGAGAGTGAAAGCAACGCTGCCATTGTCAATGCGATTATCACCTTGGCGCATGGCCTGGGGTTGGAAGTGGTGGCGGAGGGCGTGGAAGTTGCCGCGCATGTAGACTTCCTGCGCGCGCGCGGTTGTGACGAAGGGCAGGGCTACTATTTCGGCAAACCGCTGCCAATGAGTGAGTTTCGGGCGCTACTGCTCAAGGATCGGGCGCGGACGCAAGCGGTGGCTGGCAGGGTAGGGCCGACGAAGCCGTCTCCGCCATCCGCATCGATTGACGGCGCAGCGTCCTAAGCATCCCCTTGGCGGGGTGGGTCCACTGGACGGAAGGCCTGGATGAAAATAGCCCATCATGAACGTCGCACAGTCGCATTATCGCCGGAACGCATGTTTCATGTCGTCGCCGATGTCGAGCGCTATCCTGAGTTTTTGCCGCTGATGCGCGCGGCGCGCATTATCAGCCGCACATCTGATACGTATGAAACTGAGCAAGTGATAGCAATAGGCCTGTTGTCCTATCGTTTTCGTAGTCACACTCTGCTCAATCGCCCGCATTCGATCACGGTCACTTCACCGGATGCCAATTTCCGCAAGTTCGCAATTCGGTGGGCATTTGCGCTGGTGAATGTAAACGACTGTTGCATCGACTTCAATCTTGATTGCGAGATTCGCTCGATCTGGTTCAAGCCACTGGGCGACGTGTGGGCAGCACAGATGGCGTTGACCATGGTCAACGCCTTTATCAAGCGGGCGCATTCGCTTAATCTCGCCAACGCTGTTTGAAACCCGGCGTTGACGGCGTCGGTTGCGGGCAATAATGTTTGTTGCGCCGCCCGGCGCGCTTTGCAGGTCCGAGAGCGGATCAGGCCGCTGCTGGGAAGGATACCCTGGTAAGCAGCGGAGGCTATGGCCCATCCGCGCTGAAACCCTCGCGAATATAGCCAGTCAGGCATTCCGCCACGGCGGAAACCGAAGTACCTCGGTGCAAAGTAATGTTAGCCGATGGTAATGGCGGCAGACCTGCCTCACTGAAACGTTGCGAAAGATGAACAAGCGGGCGATGAGTGGCATGATGCGCTGAAAACCGTCAGTCATGAGGTCGATGATGGCCTATGCTTGCGGCGCTTTCGAGCTTTCTTTCCACTTCTCCTGGATGCTTGGCCATGCCCGAATTGACGATCCATTTCCACAAACCGGCCGATTGGGCCGATACCGTTCATCTGCATTACTGGAATACTTACCCTCATGTCCAAGAGTCCGCATGGCCGGGCGTGTCGATGGCAGCGGGTGAGGACGGCTGGTTTAGCTATAAGCTTGCCGGTATCCAATCCGCCAACTTACTATTCCACGACCGGCACGGTGCTCAGACGGCTGATCTATGGCGGGACCAAAACGGCTATTACACTAACGGTCAATGGCACGATGGTCCAAGTGCCGCTGCTGCCAGCACGATAGCCGCTCGCCAGCCTTTGGTGCGTGAACCCGCACGAACACCGTCCGTCCAATACCCCGCCACCCTCACCGGCAAAGATTTCCGCGAGGAAACCATTTATTTCCTGCTGACCGCCCGTTTTTACGAAGGCGATCCCAGCATCAGCTTCTTCTGCCGCGACCGTCTCAAGTTCAACCGCGAAACCGGCCAGCCGGAAGACCCGCACTGGCGCGGTGATTTCAAGGGCCTGATCCAGCGGCTGGATTACATCCGCGATCTGGGTTTTACCGCGATCTGGATCACCCCGCCGGTGGAAAATCGCAGCGGCCTGGATTATCACGGCTACCACGCCTACGACTGGACCCGGATCGATCCTCGGCTGGAATCGCCGGATGCGACCTATCAAGATTTGATCGACGAGGCCCATAAACGCGGCATCAAGATCATTCAGGACGTGGTGGTCAATCACTCCTGCCAGTACGGCATTCGCGGCAAGGTCCACATCGATCATCTGCCGATCAAATACTACGTGCCGCAAGGCTCCGAGCAGGGCCGGGTGAATCATGGGCCGTATCAGGGTAGCCTCGGCAATTACGCTTGGCCGAATCGGGACGACATCGACAACCCGGTCGCGCCGGACTGGTATCGGGAGCGGCACAACAGCGACCCGGAAGGCAAAATCCCGCTGGTCGATCCCCAAACCGGCGAGACCGTGCCCAAGCCCGGCTACAACCCCGGCCGCTTCTTCGGCATCGACGCCAACAACCTCGATCCCGAATGGTACATGCAGCACGGCTTTATCTGCGGCGGCGACTGGGAAAGCGCGGCGGTGCAGTTGAAACACATCGCCGGCGATTGCATCAACCTCGCCACCGAGCGTCAGAACGTCAAGGATTATCTGATCGGCTCGATCAACCGCTATCTGGACATGGGCGTGGACGCGCTGCGCATCGACACGGTGAAACACGTCCCGCGCGACAATCTGCTGGAATACGTCAACGCCTGGAAGGCTCATAAGCCGGGCTTGTTCGTGTTCGGCGAGAATCTGGTCAAGGGGTATGGTTTCGGCGATCTCGGTCACGGCGACAATGGCCCGTCCTTCATTCGGCCCTGGTGGTATACCCGGCTCGGCCACGACCCGCGCGACCCCAATTCCGGCGGCGATTCCGGCTTCGCGGTGCTGGATTTTGGCCTGTTCTCCACCTTCCGCGACAACTTGAGCCGGGGCAGTTTCGGCGGCGTCAAGGCCGTGCTGGATATGGATTGGATTTTCGGCGATCCCTCGACCCTGGTCACTTTCCTGCAAAATCATGATGTCGGACCGGATAACGACTTCCGCTTCCGCTTCAAGGGCGAGCAGTGGATGGCGGCGGCGGCCTATAACCTGCTGTGGACGGCGCGCGGCATTCCCTGCCTGTATTACGGCGAGGAAATCGAGTTCATGAAGGGCGCACCGCAGGACGTGATCAGCAACGACGACACCCTGGACACGACCGGCCGCGCCTACTTTGGCGACCATCTGACCGACGAGCGCATCGGCCAGACCCAGAGCAACCCGCTGTATCAACACATCAAACGGCTCAATCAAATCCGTCGCGCCATCCCCGCGCTGCAAAAAGGGCCGATGAGCCAGGTCAACGAATGGGGCAGCGGCCTCAGCTTTGTGCGTGATTTCAACAACGGGGAAAGCTATGCAGTGGTGGGTCTGACCATCGGCGGCGGCCAGGACATTAGCGTCGGCGGCATCCGCAACGGCCATTACCGCGATGCGGTGACCGGCCACGAAATCACCGTACAGCACGGCAACATTTCCTTCCATGTGCGTGGCAACTCGGCTGGAATTTATGTTCTGGACGGACCCGGTAAGGTTGGGGTAGACGGCCTTTATTTACAGTAACGAGTGATTAACGCCTTTATAAGGGGTGGCTGCGACAGTATGGGGCCAAGAGGTTCTAGAAATGTAAGCAACCTAGGCAACATGCTTAGCGGCCATCCAAACTTTTTCCTATCTCTATTGAACTAAATATCTCTAATATAGTACAATATAACTAGGAAGCTCTGAATTATCCTGTATTTAAGTAGACAACCCTAAGTTATCCAGTATTTTGATGTAGTATTTTCAATATGTTACCTTCATATGGAAGGCTCGAACTTTCGGCAAAGTACTTAGATTCAGTATTTCCAAATTAGCCTGGTAAGGACTGGCTGAAATTTTTCTCAGGTATTTACTAAAAATAAAAGATATTTGATCCTGTGTTCAAAATCAGGATGCTATCGACTCAGTTCTTTTTCATGAACACCTACTGATCGTGGTCAAATTCTAAACTAGCAGTTTTCCAACAAATGGATCATTTACATGGCTAAAGAAAGTACTCCTCATGCTCCCGTCATCACCAACAGTCTTATCAAGCGTTTTCGTAGGTCCATTATTTGGTTGTATATAGCCACTATCATGATTAGCATTCCAATCATTTATTTAGCGACCCGCTATCAAGTGTATACTGAAGCGAACAAGCAACTGTCTTTATTAGTGGATATGGTCACTGCGGTGCGGGAATACATTGCCGATGATGTGCGTAAAGATTTACTGGATGCTAAATTGTTTCAATCGCCTGCGATTTCTGGCACGGTGACCACCGGCATGGTGGCTAACCATTTTCTTAAAAGACAGCCTGACTACTACATTAAGATTGCTTCTGATAATCCCTTAAATAAAAAGAATTTGCCTGAGCCGCTTGAGGCGCAGTTTTTATCTCAATATCGTGCAGACAGTGATTTGAAACAAATTACTCAAGCAGGAGAGATCGGGGGGAAAAATTTTTTGGTGTCCTCACGTCCGAGCATAGCTCATCAAGAATGCATGGTCTGTCATGGCGATCCAAAAGATGCTCCCCTACCGATTACTAGCAAGTATGGCACAACCAGCGGCTATCATTACAAGCCTAATAGCATTGTTGGCACTATTGGAGTAGGGGTCCCTCTAGCCGACATTAATACCTTAGTCGTACAGCGTGGATTGATCACGACTGCAATAATCACCGCAATATTCGGTTTGTTTTTCTTAATCATCAATACTCTAGTCAAGAAAAGTATCCTTTCGCCAATCACTAAGATCACCGAGTCCGCAATACTTTTAAGTAAAGGTGATCTCGACCGTGAAATCACGATTAAGCAGGATGGAAGTGAAATAGGCGAACTCGCCCGCTCTTTTGAATTGCTCAGGCGTAGTCTGAAATGGGCAATAGATCAACCTAAAGAGTAAATTTTAGCGTAAAAAATGCTACCTACTCGCCAAAGCCTAGAGGGTTTGGTTTATAGGTAGCTTTTTCTCACTCATTTTTGATAAACTTTTCTCCTGTTGGTATTGATAATATCAGCAACAAGTGATCCGCAAACATGGCTAACGTGATTGATGAATTAAAGAAAATTCAGCAGGAGAAGGCTTCAGGAACATTAGTCGTTTTAGATCAAAAAAAGCAAATGGCGCGTGTTAGCGTGGTGGATGGCCAAATAGTCAGCGTGTCTTTTGGTCAAAAATCCGGTATGGATGCCTTGCAGATGATTCAACAAACTGATATCACCTGGCTCCAGTTTATCAAGGGCAGTAACAACCGACCTGCTGCCCATACGCAATTACCTTCCACTAGAGATATTCTAGAGTTGCTTGGAGGCGCTTCTGCGAAAGCTCTAACGCCGCCTCGCGTTGAGAAAAAGCCAGCACCAGAGTCGCTTTCCCTGGAAACTTTAGCCGTATTACGCGAGACGCTAGCAGAATTTATGGGGCCTGTGGCACCGATGATTTGCAATAAAATCCTGCGTCAAGCGCAGGATTTAGAGTCAGTGCTCGAATTAATAGCTGGGGAAATACCTGATCGAAAGCAGGCGGTTGAGTTCAAAAATCGCGTTTTGCAGCAGTTGCCTTGAAAGGGATGGCGCGTTGCCCGCTAGCACCTCATTCCACTCGACCCAAGCGCCTCCAGCATTTCTTGCGTCTCCAGCCATGTGCTCTCCGTCTCTTCCAACCCCTTGTCCACTTGCGCCTTGTGCAGCAATAGCGCTTTGAGCCGATTTTTTTGAGTGTCCTCGTAAAGGCTCGGTTCGAGCAGTTCGTCGTGTAGGCGGATTTGTTCGGCGTGCAAATGCTCCATTTGCCGCTCCAACTTCTTGATCTGTTGCTCCAGCGGCTTGCGCTGGATCGCCCATTGCTGACGGCGTTCCGCTTCCTGCCGTTTCTGCTCGCGCCGTTCCGTGGCGCTGTTGCCGTTCCCCATCATCCGGGGCGTGGCTTCGCGACTCGCCGCCCGCTGCCGTTGGTTGATCCACTCGCGGTAATCGTCCAAGTCACCGTCGAACGGTTGCGCTCGACCATCGGCGACCAGCAAAAACTCGTCGGTCACGGTGCGTAGTAAATGACGGTCGTGCGAAACCACAATCAGCGCGCCTGGATAATCCTGCAAGGCCAGCGTCAAGGCGTGGCGCATGTCCAAGTCGAGATGGTTAGTCGGTTCATCCAGTAATAACAGATTTGGCCGTTGCCAAACCAATAAGGCTAGCGCCAGCCGCGCTTTCTCACCGCCTGAAAAGGGCGCGACCGGTTCCAAAGCACGGTCGCCGTTGAAGCCAAAGCCGCCGATAAAATCGCGTAATTGCTGGTCGGTAGCGCGGTTGTCTACCTGCTGTAAATGGCGCAGCGCGCTCCAGTCTGGCCGCAATTGCTCCAACTGCTGCTGGGCGAAATAACCCACCGCCAAGCCTTGGCCAGTCTCGATCCGTCCGGCCAGCGGCGACAATACGCCGGCCAGCAATTTGATGAGGGTCGATTTGCCCGCGCCATTCGGCCCCAATAGACCCAGGCGAGTACCGGGATGAACGGTCAACTCGATGTGCTGCACTATCCGTCGCTCACCGTAGCCGGCGGCGACCTGCTCAACCGCCAGCAGTGGATTGGGCAAGCGTCCCGGGTCGGCGAACTGAAATTCGAAGGGTGAATCGACATGGGCGGCGGCGATGCGCTCCATCCGCTCCAAGGCTTTGATCCGGCTCTGCGCCTGACGGGCCTTAGTTGCTTTGGCGCGAAAGCGGCTAATAAAGTTTTCCAGATGCGCGACTTCGCGCTGCTGTTTCTCATAAGCGGCTTGTTGCAAAGCAAGGCGGGCGGCGCGTTGCTCCTCGAACGCCGCATAGTTGCCACTGTAGAACGTGATCTGGCGTTGATCGATGTGAGCGATGCCATCGACGACGTTATCCAACACATCGCGGTCGTGAGAGATGAGCAGGAGTGTGCCAGGATAGGTGCGCAACCACTGTTCCAGCCACAATACCGCGTCGAGATCAAGATGGTTGGTTGGCTCATCTAGCAACAGCAGATCGGAACGGCACATCAAGGCTTGCGCGAGATTCAACCGCACCCGCCAGCCGCCGGAAAATTCCGCCACCGGCCGCTCCAGGTGACCGGCGGTAAAGCCCAAGCCCGCCAGCAACTTGCCGGCGCGAGCGCGAGCGCTGTAGCCGTCGATGGCGTCGAAACGGGCGTGTAGTTCGGCTTGTTGCGCGCCGTCATGTGCTTGCACGGCGGCTTGCAATGCGCGTTCGATTTGACGCAGTTCGGCATCGCCGTCCAACACGTAGTCCAGCGCTGGAACGGTAAGCGCCGGCGTTTCCTGGGCGACATGGGCGATAACCCAACGCGGCGGCCGGTCGAGATCGCCGGCGTCTTGATGCAGCTCATCCAGCAACAACGAAAACAGACTGGATTTGCCGGAGCCGTTGGCTCCGATCAACCCAACCTTCCAACCGGGATAAATGGTGAGCGAAACTTGGTCAAGCAGCGGCTTGCCGCCGCGTTGTAGCGAGAGTTGGCGTAAGGTCAGCATAATGGATGGAAGTGTATCAGTTTGCCGACGGCGGCGATTCAAGCGCTTGCTGGTTACAATCAGCCTTCATCGACACCATCGCGAGGCCCTGACATGACTGACGACGAGCTGTTGCGCTACAGTCGGCAACTTCTGCTACCAGACTTCGATATCGACGGCCAGGAGCGCTTGCGGCGATCCCATATCCTCATCGTCGGGCTAGGTGGGTTGGGTTCGGTGGCAGCGCTGTATCTGGCGGCGGCGGGTGTGGGACGGCTGACACTGGTGGATTTCGACACCGTGGATTTATCCAATCTGCAACGGCAAATCATCCACCGCACGGCGGACGTCGGTCGGCTCAAGGTGGAATCCGCCCGCGCGACCTTGCTGGCGCTCAATCCGTTGGTTGAAGTGGTGACGGTTCCCAAGGCGTTGGATGATCGGGAGTTACGGCAACAGGTCGAACGCGCCGCTGTGGTGGTGGATGCTAGCGATAATCTGCCCACTCGGCTGGCGCTCAATGCTGCGTGCGTTCGCGCCAGAACCGCGCTGGTCACGGGCGCGGTGATTCGGCTGGAAGGGCAGGTGCTGGTGTGGCGACCGGATGGGGAAGGGGCCTGTTATCGCTGTTTGTACCGCGATGCTGAAAGCAGTACCGAAAGCTGCGCCCAAACCGGCGTGCTCGCGCCGGTGGTGGGGGTCATCGGTAGTCTGCAAGCGGTGGAGGCGATCAAGGTGCTGGCTGGTATCGGGGAGACGCTCGTGGGTCGGTTGTTAGTGCTGGATGCCCTGCGCATGGAGTGGCGCACTCTGAGAGTGCCGCGCTGGCCCGCTTGTCCGGTCTGTGGCCAAGCGTGCGCGTGATCGCCACGGCTAAGGATAATAGCTTTGCAGCGGCGGAAAGCCGTTGAATTCAATAGAACTATAGGAAGCGGTATACGCGCCGGTGGACAGCCAGTACAGCCGATCGCCGATTTCCAGCGACAACGGCAGTTGATAGCAGAAATGTTCGTACAGAATGTCCAGGCTGTCACAGGTGGGCCCAGCCAGCACCACATCGCCGGTTTCGCCCTGTTTTTCGGTATAGATGGGATATTTGATGGATTCGTCAATCGTTTCCATCAAGCCGTTGAAGACTCCCACGTCGGTATAAACCCAGCGCTTTAAATCGGTTTTAGATTTTTTGGCGATGGAGATCACTTCGCTCACTAGAACGCCCGCCTCGCCCACCAAACCGCGCCCCGGTTCCAGATAGATTTCCGGGATACCTTCGCTGAAATAAGAACTCAGATAACGATTGATTTCTTCACCGTAGACGGACAGCGGGTTGGACTTGGCGAGGTAATCGGCTGGAAAGCCGCCGCCCATGTTGATCGCCTGGAGCCGGATGTTTTTTTCCTGCAACCAGTCGAAAACATCGTAAACCTTGAAAATCGCTGCATCCCAGGCCGAAATCTCCCGTTGCTGCGAGCCGACATGAAAGGACACGCCATACGGTTCCAGGCCCAGATCAGCCGCCAAAGACACCAGGTCGAGCAGCATGCGCGGCTGACAGCCGAATTTCCGTGATAGCGGCCAATCGGAATCCGAGGTGACGGCATCCATCAACAAGCGGAAAAACACCCGGGAACCCGGCGCTTCCTGCGCCAGATGGCGCACATCAGCCTCGGAGTCAGTGGCAAACAGACGCACGCCTTTCTCATAGGCCTCGCGGATATGCCGAGCCTTCTTGATGGTATTGCCGAAACTGGTGCGCTCTGGGGCGACGCCGAGACCAAGGATGCGATCCAGCTCATAAATCGAGGCGATATCGAAACAGGAGCCGAGGTCTCGTAGGGTGGTCAGGACTTCCACATCCGGGTTAGCTTTGACGGCGTAATAGATTTTGGCCTTGGGAAACGCCGCCCGAAATTCCGCGAATTTTTGCCGGACCCGATCCAGCAGCACCACCAGAAATGGCGTCTCCCGCGCTGCGGCGCAGGTCATGATTTTTTCCCACTCAGCCGCAGAATAATAGGCGCGATGCATGAGGTGCTCCTTTACTCAATCACAGAAGACTCAGGTTGGGACCAGCAAAAAAGCTGTTCCGCTTGCAAGGCGCGGGCAGCCGTTCTGGATCCTGTGGGTGGTGCGGAATCAGGGATTAGGCCATGGGCGCGGGGCGCTCATGCCTGGGATGGCTTGACGCTGGTCGGCGTTTTGGGAGCCAAGGCGATCATCGGATTGGCCGCCGAAATCGTCACCGTGGCGGTGGACTCGGCCAGTTCGGTCTCCAGGTCGCGCACCGCGCCATTGAAGGACTGGGCGCTGCCAGGTTCGATGTCCTGGATCTCGGTTGGCAAGCCGATTTGATCGAGCAGGGCGATGAACGGCTCGGGATCTAGTTCCTCCACATTGACCATGGTGCGCGGATTCCAGATCCCCTGTGCGACGAGCAGGGCGGCGGCGACAGGCGGTACGCCGGCGGTATAGCTAATCCCTTGCGCTTCCACTTCTTCGTAGCATTGCTTATGGTCGGAGACCTGATAGATGAAGAGTTCCCGCGCGTTGCCGTTCTTCCAGCCTTTGACGAAATTGCCGATGCAGGTTTTGCCGGTATAGCCGGGTGCCAGGGTTTGCGGATCGGGCAGCAGCGCTTTAACCACTTTCAGCGGCACCACCTCTTGACCGGTGCTCAGCGTCACCGGCAGGTGTGACAAGAAGCCGAGAGTGCGGAGTACGGTGAACACGTTGATATAGTGGTCGCCAAAACCCATCCAGAAGCGAATGCTGTTGGCGTCGATGTTTTTCGACAGCGAATGCAGCTCATCGTGGCCATTGAGATAAATGGGGCAGGGGCCAACCACCGGGAAATCGTAGACCCGTTTAACCGCATGGGTGGGATATTCTTTCCACTGCCGGTCGATCCACGTCCACACTTTGACGAATTCGCGGAAGTTGATTTCAGGATCGAAGTTGGTGGCGAAGTACTTGCCATGACTGCCTGCGTTGACATCCAGAATGTCAAGCGTGTCGATCCGGTCGAAATAGCGTTTGACCGCCAGCGCGCAATAGGCGTTGACTACGCCGGGATCGAAGCCCGCACCCAGAATAGCGGTCAGCCCTTTGGCGGCGCAGCGCGCTTTGCGCTTCCACTCATAATTGGCGTACCACGGCGGTTGTTCGCAGACTTTATCCGGCTCTTCGTGAATGGCGGTGTCGATATAAGCCGCGCCGGTTTCCAGACAGGCTTCCAGCACCGACATGTTAATGAAGGCGTTGCCCAGATTGATAACGATGCCGGATTGAGTGTCTTTGATGAGTTGAACTGTCGCTGGAATATCGAGAGCATCCAGAGTGCGGGAATACAGCTTTTTAGTCGGATCCTTGACGTGGCCTTTGCACTGGATGCTGGCAATAATGGCATCGCATTTGGCGACCGTGCGCGAAGCCAGGCAAATGTCACCCAAAACATCGTTGTGCATCGCGGCCTTGTGGGCCGCTACGTGGGCCACCCCGCCCGCGCCGATAATCAACACATTCTGCTGCTGCATGTTTGCTCCTGGGCTCACGAAAGGCTGCGTTTAAAATCCTTGTACCCGAATTTGCGCAGGATTTCCACGCTGCCATCCTGGCGACGCACCGCGATGGCTGGCATCGCTAAGCCGTTGAACCAGTTTTTCTTGACCATGGTGTAACCTGCGGCATCCGCGATTCGCACCTCGTCGCCCACTTGCAACGGCTGCTGCACACTGTAGTCGCCGAAGACATCTCCAGCCAGACACGTCCGGCCCGCGATCATCACTCGGTGTGGTCCCGGTCCTGGCGCTGTCAGTTGCGGCGTGGTGCGATAAATCAGGTGATCGAGCATATGCGCTTCCACGGACGCATCCACAATGGCTACGGCTACTTCATTGTGGATGACATCCACCACTGTGGTGACCAGTTCCGCGCACTGGGTAATCGTAGCTTCACCAGGCTCCAGATACACTTGCACCTTGAATTTTTCGCTGAAGCTTTTCAGTTTGCGGCAAAATTTTTTCAGTCCATAACCCGCTGTGGTAAAACTGATGCCGCCGCCAAAACTGACCCATTCCATCAAGGCCAGCACCTCGCCGTAGCTGCGGCCAATGCGATCGATGGCCTTGCACACTTGCGCTACATCGCCATTTTCACAATTGAAATGAAACATTAAGCCACTGAGCAGAGGGGCGACTTGGCGCAGCTCCTGCTGGTCCGTGACACCCAGGCGGGAATAACGCCGGGCAGGATCCGCCAGGTCGTAATGCGAGTAGCTAAGGCCCGGATTCACCCGCAAGCCCAGTTTCAAGCCGTGCGCGGTGTCCCGAAGAGTGGTGAGCTGCGAGATAGAATTGAAGATCACCTTATCGGCAAAGTCGCGGACGGCTTTAATCTCTTTTCTGGTAAAGCCGACGCTGTAGGCGTGTACTTCCTTGCCAAATTTTTCATAGCCCAGCCGGGCTTCAAACAATGAGCTGCTGGTGGTGCCATCCAGGAAGGGGCGCATGGCGGCAAAAACGCCCCAGGTCGAAAAGCATTTCAGCGCCAGCACCGCTTTCGCACCGGAGGTTTCACGAACTTGCTGGATGATGCGCAGATTTTGCTCCAGCCGGGTTTCATCAATCAGATAGTAAGGGGTGGTGAGCTTTTTCATGAATGGGCGGTTTTTAACAGCGGCGTGGCAGATAGTTCTGGCTCAGGTCGCCCTCAATCTTCCAGCGCGCCCTGCACCAGCGCATCCATGCTGGCGTGGCGGACATCCTTGCCCCGTACCAGATAAATGAGATACTCGGCGATATTCTTGGAATGATCGCCGATCCGCTCTAAAGCCTTAATGATGAAGATGACGCTAATAGCCTGACCAATGGTGCGGGTGTCTTCCATCATGTAGGTGATGAGTCGGCGCAGAGCGGATTGGAATTCCTGATCCAGTTCATCATCGCCTTGCGCCACGGCCACGGCTTCTTCCACATCCAGCCGGGCCAGGGAGTCCAGGGCATTATGCAGCATGTCGACTGCCAATTTCGCCATCGGTTTGACATCGCGCAGTAATTTGGCGCTGGGCGGGCTGAGGTCGCCATCGTAGGTCTTGATGGTCATCCGGGCGATTTTCTCGGCTTCATCGCCGATGCGCTCCAGATCGGTCACGATCCGGGACAGCGACATGATGAGCCGCAAATCGCTACCCAGCGGTTGGCGCAGTGCAATGATGCTGACACAGTCCTCGTCGGCCTTAACTTGCAGGCCGTTGATGACCTGATCGCGGGCGATCACCTCGCGTGCGGCGGCTAGATCTTCATCATCCAATGCTTGGATAGCATGCTTGATCTGTTCTTCAACCAGCCCACCCATTTCCAACACCAGACTACGCAGGTTGGCGAGCTGAACATCAAACTGTTTGACGGTATGTGCGTCTTGGCTGATAGCCATCGGGGCGTACTCCCAGCAGAGGGTGAGCGGTGGGGTCAGCCGAAGCGCCCGGTAATATAGTCCTCAGTCAGCTTGTGCCGAGGATTGGTGAAAATCTGGTCGGTGTCGCCGATCTCGATCAAATCCCCTAAATGAAAGTAAGCGGTCCGCTGAGAAACGCGAGCGGCTTGCTGCATGGAGTGGGTCACGATCACGATGGTGTAGTTTTCCCGCAGCTCGTCGATCAATTCCTCAATCTTGGCGGTGGCGATGGGGTCCAGCGCCGAGCACGGTTCGTCCATCAAGATCACTTCCGGGTTGACCGCGATGGCGCGAGCGATACACAGCCGCTGCTGTTGGCCGCCGGACAGGCTGGTACCCGGCTCCAGCATCCGCTTTTCGACTTCCTTAATCAGGCCGGCCCGTTCCAGGCTCTCGCGCACCAGATCATCCAATTCGGCCTTGGTGTTGACCATGCCGTGAATGCGCGGGCCGTAGGCGACATTTTCGTAGATGGATTTGGGAAACGGGTTCGGCTTCTGGAACACCATCCCCACCCGCGCCCGCAATTGCACCACGTCGATTTCCTTAGCGTGGATGTCGTCATCGTCCAGCTTGATCAGGCCGGTGATGCGGGCGGCGGGAATCGTATCGTTCATCCGGTTTAGGCAGCGGATGAAGGTGGATTTGCCGCAGCCGGACGGGCCGATGAACGCGATCACTTCATTGGCGCCGATGTCGAGGCTGACATTTTTGATCGCGTGTTTCTGACCGTAATAGACGTTGACGTCCCGGCAGGCCATTTTCGGGTTGTCCACCGTAAGCTTGCCGACAGTCTGGCGATTGTCGTAATCGGTCACCTGAACGCTAGCGCTCTGCGGGCGCGGTGCGCGCCGGTTCAAAGCGCCGTTCAGGGCAACCTGGGTTTCGAGGGCAGGTGTACTCATAAGCAAGGAATCCTTGAGTGGTTAACGGCGGGGCGGCCGGCGCTACCAGCGCCGCTCGAAGCGCTTGCGCAACAGAATCGCCAGGCCGTTCATCAACATCATGAAGGCCAGCAGTACCATGATCGCGGCCGAGGTCCGCTCGATAAAGGCCCGTTCCGGCAGATCGGACCAGAGGTAGATTTGCACCGGCAGCACCGTGGCGGGATCGAGGAAATTCTTAGGCACATCGACGATAAAAGCGACCATGCCGATCATCAATAAGGGCGCGGATTCACCCAGAGCGCGGGCCATGCCGATAATCGAGCCGGTCAACATGCCGGGCATCGCCAGCGGCAGGACGTGATGGCCGACCATTTGCAGCTTGGACGCGCCCATGCCGAGCGCCGCCTCGCGGATCGACGGTGGCACCGAGGTCAGCGCGGCGCGACCGGCGATGATGATCACCGGCAAGGTCATCAGGCTAAGGACCAGGCCGCCGACCAGCGGCGCGGAGCGGGGCAGGCCGAAAAAGTTGATGAACACCGCCAAACCTAGCAAGCCGAACACGATCGACGGCACCGCCGCCAGATTGTTGATGTTGACTTCGATAATGTCGGTCCAGTGGTTTTTGGGCGCGAATTCTTCCAGATACACTGCTGTCGCTACGCCGATGGGAAACGAGAGCAAGAAGGTCACCAACAGCGTGAAAAACGACCCCATCAGCGCGCCCCGAATGCCGGCCTGCTCTGGCTCGCGAGAATCGCCGTTTTGAAACAGAACACTGTTGAAGTGGCGTTCGATCTTGCCGGCGGCTCGCAACTGGTCGATCCATTCGATCTGATTGTCCTTGATCGGACGGTTCGCTTCCTCCAGGCTGCGGTCGATGTTGCCCTTGACGAAGGTATCCACGGCGGCCGAGGCCAGCAGCCAGATCTCTTGTTGGGTGCCGATTAAGCTGGGGTCGGCCACAACCCGCCGTTGCAGCTCGTAGGAAGCGTCGGTGCTGACCAAGGCCGACAGCGCCCGCAACGGCAACCGGCCCTCAACGGTGGGAAACACCTGGCGCAGTCCAGCGCGGACCAGCGCAGCGTAATCGGCGCTGGCCAAGGTGTTCGGGTCGCGCCGACCTTCCGGGTCGAGGGTGGCTGCATCGAAGCTGATCGGCACCTGGACATAGGTTTGCCAAAAAGCCGGCCAGCCTTTACCGATGATGTTGGCGAACATCAGCGCGACGAAAGCGAGTCCCAGGCTGATCGCGATCAGGCCGTACCAACGAAAACGCCGTTCGGCGGCGTGACGGCGCGCAAGGCCCGTGTTGACGATGATTTTAATATCGCGCGTGCGCAGCGGCGCGCCGTTGGAAGCGGGCGGTTTACTCATATTGTTCCCGATACTTGCGCACCACCCGCAGGGCGATGATGTTGAGAATCAGCGTCACCACGAACAGCACTAAGCCGAGCGCGAAGGCCGCCAAGGTTTTGGGGCTATCGAACTCCTGATCGCCGGTGAGCAGGGTGACGATCTGCACTGTAACCGTGGTGACCGCCTCCAAGGGATTAGCGGTCAGATTAGCCGAGAGGCCGGCGGCCATCACCACGATCATGGTTTCGCCGATGGCACGCGAAACCGCCAGCAAGATGCTGCCGACGATGCCGGGCAAGGCGGCGGGCAGCAGCACGCGGGTGATGGTTTCCGATTTGGTCGCACCCAGGGCGTAGGAGCCGTCGCGCATCGACTGCGGCACGGCATTGATCACATCGTCCGAGAGCGAGGAGACAAAGGGAATGATCATGATGCCCATCACTAATCCAGCGGCCAGCGCGCTTTCCGAGGCGACGTGCAGGCCGATGGCGGTGCCGATTTCACGGATCAAGGGGGCCACGGTGAGCGCGGCGAAAAAGCCGTACACCACCGTCGGAATACCGGCCAGAATTTCCAGGGCCGGCTTGGCGAAGGCGCGAAATTTTGGAGTGGCGTATTCGGACAAATACAGCGCCGACATCAAGCCAATGGGCACGGCCACCAGCATGGCGATGCCGGAAATCAGCAGGGTGCCAGCGAATAAGGGCATCGCGCCAAATGCCCCGGAAGAACCGACCTGATCGGCACGCAAGGCGGTTTGCGGGCTCCATTGCAGTCCGAACAAGAACTCGGTGATGGAGACCTGACGGAAAAACAGCAGTGATTCGAACACCACCGACAGCACGATGCCGAGCGTGGTGAAAATCGCCACGGTCGAACTGGCGATGAGGAAAATATTGACGACCCGCTCGACCCGGTTGCGGGCGCGTAACATCGGTGAGATGGCACGCCAGGCATAAGCGATCCCACCGATAGCGATGCTCAACACCACCACCCACAAGGCCGCGTTGCCGATGGCGCGCAGCTGACGGTAGCGGTTGGCGGCTTCCACCATGACTGGATCGGAGGCGCTGGCGACGAAATGGCCGCTGACCAGATTCTTGAGATCGTTGACGATGAGATTCAGCCGGTCGGGCGGCAAATGCTGCACGTCTGGCGGCAGGCCGGCCAGGGCCCAGTGAACTAGGATGCCGGGCTGGGCCATAGCCCACAGCGCAAGCACCAATAATGCCGGTAAACCGCACCACAGCGCCGTGTAGAAGCCGTAGAAGCTGGGTAGGGAATGCAAGTTGCGCACTTGCCCGCCCGCGACCGCCAACGCGCGTTGGCGGCCCAGAGTGTAAGCGCCAACGCTCAGTAGGAGCAGCGTGAAAAGTAAAAAGAGCTGCATGGAGTCTCCACCAAAACACAAAAACGCCGCCCGACGGCTGGAAGCCCAACGCGGACGACGTCAGGGACGACCGAATTACGGATTACGGATTACGGATTCAAGGTCTTGAGGCTGTTGGCGTCGGCGGCAA
Source organism: Candidatus Contendibacter sp. (assembly GCA_049293375.1). Taxonomy (GTDB): domain Bacteria; phylum Pseudomonadota; class Gammaproteobacteria; order Competibacterales; family Competibacteraceae; genus Contendibacter. The sequence goes on from JBATSQ010000090.1 coordinate 27,870, forward strand.
CTTGCTTGCGCTTGGCGTCCGGCAGCGGAATCAAGCCCTTTCCGCCGAGGTAACCGTCATCGCCGACCGCTTTCTCGCTGGTGAATTCGGCGATGAATTCCTTGAGGCCGGGGATCACGCCCACATGGGCCTTCTTGACGTAGATGAACAGGGGCCGCGATACAGGGTACTTGCCATCAGCGATGCTCTCGAATGTGGGCGCGACGCCGTTGATGGTTTCGCCCTGAATCTTATCGAGATTCTCTTCCAAAAAGCTATAGCCGAAAATACCGAGCGCGTTAGGGTTGGCGACCAATTTGTTGACGATCAGATTATCGTTCTCGCCGGCCTCGATGAAGACGCCATCCTCACGCACCGTCTGGCAAGCGGCCTTGGCCATTTTTTCGTCGCTCTTTTCCAGCGCCTTGATAGCGTCGAATTCCTTGCAGCCGTGATCCATCACCAGTTCGACGAAAGCGTCGCGGGTGCCGGAGGTCGGCGGCGGCCCCAGCACTTCGATCTTGTGGGCTGGCAGCGCCGGGTTCACGTCCTTCCAGGTTTTGTTAGGGTTCGCGACCAGTTTGCCGCCGACGTCCGGAACCTCCTTGGCCAACGCCAGCCAGATATCCTTGATGGTCAGTGGCATTGGCTGGTTTTTCTTGGAGGAAGCCAACACAATGCCATCGAAACCGATGTTGATTTCAACGATGTCGGTCACGCCGTTCTTGGCGCAGGTTTCGATCTCGGATTTCTTGATCGCCCGCGAGGCGTTGCTGACATCGGGATGTTGGACACCGACCCCACCGCAAAACAACTTGAAGCCGCCGCCGGTGCCAGTCGATTCGACCTTGGGGGTTTTGAAATTGGGGTTGGTCTTGCCAAACTGTTCGGCCACGGCGGTCGTGAAGGGATAAACCGTGGACGAGCCTACAATGCTGATGTAATCGCGGGCGGACTGAGCATAGGCCGCGCCAGCCAGCGCGAGGGCCGCCGCCACGGCGAGTCCGAGTTTGTGCTTGATCACGAGAAGCCTCCGAAAACTGTTGGTGCCCAGGGGAAAAATTGGCGTCCGCCTGTTCTTGAGAATCGGTCAGAAACCATCAGCAGACAGTACAATGCGCTGGCGGCTTTTATATTGCAGTTATATGACAGTTTTATTGCATTATAGGATTAATTATGTGGAAACTTAGTAACTAAATGATATTAAATAAATTTATATAGAGAATTTTTATTTGCTAGCCAAGCGGTCGAGGTCCTGGTGAACGATAAAATCATTCTGATTACCGGCTGCTCGTCGGGGATTGGCCACTGTGTCGCACGGGGTCTGCAAGCGCGCGGTTGGCGAGTGTTCGCAACGGCGCGCCAACCAACGGACTTAGAGCGACTGAAAGCTGAAGGCTTGGAAGGGCTGTTGTTGGATTTGCGTGATTCGGCTTCGATTCAAAAAGCAGCGGCGGCGCTGTTGGATCGGACCGATGGTCGGCTGGATGCCTTATTTAATAACGCCGGCTACGGCCAGCCCGGCGCGGTGGAGGACGTGAGCCGCGCGGCGTTGCAAGAACAGTTTGAAACCAATGTGTTTGGAACCCACGAGGTGACCAACTGTTTTATTCCGATCATGCGTCGGCAGGGCGGGGGGCGGATTCTCTACACCAGTTCGGTGCTGGGGCTGGTGGCATTTCCCTATCGGGGCGCTTATGTCGCCAGCAAGTTCGCCTTGGAGGGGCTGGCGGATACCCTGCGCCTAGAGCTGGTCGGCACCGGCATTCACGTTTGCCTGATCGAACCGGGGCCGATTTTAAGCCGGTTTCGCGATAATGCGCATGCGGCTTACGGCCAGCATCCGCCGGATGCGGCAAGTCCGCACCGGCAACAGTATGCGGCGATGGAGGCACGACTAACCAAGATCGGTCCAGCCGCGCCGTTTACCTTGCCGCCGGAAGCGGTGCTGAAACGGGTGATTCACGCGCTGGAAAGCGCCCGCCCCCGCGCCCGCTATCCGGTGACCGTCCCGGCTCACCTGTTCGCTGTGTTGCGTCGGCTGTTACCGACTGGGGCGCTGGACGGTTTGCTAAGACGCGCTGGTGGGGGAGGACGGCGCTAGAGCGGTTGCCTGTTATTCTATGGATGGGCCGTAACCGCCGTCTGCGCCAAAGATTGCGCAATGGGACGCAGCTCTAGCCACCATTGGTCTTTGGGCCGCCGATATGTCCAATCCACCATCTCTCCCATCTGCTTGAGCGGGAAAAGCGTGACCTTGCCTTCCGACAGACCGATAAAGGCGCTTTCTGTGGAATGCCGCTCCAATTGGGTGGTCAGAAAGTCAATGCAGTGGGCCGCTAGCCGAGTGGCCAGGATGCGGTCGAAAGGAGAGGGGACGCCGCCCTGCTGGATATGGCCGAGGATGGCTTGACGCACATCGAAGTGGCCCTGGCTTTCTTCCTCGAATAATCGGCACAGAAAATCCACAGTGTAATGGGGATTGGCGCGCTCGCTGCGAATGGCCAGATAAAGCCGCCGTCCGCCGCGAAAACCGGCTACCATGCTGGCCACGTCCGCCTGTAAATCGTTCAGGGTCACGCCTTCCTCGTGTAGATACACCCGCTCCGCGCCGCCCGCCAGGCCGCTTAACAGCGCCAGATAGCCGCAATAGCGGCCCATGGTTTCCACCACGAAACAGCGGCGCGCCGCCGTGGCGGATTGTTTAATGCGGTCAATCGCCTCGACGATGACATTGAGCGCGGTGTCAGCGCCAATGCTTAATTCCGAGCCGGGCAGATTGTTGTCAATGCTGGCTGGCATACAAATCATAGGGAGATTGAACGCAGGATAACGACTCCGTTCCCGGTACAGTTCATAAGCCGCTTTGTAGGCTATCCAGCCGCCGATGATCAGTAGGCCATCGATACGGTGAATCTCTAAGGCCCGTCCAACGGAATAAAACTGTTCAATGGTGGGAATCTGGCGGTTGGTGCCCAGTTCTGCCCCACCGAGGGCGGCCCAGCCTTCGACATCGCCCCAGCTTAGCTCCTGAAGCTGACCATCCATCAGACCCTGGAAGCCGCCGCGCACACCCAGCAGGGTATGGCCGCGATCCAGTCCCAGCCGCACGGCGGCGCGCACCGCTGGATTCATGCCGGGCGCGAGTCCGCCGGCGTGGAGGATCGCCAGGCGGCGCGGTTGCGCAGGCGCGGTGACGCTGGGCATGGCTTCGGCGATGCGTTGGAAGGTTTGAAACAGTTCGGTAAAGCTGCCGCCCCGCAGCGCCATCGCCGCCTCGTAATCTTTGGTGGCGATTTTTTGGGCGACGCTGTGGGTTTTCTGAACGCATTCCATCAGCGGGGCGCGGTCGATGCGGTTGTAGCGGATGCCGATCAGTTGTGGCTCGCTCTCCGCCGTGGCCGATAGCACTTCTTCTACTGCGGCGTAACCGAGCAACGTGCTCATCCAACGGTCAAACGCGCTGGGAGTGCCGCCGCGCTGGACGTGGCCGAGGATTGTCACGCGGGTATCCTCGCCCAGCCGCTCCTCCAACACCTGACGCACGTAGTCGGCGCTGATCGGATGACCGGCGCGATCAATCGCGCCCTCGGCGACCACCACGATGCTGTCGCGGCGGCCCGAGGCCCGGCCATAGCGCAGCAACTCGCACATCTGTTGTTCCCAACCCTCAGCGGGCGGATTTTCCGGGATCAGCACATAGTCTGTGCCGCCAGCGATGGCGCTCATTAGCGCCAGATAGCCGCAATGCCGACCCATGACTTCCACCACAAAGCTGCGCTGGTGGCTGGCGGCGGTGCTGGTGATAGCGTCAATGGCCTCAATGATGCGGTAGAGCGCGGAATCAGCGCCGATGGTCATATCGGTGCCGACCATGTCGTTGTCGATGGAACCGACCAAGCCAGCAATCATCAACGCGGGATGGCGCTGGGCGGTCGCCTCGTCAATCTCGCCATTTCGCAGCAGCTCCGCCAGCAGTTCTGGCCATTCCCGGCGGAAAGTATCCGCGCCGGTCAGGCTGCCGTCGCCGCCGATGATGACCAGTCGGTCGATACTGTGTTGGAGCAGGTGACGGGCGGCATGCAGGCGGCCGGCGCGCTCACGAAATTCAGCGCTGCGGGCGGTACCGATGACGGTGCCGCCGCGATGCAGGATGCTGCCGACATCATCCCAGGCCAACGCCCGGATGCGGTTGCCGCCTTCCACCATGCCCTGATAGCCTTCATAGATGGCATAAACCTTGGCGCCCCGGTGCAACGCGGTGCGCACCACGGCGCGCACCGCCGCGTTCATGCCCTGGGCGTCGCCGCCGCTCGTGAGAATGCCAATATGTTTAGCGGATTCAACGGATTCAGTAGCCATATCGGTCGGGGTTCCTTCGGCGGCGTGGAAAGTGGCGCGCAGCTTCGAGCGCTGGCAGTCATACGCTGGAGTGATGCGCTGTGGAGCAGTATAGGATAACCGGATTGCCGGATTGATAACCGGGGACTGAAATGGCGTGAATGACCCCTAGCAAAGGCCGGTTGGCGCGGCGCGTGCGTCCAGAGGGCGATACGCGGCCAAGGGGTTCCACAACGACGCAAGCGTAGGAGGAATCATATGGGTTTTTACGCCTTTCTGGCTATCGGCATCGGGGCCGCGACAGGCGCTTGGGTACGCTGGGGCTTTGGGCTATGGCTCAATCCATTGTTCCCAACCTTGCCGCTGGGAACCTTAGCCGCCAACTGGCTGGGCGGCTTTTTGATGGGCCTGACGATGCAATTCCTGCTGGAACACACACTGCTGCCACCCGAAATGCGCCTGGCGATCACCACCGGATTTTTGGGCGGTCTGACCACATTTTCGACCTTCTCGGCGGAAACCGTCACCTTGTTCCTGCGGGCAGAGTATCTTTGGACTTTGGCAATCATCTTGCTGCATGTGGTTGGCTCGGTCGCCATGACCTTGCTAGGCATCCTGATGATGAAACGGTGGTTGGCGTTGGGGGTGTCATGAATGGAATTTGCCTGCAATTTTACGTTCACGAGCATCGCCGCCATCACGGCATTTTGCTGTATGAATGGCTGCTGGAGCGCGCAAAAAGCCTGGGTATTCACGGTGGATCGGCGTTTCGTGCTATTGCCGGTTTTGGGCGGCACGGCATTTTGCACGAAGACCACTTTTTCGAGCTGGCGGGCAATCTGCCCATCGCCGTGGTGTTCATGGTCAGCGCCGACCAGGCCGATCAACTGCTGGCGTTGATCCAGTGCGAAAAGCTTCCTGTATTTTATGCGCGAATGCCGATGGACTATGGCATCATCAACGGGGGTAGCGCGCAGTAGAAGCGTGGCCCGGTTCAAAAATAGGCGTACAAGCCGATGGCGAATTCGTTCAGCCCGTCCCAACAACGCCAGTCTAGAGTCAGAGCTAAGTCCCGATCCAGGGCCAGATGTTGCCGCACTTCCGCCCGCCAGGTCGGCCCGGCGCTGCCCAGTTGATCAGCAAATCTGGTGAAGCGTGCCAGCCCTTTCCAAGCAGGCGTCGGTTGCGCGAGCAATCCAAGCTCTAGGTTCCAGCCAGCGCGATAGCTGTTGACCAAGTGAGCGCTGGTATCAAGCGTCAGACCCGGCAAGGCGAACCAGACGGTGCGCCATGGCCAGCCGGTTTCCACCGCTATTCCCACGCCACTGCGAGCCGAAAAGGTGTGCCAAGCCAAGCCATCTGGCTGCGGAGCCGACTCCCAACCGGCGTACAGGTGCCAGGCTGGTTGCAGCGTTAGCGCATTGAAGGGGCTTAACGAGGCGATGTCGAGCAAGGTCAGACGGTCGAGCGCCCAACGCTCGTGGTCTTCATAGCGGCGCAATGCGAGGCTCAACAGCTCAATCCCAGCATCGGGGGTATAGCCCGCATCAGGCTCCAGCAGACCGTGATAGGCGGCCCGCGTGTTGATCTCTAGAAAGCCGCCGCCATTGCGCTGCCCGCTGCTTAGGCCGATACGGCGCGAAGCGTGGCCGGTTTCCGGGCGGGTAGCGTAGGGCGTGATCTGGACTGGTGTAGACGCAACCGCTAGTTGATTGCGAGTGGCCAGCAGACGGTGGGCGAGGGGGTCGCGTCCTGCCAGCGCTGTGTTGGCCTGGCTCTGCTGATGTTCGTCCAGGGCCAGTTCCAGCAGCAGCGCCTGACGCGATGGAGCCTGGCGCCGGAATTCAGGCGCGGCGGCGCTGGCCGGATCCTGGCGCAGGCGGCGCGCTAGCCGCTGCTCGCGGGCGGTGAGCGCGACATAGCGCCGATTGATTTTCGCGCTGCGCCCCGGACGGGCGGTGGCCTCACCCACTAATCCAGCCTGTCGAACTAGCAAGCGCAGCGCGTCGGCGGGCAAGGTCCAGAGCGGGAACTGGTCGCTTAGCCGCAGGGCAGGGTCGGTGACCTCCAATAAGGTCAGCAATTGCCAGGCGCAGTTTTCCCGGAAAAAGTAGTAGT
>JBATSQ010000091.1:0-2773 GCA_049293375.1 Candidatus Contendibacter sp.
GGGTGGACGGTACGGCGTTAATTTCCGTTCGCTGGCGTAGCTAGGAATTGATTGACGGTTTCGATGAGGGTGCTTTCGTCCACTGGCTTGGTGACATAGCCCTTGGCTCCCTGCCGCGCACCCCAGATTCGGTCGGTTTCCTGATCCTTGGTCGTGACGATCACCACCGGAATATGGCTCGTCAGGTGGTGTTTGGTAATCTGGCGTGTCGCCTGAAAGCCATTCACCTTCGGCATGACTACATCCATCAGAACCAAATCTGGCAGCTCGGCCTTGGCGACCTCGATGCCTTCGGCACCATCTTTCGCCGTCATCACGTCGTGGCCATGTTTTTTCAGAATCTTGGCGAGACTCAACGTCTGGGTGGGTGAGTCATCGACAATCAATATACGGGCCATACTGCCACTCCTGGAGTGATCTTACTGTCTCGTTCGTGCATCATTACGACGGCGCGGCGTTCTCACGCCATTATCGGCAAATTTAGCCGACCGCGCCCGCTTTCGCCAATCGACATGATAAGGCAAATCAGTAGTCATTCGGGATGGTTTTTGCAGGATTGGCCGGAAGCGAGCGCATGATAGGATAAACCATTCGGAAAGAGGCTGGCTGGAGGTTCATTTGATGAGTGATTCACCATTGGGATTCTTTGCGCGCCTGCGTGTGGCGCTGCGGGTGGGCGGGCGCGTGCTAAGTGATAACGGCTTCGTGACTGAGGTGCTGCGGTTGGAACGGGGCGGGTTGCTTGCGCCATCGGCCGCCACGCCGCCGACGGAGTCGCCTAAAGCCGTGTTGCTGGACAGCGCTCCCGACGCCGCCCTGCAATTGCTGGCATTGTTGCAACAGGAAGGGCGCTTTGTGGATTTTTTGGAGGAAAACGTCACCGCCTATTCTGACGCCGACATCGGCGGCGTGGCGCGTGTGGTGCATGAAGGTTGCCGCAAGGTGATCCGTGATTATCTCCAGATCGAACCCGTGCGCGCCGAGGCCGAGGGCGCGCGCGTAACGCTGGCGGCGGGTTTTGATCCCGCTGAGGCGCGCTTGATCGGTAACGTAGTGGGCCAGCCGCCGTTTACTGGCACTTTGACCCATCACGGTTGGCGGGTGACGCGAATCACGCTGCCCAAAATTGTGGCAGGACACAATGTCCAGGTGCTAGCCCCAGCAGAGGTGGAGCTATGAGCGAATCCCGGTACGCCGTGGGCATCGACCTCGGCACGACGCATTGCGTGATGGCGGCGGTGGATCTGACGGCGAGCGAAGGCGATGCGGTGAGCGAGCGGATCGAATCGATTCCGCAGTTGACCGCGCCCGGCGCGGTCGAGGAGCGAGCGGTATTGCCTTCATTTTTGTATCTGCCCCATGCTGACGAATTGAAACCGGCGGATCGCCTCTTGCCTTGGGGTGGCGAGCCACAAGCCTTCGTGGTTGGCGAGCTGGCGCGTGCCATGGGTGGCCGCACCCCGATCCGTTTGGTTGCCAGCGCCAAAAGCTGGCTGTGCCACCCTGGCGTAGATCGGCGTGCGCCGATTCTGCCGGTGGAAGCGCCGGAGGAGGTAACGCGGGTGTCACCGCTGCAAGCGACGATGCGTTATCTGGCACATCTGCGCGCGGCTTGGGACCTGCGCTATCCCGACGCGCCCTTGACCGAGCAAGAGGTGGTGCTCACGGTGCCGGCCTCGTTCGATCCGGCGGCGCGCGAGTTGACCGCCGAAGCGGCGGCGGCGGTCGGCTTAGGAGGGCGTCTGGTGCTGCTGGAAGAGCCGCAAGCTGCGCTCTATCACTGGCTCTTGGCGGCGCAGGGCGAGTGGCGTAAACAGGTTCGGGTCGGCGACATCATCCTGGTCATCGATCTGGGCGGTGGCACTGCTGATTTTTCCTTAATCGCGGTGACCGAACGGGACGGTTCGTTGGAGCTAGAGCGGGTGGCGGTCGGCGACCACATTCTGTTGGGCGGCGACAATATGGATTTGACGCTGGCGCACACAGTGCGCGCCAAGCTGGCGGAACAGGGAACCCTCCTTGATCCCTGGCAGGTGCAGGCCCTGACCCACGGCTGTCGAGCGGCTAAGGAGACGCTGTTGGGGGACGCAGGCGTCGAAAAGGCACCCATTGTGGTCCCCAGCCGGGGTTCCAAGCTCATTGGCGGCACCTTGCGCACCGAACTGACCCGTGAAGAGGTCAGCCGCAATCTGGTGGAGGGGTTTTTCCCCATCATCGATGTCGCGGCCCGGCCGGCGGTACGCGCGCGGGCGGCCTTGACCAAGCTGGGGTTGCCCTATGCCCAGGATCCGGCTATGACCCGTCATCTGGCGGCCTTTCTGGCCCGGCAGGTGGGCGCAACCCGTCATCTGGCGGGCTTCGACCGGGCATTGCCGGAAAACGCCACCTTCCTCCATCCCACCGCCGTGCTGTTCAATGGCGGGGTGTTCAAAGCATCGCTGCTGCTGGACCGGACGCTGGAGGTACTCAACGGGTGGCTACAAGCAGAAGAGGCACCACCGGCGCGCTTGCTGGAGGGGGCCGATCTCGATTTGGCGGTAGCGCGGGGCGCAGCCTATTACGGTTTTGTGCGGCGTGGCCGTGGGGTGCGGATCCGCGGTGGCACCGCCAAATCCTATTATGTCGGCGTGGAAAGCGCCATGCCGGCGGTGCCGGGTATGGAGCCGCCCCTGGAGGCGCTGTGCATCGCGCCCTTTGGCATGGAAGAAGGCACGCAAGCCGAATTGCCGCCCCAGGAAGTCGGCTTGGTGGTGGGGGAGCCGGTGCGCTTCCG
>JBATSQ010000092.1:0-18440 GCA_049293375.1 Candidatus Contendibacter sp.
AGATAACGCTTAGGGCCGGATAGCCCGGTATGACCCTCAGCGCCGTGGCTGAAGTAAGACAGCGCCTGCGCTTCATAACCGATGCGGGTCACGGTCGGCCACAGAAAGGCGCTGGGGCGACCGCTGCGGCGCGACAGCTTCTCATCGCCAAAGCTGCTGCGCACAAATTCGATCCGGCTGGGAAACGGTTCGTTATACACCCGTTCCGGCCGTGACAGATCGCGCAATTCCAGCCGGTAGCTGTCGTTCATGTCCACCGGCGCGTCGCCGCTGGTTTCCATCAGAATGCCGCAGGTGCGGGAATTGCCGATATCCAGCACCAAATCGACATTCACTGGCTGATTGAGTCGAGCGGTCGGGCCGTGGTCCACGAAGGTAAAACGCAAGCGCGGCGGCTGCACTGCGCGCCGCAACAGCGTCAGCACCGTCAGCCAGGCTGCGCGCGCTTCTGGGCTGGCGCGGGACTCTGCCTCTTCCACGCGCCGTGGGGCGCGCCGCCGCACTTCATAGGCGTGATAGCGCTGATGCAGCCATTCCCGCACCCATTCCTGCTCCAGAAACCAGCCGGTATCCGCTTCGGCGTCGCTCAGGGCGAATTCTTCACCAGACTGCATATCCAGCGGGCTGGGCGCGAGGTAGGGCCGCCCTTCCCGGGTCGGTAGCAATTGGGTGTCGAGCGCCAGAGTCACCCGATGGGTAAAACCATCCGCGTCGGGTTCGGGCAACTCCACTAGTCGCGCCCGCGCCCAGTTGATCGGGCCGCTGTCAAACACATGCTGACCGTCCGGGCGTGGCTCCCGCACCCGCAGGAACGGCAACGGCAGCCAGCATTCATTGAGAATGGCGACGGCCTTGGCGGCATTTAGGGAGAGCACTTGCTCTGGTTTGATGGTGCGGCCATCCTGGGCGACGAATTGGCCGCTGGCATCGTCGGCGTACAGGCAGGTGAGCAACGCCCGACCGTCCGCGCCGGTTTCCGCCAAAAACGCCCGCGAGACCCGCATCTCCTGGATATTCAGGCCGAAATCCAAGAGCTGGATGGCCGTATTCGGGATTAGATGGATGACCGGACCGAAGGTCTTCAGTTTCGCCAGCATGGCTATAACCTTTGCGCAAGAGGCCGTCTTTTTTATGGAATCCCGACGCTGAAGAACGCCAGGCCAGACGCATTGTACGGCGTAATGATAGGCAGCGGTGGATTCAAGCGCGATACCACACCCTGTTTGATGTCAGCCGACGCGGGTGATTTGGCCTTAGTTAGCATCGCTTGCAACGATCCCAGAACCGCTCGTTGGCTACGGTCTTTGGCTGGCGCTCCAGGCGTTATTGCGCGCCAGCGTATAACGGGCATCCAATGTCGGCTGTAACGCCACCAGCGCCGCCAGCCGACGGATCAGATCAGTGACGTAGACCGCCTCCTCCAGTCGCAAATCCCGTCCGAGCACCGCTTTTTCCCGATAGCTCAGCCACTTTTTGACGACCGGGTAACCGCCGATGGCGCACTCCCACACTGACCGGGGGACGTTGGCCCAGTAAGCGACTTCGTTCAGGTAGAGATCGCAAGCCGACTCAGCCGAGGATTCCGAGACCGGATGCGGCTCGACGCGCCCCTTGCCCGGCATGGTGACGCCGCCCTTGCCCGAATAGCCCCAACCCGCCGTCACGGCCAGTTCGCCAGCGTCCGGGTCGATACTGCCGCTGCCGACCCGGCACATCGCGCCCACGGCCCGCAACTCCGGGCGAATCTTGCCGACGGTCACCCCCGTCACGGGCCGGTCGATGTCCAGCAGCGCGGCGATCTGGCGACCCAGCGCGGCGGAAGCCAGCAGCGCATCCCGATCCATCGGCAACGGAATCCGGGGCCAATCCTGCCGAATCCCGTCGGGGTTCTCGGCTAAATACGCCGGACTGAAACCGGTGGCGAGGGCGTGCAACCAGAGCAGCGCGGCGGTCGCGGCGTCCTGGTCGGGATCGGGCAGGTTGAGATACCGCAGATAAGCGCGGGCAGCCGGCGACAGATTGGCCGTGACGACCGGTTCCTCATCCATGCCGACCAGCACGCCGTTGGAGCCGTTTTTCTTGCTCGGTTGCGGCAGCCGGCGCAGCCACACCGGAAAACAGGCGTTGTCCGGCACGATGAAATGGTCGTCGGACAGACCGGTCACCCAGGAACAGGGGACTCCTTCCGGCGCGGCCGAGGATCGGAACCGCGTCATGAAAAAGGCGTTGCCCTCCCAGCACTGCTCCCAATAACGCGGGCGTGGCTCGTTCCACAACGGCCGCACCGGCAGGTAATAGCACCAGCGGTTATCGAAAGCGCGCACCGCGTAGCGCCGCAATCGTTCGGGATCAAAGCGTTCGCTTGCCAGCAACTTGTCGCGGGTTTTTCGAGCGTCGAAGCGTGCTGCATCACGAGTCAGCCCACCGTTTCGCGCCTCCAGCTCGGCCCAGCTCACCGCCGGATCGAAATAGGCGCGCATCCGTTTTTCCAGCGCGTCCCGGTCGATGTCGATCAAGCCACCGCCGCGTTTCTCCATCAGGCCGTTGGTCGGCGGTTCGGCGCACAGGTCGAGGACGCTCGGCCAATCTTGATACGTCGCCGAAATCGTCATGGGGCGGAAGGAAAAGCGGTTTTCCCGGTTCGGTTGCGCCAGTTGGTACTGGCCGTCGAAATCCGGCGCGTCCAGGCTATTCAATAACTCTTCCCGTTTCTTGGCCCCCCAGAAATCGCGAAAATGAATTGCCGGTTGTCTCCGTCGCTTGCTGCCGCGTACCAACAAACTGATCGCGGTACCCACTCGAATTCCTTCTTTACTGAATGACGTCGAAAAGACACTCGGATCGGGCCTGCCGTCCGGGGTCAATTTACCGGTTTCCCGGCTGTCGCCGTTCATATCATCGAACCAAAGCTTATCGAACTCAGCAATAAGCCGTTGACGTAAAACCACGAAAGACGGATCGTCAACATAGGAATGATTTGAGATGTAGCACACCACGCCGCGCCCGGTCTTGACGATCCGCCGCTCGGCGACGCGGAAAAAGCGCACGTAGAGATCGTCCAGATTGAACTTTTTGATCCCCCAGCCGCCGCCCGCGACCGGCCGGTTCAGGTTCTCCTTGTACGCTTCCACCAGATCGCCCTCCTCGTCCGGGCTGACGCCGGCGAAAGCGTTGTAAGGGGGATTGCCGAGGATCACCAGAATGGCCTTGCGCTGCTTGATGTCGTCGGCCTTGTCGCGTTCCTCCTGGAATTCCGGGAACGGGATGGCCATCTGCCGGCCGGCCTGCGCCAGCGGCTCCCAGTTGGTCAGAGCGTTGGTGAGGTAGATGCCGGCGCGCTCCCGATCCTCCCGCAGCGGCACGCCGAACTGCCGCAGCAGCAGGCCCAGTTGCAGATGGGCGACCACGAAGGGCGCCGGCAGGATCTCGAAGCCGAAAACGCGCGTCAGCGCCGCCTGCTTGAGTTGGGCGGACGTCAAGGCCGCGCCGCCTTTCTCGTGCAAGGTTTGCCGAATCCGCCGCAGCACCTCGACCAGATAGGCACCGGTTCCGCAGCAGGGATCGAGCACCAGCACCGAAGGATCGGCCAAACCGTCGGTCAAGCGGAGTTCCTCGCGCAGCACGGCGTCCACCCGCGCCACCTGATAGCGGACGATTTCCGGTGGCGTGTACCAGACGCCTAACTGCTTGCGCAACACCGGGTCGTAAGCTTTTAGAAACGGCTCGTAAAAATACTGGACGGCATACTCTTCCTCGAAATGCTTGAAAAATTCATCCCGCACCACCCGATTGAGCGCCCTGCCGGCCCAGTCCAGCACCTCGTCGAGATGCAGCGGTTGCAGGCGCTTCGGCGTGGCGATCTGCTCGAACAGGCTGGCGATCATCGGCACATGCAGATTCCAGGCGGCGGCCCGCCAGTCGAACGCGCCCGTTCCGCCCTGTCGCGCCCACAGCACCCAGGCGGAAAACACGCCGTAGAACAAGGTTTGCACCAGCGTCGCGCGAAAAAAGCGCTCGCCGCTGTCGCCCTCGAATTTCAGGCCGAGCGCCCGTTCCAGCCCCTCGCGCAGCAGCGCCAAACCGGGCAAATCGCTGGCGTTGTCCACTCGGGCGCGGGCCTCGCGGGCGTGGGACGCGAGCAACCAGGCCAAATCCTGCGGATCGGCCAACGGCGCGTTGTGGCTCAGGGCGCGCGCCAGAAAATCCAGCAGCCGGTCGCCGAGCCGCGCGGCGGTCTGGCGCGGCTGGCGCAGCAGATCGAGAAATTCCGCTTCGCTGGCCGCCAGTGGCAACCGCTCCAACGGAACCATCTGGCCGACGGCATCCCGACCGACCAACACGAAATCGCGGTAATTGCTCACCAGCACCGCGCCGTAATGCTGGGCGTAGCGCGTCACCTGCTCACTGGCGGCGACGGTCAGAATCTCCTCGCTCCAGCCCTTGACTTCCACCGCGCCGCGCTCCGGCTTTCGGCCCGGCAGCGGTTCGCCCTCCAAACCAGCCTCGAACTGACCAGCGGTGAACAGCCCGAAATCGGGATTGCTGGCCCCGGTATCGCGCAACTGCGGCACGGCCCGGACTTGGGGCTCCAGACGGCTCCCCGCCTGATTCAACAAGCTTTCCAGCGCGCCGTAGTACGAGGTTTCGGCGACGCCGCCACCGGTTTCATAAATCTGGCGGAGCGCGGCGAGGTAGGTTTCGAGTGGGTGGATAGCCATTACTGCCTCTGTTTCAGGCGCGAGTGATGATTTTGCACGTTTACGGCAGCAGCCAGGCACCCACGATAGCGAAAAACAGCGCTGGCAGCAGATTGCCGACGCGAATGCGTTTGATTTCCAGCAGGTTGATGCCAATCCCCAAAATCAGCAAGCCGCCCGTGGCGTTGATGGCGTCGAGCACCGCCGGTTGCGACAGAAACGCCAATTGACCCGCCAGCAGAGTAATCGCGCCCTGCACCACCAGCACTGGCGCAGCCGAGAATAGCACCCCGACGCCGAGCGATGAGGCCAGCGCCACCGAGGCCACGCCATCCAGCAAAGACTTGATCAGCAACACGCTGGGATCGCCCACCGTTCCGTCCTGAATGGATCCGACGATGGTCATTGCGCCGGTAAGATACAGCAAGGAGGCGGTCACAAAGCCCTCAACGAAACGCTCGGAGCTGGAACGCAGCCGCCGCCGCAAGGCTTCGCCCAGGCCTTCCAGCCGTTGTTCAATGCGCAACAACTCACCGGTCACACCACCTAGCAACACACAGGCAATCCCTAACAGCGCATGCTGCGCCTCCAGCGCCATGCGCAGGCCAATCACCACCACCGCCAGCCCCAAAGCCTGCATGACAATGGCTTTGATGTTCTCTGGCAGCCGCACGCCCGCCGTCAAACCGATCATGCTGCCTACCACCACCGCACCAGTATTCACTACTGTCCCCATCATCCGCGCTTCTCCCGTAGCCTGTGCAACCCAACCGCCCTGAGGCTAGCCAACCAGCATCTTGATCCCGACCAGCGCCAGAAACACCGCAAACACCTTTTTAAGCATGGCGGTCGGCAAGGTATGCGCCAACTTGGCTCCGAGAGGAGCAGATAACATGCTGGCGGCCGCTACCCCCGCCAGCGCCGGCAGGTAAACATAGCCAAGGCTCCAGGCGGGACGCTCCAAAACTTGCCATCCAGTGACGATAAAACCCAGCGAGCCGGCCAACGCAATCGGGAAGCCGCAAGCGGCCGAGGTGGCCACTGCCTGGCGCATTGCCGTATTGCACCAGGTCAGAAACGGTACGGTCAGGGAACCGCCGCCAATGCCGACAATGGCTGACACCGCGCCGATGATCCCGCCCGTCACGGTTATCCCCACCGCGCCGGGCAATCCCCGTTGCGGCGCAGGTTTAGCCCCAAACGCCATCTGCGCCGCGACCGCCAACACAAATACTGCAAAAATGCGGCTCAAGGCGGCGCTGGGCAAGGCGCTGGCCACGGCTGCCCCCAACCAGGTACCCACAATAATGCCAGGCGTCAGCCGCCACACTACTGGCCACAATACTGCGCCGTGCTGATGATGCGCGCGCACCGAAGCTATCGAGGTCAGTACAATCGTCGCCAGCGACGTGCCAATAGCCAGGTGCATGACGATGGCCGTAGCCATCCCCTGACCGTGAAAAATCCAGGCCAGCACCGGCACGATAATCAAACCGCCGCCCACGCCCAGCAAACCCGCCATCACGCCGGCGAACGCGCCCAGCGCCAGATACAGCAACAGGGTCAAAATAATCGATTCCACGTCTGGTGATCCTTGTCAGGTTGGGTCATGGCGGAGAGCGGCATACCGGTTTTATGGTAAATTCCATCCCGAAGCCGTCGCCAAGCGTGGCGGCCATTGTAAGGGCGGCGCGCCAACATGTCCCCGCCCCCATCACCATCATCCGGTAGCGGCAATGCACCGCAATCACGACCAGACAGCGAGGAGCAGGCACAGGCATGAACATTAAATCCATTGGCGTGTTAGGGGGTACCGGTTTTGTCGGGCGGCATTTGGCGGCGCATCTAGCCAACCAGGGCTATCAGCTCAAGATTCTGACCCGCCATCCGCAACGTCACCGCGAGCTGGAACTGTTACCCGGCACGCGCCTCGTGGCCGCCGATGTGCATGACCCTGTGGTCTTACAAGCGGAATTGGCCGGCTGCGACGCCGTCATCAATCTGGTCGGCATTCTGCACGAACGCGCTCACCAGAGCTTTGCCGCCGTGCACAGTGAACTACCGGCCAAGGTGGTGGACGCCTGCCGCGCGGTCGGCGTGGGCCGTCTGCTGCACATGAGCGCCTTGCGTGCGGACGCCGCCCAGGGTCCTAGCCAGTATCTACGCACCAAGGGCGCGGGCGAGCAGCAGGTCCTGCAGGCACAAAATCTGGCGGTGACCTGTTTCAAGCCCTCTATTATCTTCGCCACCGACGACAACTTCCTCAATCAATTCGCTGGACTGCTCAAAAATCTGCCGGTGCTGCCGCTGGCGTGCCCCGATGCGCGTTTTGCTCCGGTCTTTGTCGGCGATGTAGCGGCTGCGTTCACCAAGGCGCTGCAAGATGAAGCCACCATCGGCCAAAGCTATGAACTCTGCGGACCACGCATTTACACCTTCAAGGAGCTGGTTGAGGAGGTTGCCCGGATGCTGGGCCTGAAGCGGACGGTTTTAGGGTTGCCGGATTTTCTGGCGCGTTGGCAGGCCAGGATTTTTGGCTTGCTGCCGATCAAGCTGTTCACCATGGACAATTATCTTTCTCTGCAAGTGGATAGCGTGTGCGAATGCAATGGCTTGGACACGCTGGAGATTAGCCCGCACTCGGTGGAAGGCGTTATGGGCCATTATTTCGGCAACCAGGTTCAGCGGCTGCGCTACGACGCCCTGCGCCAAACCGCCAGCCGCAGTTCAGAACCGTACTCTATGGCGTCTGGTGACCGCAGCGAATGAATCCAGTCCTGACCATCGCCAAACGCGCCGCGCTGAGCGCCGGCCGTATCTTGCTGCGCCATTTTGACCATCTGGAACGTTTGACCGTCACCGCCAAACAGCGCAGTGATTTTGTCAGTGAGGCCGATATTCAGGCCGAACGTGAGATCATTCAGATCTTGCGCAGGACGTATCCTAGCCATGGCATCCTGGCCGAGGAAAGCGGCGCGCAAGCGGGCCAGGACGACTACCAATGGATCATTGACCCACTGGATGGCACCACCAACTTCCTGCACGGCATTCCGCATTTCGCTATTTCCATCGCCTTTCGCCATCGCCAACGCCTGGAAGCGACGCTGGTCTACGATCCGATCCGCCAGGAGATGTTTATCGCCTCACGGGGTGAAAGCGCGCAGCTCAACGACCGCCGAATCCGGGTCAGCACGGTGACAGCGCTGGACAATGCCCTACTCGGCACCGGATTCCCCTTCCGCCATCCTCAGTCTCAGGCGGCGTATCTGCACAGCTTCAACGGGCTGATGGGGCGCTGCTTGGAGATTCGCCGGGCCGGAGCGGCGGCGCTGGATTTGGCCTACGTCGCCGCCGGGCGGTTGGATGGCTACTGGGAATTGGGCCTTAAGCCCTGGGATTTGGCAGGCGGCGCGCTGCTGGTGCTGGAAGCAGGTGGCCTGATCGGCGACTTTGCCGGCGGCAACGAATTCCTCCACTCCGGCAATATGGTGGCCGGCACACCCAAAATCTTCAAAGCGCTGCTTCAGGAGATCCAGCCGCATCTGGCCCCGGAACTCGCACGCTAACGCCGAAAACCGGAGGTAATGGGATAGCGCCGGTCGCGGCCGAAGGCGCGGGGCGTGATGCGTATACCTGGCGCGGCTTGGCGGCGCTTGTATTCATTGACGATGACCAGGCGCGCCACCCGCTCCACCGTGGCGCGTTCGAATCCCGCCGCGATCAAGTCCTCCACCGAGCGGTCTTCCTCCACATAGCCGCGCAGGATGGCGTCCAGCACCTCATAGGGCGGCAGGCTGTCCTGGTCGGTTTGATCCGGTCGCAATTCCGCCGACGGCGGCCGGTCGAACACCCGTTGCGGGATCACCGGTGAGCGCTGGTTGCGCCACGCCGCCACCCGGTACACCATGGTTTTCAGCACGTCCTTGATCGGCGCGAAGCCGCCGGCCATGTCGCCGTACAGGGTGGAATAGCCGACCGCCGTTTCGCTCTTGTTGCCGGTGGTCAACACCATCTTGCCGGTCTTGTTGGAAATCGCCATCAGCAGCACGCCCCGGCAGCGGGCCTGGATGTTCTCCTCGGCGATGTCGGGCGGCAAACCGGCGAACAGCGGCTGCAAAATCTGTAAAAAAGATTGAAAAGCCGGTTCAATGGGCAGCAGGTGATGCTTGACGCCCAGCGCCTTGGCTTCCATCTCGGCGTCGGTGTTGCTCATGTCGGCGGTGTAGCGCGAGGGCATCAGGATCGCCTCGACCCGCTCCGCGCCCAAGGCATCCACCGCGATGGCCAGCGTCAGGGCCGAGTCGATGCCGCCGGACAGCCCCAGCACCACGCCGGGAAAGCCGTTTTTTTGGACGTAATCGCGCACCCCCAGCACCAGCGCCTGATAGATGCCTTCCTCCAGACCCGGCTCGGCGGCGATGGGTCCCGGAACCGGCGTCCAGCCGCGCTCGGACATCTGAAAATCCACCGGATACAAACCCTCGGCGAAAAACGGAGCCTGTTGGACGAGCGCGCCGGCGGCGTCGACGACCACCGAACCGCCATCGAACACCAGTTCGTCCTGACCACCCAACAGGTTCACATAGACGATGGGAATCTGGTTCTCCCCTACCCGCTGCCGCAGAACGTCCAACCGTTGGCCGCCCTTGCCGGCGTGGTACGGCGAGGCGTTGAGATTGACCAGCACTTGCGCGCCGGCCTTGGCCGCCTGCGCCACCGGCCCCGGCTTCCAGACATCCTCGCAGACGGTCACGCCCACCCGCGCCCCCGCGATGGAAACGACGGTCGGTTCCTGGCCCGGCGTGAAGTAGCGTTTCTCATCGAACACACTGTAGTTCGGTAGCAGTTGCTTGTAATAAGTCGCCTGGATGACGCCGTCGCTCACCACCACGGCGGCGTTGCGCAACCCTTCCGCCGTCGCCAGGGGACAGCCGATCACGGCGGCGATGCCCCGGATCTCGCCGCACAACCGTTGCAACGTCGGCTCCACTTGGCCGACAAAGCCGGGACGCAGCAGCAAATCCTCCGGCGGATAACCGGTCAGGGTCAGTTCGGGGAAGACGATCAAATCGGCCTGCAACTGGTCACGCGCTTCCACGGCGGCGGCGATGACTTTATCGGCGTTCCCGCCCATGTCGCCGACCAGGAAATTCAGTTGGGCCATCACGACCCGAAAAGAGGTGGCGGGAGCGTTCATGGCGTGCTGGGTTCTCCTTATTGCCGGCCAGAGGGAAGGAAGCGGCATTCAAGACGGCAAAAGGGGCGCTCGCGCGCCCCTGATGGCTTCAAACTCGGATCAAAATCCGATGCTTAGGGGAAGAACTTCTTCATCGCCGCGCCGATGTCGGCCGGGGAGCGGACGATGGTCGCACCCGCCGCTTCCAGCGCCGCGAATTTGTCGGCCGCCGTGCCCTTGCCACCCATGATGATCGCGCCAGCGTGGCCCATGCGCTTGCCGGGGGGCGCGGTGACGCCGGCGATGTAGGCCACCACCGGCTTCTTGACGTTGGCCTTGATGTAGTCGGCGGCTTCTTCCTCGGCGCTGCCGCCGATTTCGCCGACCATCACGATGCCTTCGGTCTGCGGGTCGTCCTTGAACAGGCTAATCACATCGATGAAGCTCATGCCGTGGATCGGATCGCCGCCGATGCCGACGCAGGTCGATTGCCCCAGCCCGGCGCGGGTGGTCTGATCGACGGCTTCATAGGTCAAGGTGCCGGAACGGGACACGATGCCGATCTTGCCGGGCTTGTGGATATGGCCGGGCATGATGCCCATCTTGCAGCCGCCGGGGGTGATCACGCCCGGACAGTTGGGGCCGATCAGATAGGTTTTCGGATAGTTGTTGGTCAATACGGCTTTCACCTTCAGCATGTCGGTGACCGGAATGCCCTCGGTGATGCAGGCGATGACCTTGATGCCGGCCTCGGCCGCTTCCAGGATCGCGTCGCCGGCGAAAGCGGCCGGGACGTAGATCATGCTGGCTTCGGCCCCGGTGGCCTCGACCGCTTCGCGCACGGTGTTGAACACCGGCTTGTCCAAATGCTTGGTGCCGCCCTTGCCGGGGCTGATGCCGCCGACTAGGTTGGTGCCGTAGGCGATGGACTGTTCGGAGTGGAAGGTACCCTGCGAGCCGGTAAAGCCCTGGCAGATGACCTTGGTGTCTTTGTTGATCAGGATGCTCATGGTCGTCTCGTTCTCTCTGAATCGTGGAAACCGAATACGCCGCTTACTTGACGGCGGCCACCGCCTTCTTGGCGGCGTCGGTGAGATCTTCGGCGGCCATGATGTTCATGCCGGATTTAGCCAGCATCTCGCGGCCCGCTTCGACGTTGGTGCCTTGCAGGCGCACCACCACGGGCAGGGTCAACCCCACCTCCTTGACGGCGGCGATGATGCCTTCGGCGATGGTGTCGCAACGGACGATGCCGCCGAAGATATTGACCAGGATGGCCTTGACCTTGGATGAAGACAAAATGAGCTTGAAGGCCCGCGCCACGCGCTCGGCGGTCGCGCCGCCACCCACGTCCAGGAAATTGGCCGGCTCGCCGCCTTGCAGTTTGATGACGTCCATGGTCGCCATCGCCAGGCCCGCGCCGTTGACCATGCAGCCGATGCTGCCGTCCAGCGCCACGTAGTTGAGGCCGATTTCATGGGCGATGTGCTCGCGCTCGTCCTCTTGGGTGGGATCGCGCATCTCGGCGGTGTCCTTGTGCCGGTAGAGGGCGTTGTCGTCCAGGCTGACCTTGGCGTCCAGCGCCATCACCTGACCGTCGGTGGTCACGATCAAGGGGTTGATCTCGACCATGCTGCAATCTTTTTGAACGAACAGGTTGTAGACGCCGTTCAACACCTTGACCAGCTGATCGACTTCCTTCTTGCCCATGCCCATGCGGAAGCCCAGATCGCGGGCTTGATAGGGCTGGATGCCGGCGACCGGATCGACGGTCAGGGTCAGAATCTTCTCAGGCGTCTTGGCGGCGACTTCCTCAATGTCCATGCCGCCTTCGGACGAGCCGATCAGGATGACGCGCTTCTTGCTGCGATCCACCAGCGCACTCAGATAATATTCCTTGGTGATGTCCACCCCGTCTTGAATCAGCAGGGCGTGGACCTTGACGCCATCCGCGCCGGTTTGCTTGGTCACCAGGGTCGATCCCAGCAGCTTGCCAGAAATGTCCTCGACATCCTGGAGGCTGCGCGCCAGCTTGACGCCGCCGGCCTTGCCGCGACCGCCCGCGTGAACTTGGGCCTTGACCACCCACAGCGGCCCACCGATCTGCTTGGCCGCCTCGACCGCTTCCTGTTGGGAGGTGACCTTGATGCCGCGGGGTATCGCCACGCCAAATTGTTGAAGGAGTTCTTTTGCTTGGTATTCGTGCAGGTTCATGCGGTTTACATCCCCCTTTCTGTTGGAGTGTTCATTCTATCCCGAAAAGCCACAATCTTCATCCCATGCAGCGCGGGGCGCGCTGGCGCGGTAAAATTAACCGATGCACGGGAGCGACGCCACTCAGTCGGCGAAGTCAGTATGCGCTATTCCGCAAGAATGGCACCTCAGCACCCGCTCTCCATCGCCGCTCAGCGCTGTCCCATTGCACAACTGAATATGACCACTGTCAGCTCGCTCGCCGCCATTGCCAGCCCTTTTCCAGATCGCCGTCATTTGTGGCGGGTGCTACGCGCCTCCCACTTCTATCGACTGGCCCTGGCGGGGCTGCTCCTCACCGTATTCGTCTTGGAGCCACAAAACCGATTGTTCGGTAAATACGCGCCCAGCCTGTTCCTCGCCACGGTGCTGGCGTACCTGGGCTTGACCTTACTCGCTCTGGGCGGCAGTTACTGGCGACGGCCCGCTCTCCCGGTGCAAGCGCATCTGCAAATGCTCATAGATTTGGTGGCTCTTACCGTAATGATCCATGCCTCAGGCGGTCTGCACAGCAGCCTCAACAACCTGCTGATTACTGCTATCGCCGCCAGCAGCATTCTGCTGCCACTGAGCTCGGCGCTTTTCGCCGCCGCGCTGGGTTTCTTTCTGTTGACCGGCTCCTGGCTACTGGACCAGTGGTGGCTAGTCCGGCGCAGTGTGGAGCGCGGCGGCGTTAGCTCCGCCAATGGGTCTGATCTGTGGGAGCGCTTGAGCACTGTCTCCGATGATTGGGCGCGTTTGGGGATACTGGGTGCTGCCCTGTTTATCGCTGCCGTGCTCACTTACGCACTGGCGGAGCGAGCGCGGCGGAGCGAAGCGCTGGCCCGTCGGCGCACCCGGGAACTGCTGGAAGTCGCTGAGCTGAATCAAGGCATTATCCGCCACTTACAAAATGGCGTGGTGGTCGTGGATGGCGCAGGCCGAGTCCTATTGCTAAACGACACCGCCCGCAACACACTCGGCTGGACTGGCGCTGAAGGCGGCATGTTGCTGGAAACGCTGTCGCCGCCCTTAGCACGGGTCCTGCGGAGCTGGTTGAATGATGTTACACTGGAAACACGCGCGTTCCGCCCAGATGAGCACCGCCCGGAACTCACGCCGCGCTTCACACGACTGAGCGGTCTGCAAGCATCTAACGTATTAATTCTATTAGAAGATTCAGAACAGGTCGCCGAGCGTTTGCAACAGATCAAGCTGGCCGCGCTAGGCCGACTGACCGCTGGCATCGCCCATGAAATTCGCAACCCTTTGGCGGCTATCAGCCATGCGGCGCAATTGCTGGAGGAATCGGGTAGCGTCAGCGCCAGCGACCGACGCTTGGCGCAAATTGTTCACGACCATGTCAAGCGCGCCAATCGCATCATCACGGATGTATTAGATTTGGCCCGGCGCCACCGAGGCCAACCGGAGCGGCTGCATCTCGTCGCCTGGCTGGAGGAATTTTGTCGGGAATTCAGGCTCGATGCCGAGGCCGCGCCGCCGACGTGGTCACAGACCGTGGAGCCGCCTTCCCTGGCCGTTCACTTCGACCCACATCAATTGCGCCAGGTGCTGTGGAATTTATGCGCTAACGCTTGTCAACACGGTGTTCGACCCGGCGAAGCACCATGGATCGAATTAAGCGCCCGTCAAGACGATTCCAGGGCGCGGCCGTTTCTGGAAGTGCGCGACGCTGGCCCTGGCGTCGTGCCAGAAAACGCCGCCAAACTATTTGAACCGTTCTTCACCACCCGATCCAAGGGGACGGGCTTGGGTTTGTATCTCGCCCGGGAGTTGTGTGAGGCCAACCGGGCGCAACTGCAATTTTTGCCGATCGTCGCCGGGGGCTGCTGTTTCCGCATCACCTTCGCGCCGGTTGATCCCGCTCTGGAGATGGAATAATGGATGCCCGCCATGCCTTGATTGTGGATGACGAAGCCGATATCCGCGAATTGATCGAAATAACCCTGCTGCCGTTGGGCGTGACATGCCTATCGGCGGAAATGCTGCACGAGGCCCGCGCCCTGCTCAAGCGCTATACCTTCGACTTCTGCCTTACAGACTTGCGGCTGCCTGATGGCAGCGGGCTGGAGTTGGTGGCCCACATCCAAAAAAACTATCCCGCCCTGCCCGTGGCGGTCATTACGGCGCATGGCAATATGGAAACCGCCGTCGAGGCGCTCAAGCTAGGAGCGTTTGATTTTGTCTCTAAACCCTTCGAGCTGGCGGTGTTGCGCGATATGGTGACCACCGCGTTGCGCCTGAATCGCAGCGGTGACAAACCCAGCGCCAACCGCCCGGTGCTGCTGGGTCAGTCGGCGGTGATGGCCGAGGTGCGGGCCTTGATCGCTAAGCTAGCGCGCAGCCAAGCGCCCATTCTGATCAGCGGCGAATCCGGCACCGGCAAGGAATTAGCGGCGCGTCTGATCCACCTGTCTGGGCCACGCGCCGAACACTCCTTTGTACCGGTCAATTGCGGCGCGATTCCCGAACATCTGATGGAGAGCGAGTTCTTCGGTTACAAGAAGGGCAGCTTTACTGGAGCTAACCAGGACAAGAACGGCCTTTTCCAGGCGGCGCGCGGCGGCACGCTGTTTCTGGATGAAGTGGCCGATCTGCCGATGCCGATGCAAGTCAAATTGCTGCGGGCGATTCAGGAGCGGGCAGTGCGGCCGGTGGGCGGGCAGGAGGAAATCTCCGTCGATGTGCGCATCCTGAGCGCTAGCCACAAGGATCTAGCGGCGCTGGTGCAAAACGGCAGCTTCCGCCAGGACTTGTTCTACCGGCTCAACGTGATTCAGATGCGGCTACCCAGCCTGCGCGAGCACCCCGACGATATTCCCGATCTGGCGGCGGCGATTTTGGAGCGCTTGGGTCAAGAGACGAAGTTGCCACCGGGCAAGCTGGCTGCTTCAGCGCTCCAGGCGCTACGGAATTATGGTTTTCCCGGCAATATCCGGGAGTTGGAAAATATTCTGGAACGCGCCTTTACCTTGTGCGAAGAGGGCATCATCCAGGCCGCCGATTTATTGCTGCCGACAGCTGTGGAAGCGACTGCTTTGGGGCCGCGCCCCGCTGCCCCAGTCGCGGACGAGGAACTCGAGGAGGAGCCTATCGCGTCGGCCGACGTAGCGTTCGAGCCAAAGACCATGCCAATCCTGCAACCTTCGGTGCGCGATCTGGAAAGCTATCTGGAGCAGATCGAGCGCGCGGCGATCCTGCGGGCGCTGGAGGAAACCCGGCACAATAAAACCGCCGCCGCTGAGCGACTGGGCATCAGTTTCCGCGCGCTGCGCTATCGGCTGAAAAAGCTGGGCATGGACTGAGGCGGCGCACCGGTTCGACCCATCGAAAAACCCCGCCGGAGCGGGGTTCCAAGAGCAGATGGACACCTAGACACTCAGTCGTCGCCAGAGAAGATGCCCAAAATTTGCAGCAGGCTGATAAACAGGTTGAAGATGGTGATGTACAGGGTAACAGTCGCCATGATGTAGTTGGTCTCGCCACCATGGATGATGTCACTGGTCTGCCACAGAATCATGCCGGACATCAACAGGATAAACATCCCCGACACCGCCAGCGACAGCGCCGGAATGTTAAACAGCAGCGCGCCCAGACTGCCTAGGAAAGCGACCAGGATGCCCACCATCAGGAAGGACCCCATAAAGCTGAAATCCTTGCGACTGACCAGCGCATAGCCGGACAGGGTTAGGAAAATCGCGCCGGTTCCGCCCAGGGCGGTCATCACCACCTGCGAGCCGTTAGGCATACTCAGGTAAAAGTTCAGAATAGGCCCCAAGGTGTAACCGAGAAAGCCGGTCAACGCGAAGACCGCCACTAGACCCCACGCGCTGTTGCGCAGATTGGTGACCAAGAACAACAGGGCGAAATAACCGCCCAGTGTCACGAGCCAGTGCAGAGGCTGGGCCTGGGTGGCCATCGCGATTCCCGCAGTCAGGCCGCTGAACAGCAAGGTCATCGCCAACAAAAGATAGGTGTTGCGCAAGACATTGTTAACGATAGGAACTGCCCGGTCTTCGGACAGGGTGACCGGTGCTTTAGCGAGTAAGTCATTTCTTTGCAGCATCGTTGAGCAAACCTCCAAAGGAGTGGAAACTACCTCTATTGACCCTGCGCGGATGCTACAGGTTCAATCGCGCGCGGCCCTTATGGCGTAGCCGCCCGGTGGCAACGAAAGTTTTTTATACACAAATTCAATGCGCGGCACAAATCCATCACGCGGAAGTGGCCTATTCGGGCTTAGAGCCGACCGCTACGCTTCAGGTCCAGGTAGTGCTCCACCATGGCCGCCGGTAGCCGCTCCGGTGGCGTATCGAGCACGATGCCGCCACGCTGACGCAATGCTTCCTGCACCCGTTCCCGCCGCAATAGATAGTCGCAGGCACCGGTATATAACCGGGCTTGCGCCAGATCGTGAATTGGTCGCGTCACCAGTTCGTCAAGCACTTGCTCACGTAGGTTGGCGACCAACACCAGGTGGCGACGGCGCAGCAAGGCCAGAGCTGGCCCCAGCTCCTCTTGATCCTCATCACGTAGATTGGTCAGCAACACGATCAATGCCCGCTTGCGCTGGCGTGTCAGCGTTCGCTGAACCGCCTCGATATAATCTGGAGGTTCCAGGCCAGGTTGTACATCATAGATGCCGTTGATGAGCAACGGCAGCGTTCCCACCCCGGCGCGCGGGGTCAGCCAGCGCCGCTCGCCTCCAAAACTCTGCACGCCCACCGCATCGCCCTGGCGCAAGGCAACATAGGCCAGCAGAATCAGCGCGTTGAGCGCATGATCGAAGTGGCTAAGCTCCCCATCCTGAGCGCGCATGCGCCGCCCGCAATCCAGCAGGAATAGCACGGTTTGATGACGCTCATCCTGATAATCCTTGGCGATGAGTTTGCGGATGCGAGCCGTCGCTTTCCAGTCGATCTGGCGCAGGCTATCGCCAATGCGGTATTCGCGCAGTTGCAAAAAGGTCTGGCCCTCCCCGCGCCGCCGACGTCGATGAATACCCAGCAGCGCTTCGCGCCGGTCTGCCGCCAGGCGCAACTCCTGCGCAATCACGGCGAAGTCCGGATAAACCCGCACCGTCTCCGGTGCGCCGAGTCGATCCTCACGCCGCCACCAGCCGCGCGGCGATTCCAACAAGATCTGGGTGTAGGGGAATACCCAGGCACCCCGCGTTACCGGTCGCAGGCGATAGTGCAGTTCCGTCCAGCCGCCAGGAGCCACCACCAGTCGCTGTGGCAAGTCGCTGACCTGCGCGGCGGCCGTCGGGTAATGATCGAATAAGGTGAACGCCGCAGGCCGGTCAGCGACATTGCCCACGCGCAGAGACACCGAACGCCACACGCCCAGCGGCAGGGCGGGCGCAATGTGGCGTTCTACCGTCAGTAATGGACACCGGGACAGCGCCACCGCATCCCATGCCACCCGCGCCAGCCACCCCGCCGCCGCCACCAGCCAGAAGACCGTCAACGCCGGCCAGACCGCCGGAATCACGCTCAACAGGGCGGCTCCCGCCAGCCACCCCAACAAAGCCCGGGTTGGACTTAACCTCACATCCTCGGCGCCGCCACCCGCCGCAACAGCTCATCCAGCAGTTCATCCACCCGCGCGCCTTCCATTTCGTACTCCGCCGCCAGCGTCAGTCGATGGCGCAATGCGGGCTTTACCAAGCTTTTCACATCGTCGGGGGTGACAAAATCGCGGCCGCACAGCAGAGCTTGCGCCCGCGCCGCCCGCACCAGGGCGATCCCGCCGCGCGGCCCGGCACCGATCGCGAACGCAGGCATCGTGCGGGTCGTCACCACCAGGCGGACGGCATAGTCCAGCACGGCATCGTCCACGCGCAGCCCGGCGGCAATACGTTGCAATTCTAACACCGCCGCCACATCGGCCACCGCCTGCACCCGCGATAAATCCAGGGTATCGCCCACCCGGCCACCCGTCACCGCCTGCACCAGAGCGGTTTCTTCCTCCACGCTGGGGTAATCCATCTGGATTTTTAGCAAAAAACGGTCGAGCTGCGCTTCTGGCAGTGGGTATGTGCCTTCATGCTCAATCGGATTCTGGGTAGCCAGGGTCATGAACGGCGGCGGCAGCGGCAGCGATTCGCCTTCAATCGTCACCTGCCCTTCCTGCATCACCTCTAGCAGCGCTGCCTGGGTTTTAGCCGGGGCGCGATTGATTTCATCGGCCAGTAGAAAATGACAGAACACCGGCCCCCGCCGAATTTCAAACCGCTCCTCACGCAGATTGTACAGCGCATGGCCGGTCACATCGCTGGGCATCAGATCGGCGGTGAACTGGATGCGGGCGAA
>JBATSQ010000093.1:0-2442 GCA_049293375.1 Candidatus Contendibacter sp.
GCGCAGCGCCCGCCGCCCCTCGCCAGGATGACGCCGCCCTGTTCGCCCGCGAAGCCGTGGCGGAATGGATGCGGGATTTGCAGGACTTGAGCGGTAATAAAGCCTTGTGCGCCTACTATCGCCTGCCAGAAACGGGAATGGTCGATTTTGTCAAAGAACTGCTGGATGGGGCGCAACGCTTAAAGCTAGAGGAGCGAATTGAGGCCCTGGTGCGGCAAGTGACCGTCTTTCGCATGAAGTTTGAGCAGATTGTGGCCTTGCCTGCCCGGCTAAGTGCTAACTTGCTCAATGGCTATGTCGATTTCCTTGGTTACGATGCCCTAGAGCCCGCGCAGCGGCCCATGCTGGCGGTGGAAAGCGGCCCCCGTCCGGTGTTTCCACCGCGCGCGGTCCCTCGTGGCGGCCCACAGCTGAGCGAGCAGCAATCCAGCTACGACCAGGATTACTATACCGACTGGATTCGGGCGTTTCTTGATCTGGTGGAGCGCAACGCCCAGCATCGGGACGGTAAACAGGTCGATTTGGCCGCCAACCAGCGCTTAGGCGAGTTGCTTGGACGCTTGCGTTCAGCCGCCTGAGCTGGAGAGAAAAGCCGCATCGAGCCGATGGCCGTTCCTGGTCGGTCTGGTGCGAGCACTCGCATTGGGCAAGACTAACGATTATTTATTATCAATCCGCTGATCTGGAGGATGGCCATGGCCGCGCTTGCGGTTCGCGTATCGGAAGATCCCGCCCGGCCGCTGGGACACGCCATTATCACCCTCAGCGGTTTGCCACGCAGCTTGGAGACATTCGAGTTTGCCCTAAGTCGCCACGGCTTTGCCACGAACCATCTGGGTCCAGATGGCTGGCAGGGCGCGGAAAGTTGGCTGCAACCCGAAGAGGCCTGGTACAGCGGTGACTCTCTGAAGTTCGTCATCCACTCCGATCTGGTGTTTCAACTGGAAAATATGCCCTACCAGTTGGCGGTGCGGGGTCAGGGTCTGGCTGAAACCGTGGTGGCCACCTTGGTCTGGCCGTTGCAACTGGAACTTGAAGCGGGTAGCGCCAGTGCCGAACGCAAGGTGGTTGGCGGTACCCGCGTTAATCCCGCGCCCGCGTCGCCACCCTTGCCGGAAATCCCCAGTGCGCCGGTGGCGATGCCAGACGTGCCGATTCCCGAAATAGGGGCTGTGCCGGATCTAGACGATGATCGCACGCGCCCGGCCCGCTCGCGCCCGCCGCAGTCAGCGGCGGAACCGCCTGTGGCGGAATCTCCAACGCTAGTAGCCAAGGAGCCGACCCGCGCCGTCCCTGGTCGGATTGTCGCATCCCCAGCGGACAGCATGTCTCCGGCGGCGAGCGCATCCTCAGCGGCCAGCGCCGCCGCTCTGGCCGACCCACAAGCCCGACCAGATGCCGTCCCCCGAGAAGGGCCAGCAGTTGCCGGAACGGCACAGCGTGGGCCGTCAGGATGGGTCATTGGCATGGTGGTTGTGATAGCTTTGATCGCGCTGGCGGTGGCGGGCTGGTGGTGGTTCAGCCAACAGACTGCGCAAACGCCGCCAGTCGCCCAGCCGACTGAACCACGCAAAACCTCCATCGCCCCTGAAGAGTTTCGGCCTGCGCCGGAGCCTCGGCCCGCACCTGAGCCGGTGCCGGCGCCGGAGCCTCGGCCCGCGCCTGCGCCTATGCCCGCCCCAGCTCCGACCCCAGCCCCAGAACCAGTTCCGGTATCGCGTCCAGCGTCTCAGCCGCTCCCGCCGCCCACAGCGCCGTCGGCACGGTCAAATGGCGCGCGTAGTTTGGAAGATGAGCTGAAATCGCAATTCGATCCTACTGTGCAGGAACTGGAAAAGAGCTTGCGTGGCCAAAAGCAGAAACAAACGCCCTGAATCAAGGCCTTGGTTTGCTGTTCTCCATTGTGCCAGAATCCTGGATGCCCTTAGGCAATATGGGGTAAGAGCGGGTTATGGTCATGCTGAATCAACCGGTTGTCCTGTATCGGCATTCTTGCTGTAACGCATTGTGAGGACTTATGAAAAACTACTGGATGCATTGTTTACTGCTGAGCGCTCTAGGTTTTTTGCTCTGGTGTGGGCTAACGCCGACGCGCGCTGAGGAGCCGAACGCCAAAGAGATCGGTATGGTGACCGGCTCTCAGACCGGTACCTATATCAAATTTGGTAATGACATCGCGGGAGTCGCTAAGAATATCGGTTTAGACATTGTAGTGAAGGATTCTAAAGGCTCGATTGACAATATCAGGCGCATTAACAGCAAGGAAAACGCCACGTTTGGCATCGTACAGTCCGATGTGTTGGGGTTTCTCAGCCGCTCGGAAAATGCCGAGATGCGGCGGGTGGCGAGTCGCTTGCGGCTGATCTTCCCGTTCTACAATGAAGAAGTCCATGTGCTGGCCAATAAAAATATAAAATCTTTTAATGACTTGCAGGGTAAGCG
>JBATSQ010000094.1:0-23644 GCA_049293375.1 Candidatus Contendibacter sp.
AGCAAGCGCAGCGCGTCGGCGGGCAAGGTCCAGAGCGGGAACTGGTCGCTTAGCCGCAGGGCAGGGTCGGTGACCTCCAATAAGGTCAGCAATTGCCAGGCGCAGTTTTCCCGGAAAAAGTAGTAGTTGAAGTCGATGCCACGCAGTTCCCAAACGTGTTCGAGCAAACGCCGCCGTTGCGCCGCGCTGAGGTGCAGGCGGTATTCCCACAGGTCACGATTTTCCAGATCGCCGTAGGTGCGCACCAGTTGATAGTAGGGTTGGAGCGCGAACCGACCTTTGAAGCCGCCGCTGACGCCGTTGATGGCGTAGAGCAGGGGATTGCTGTCTGTGGTGTCAGCTGCATAGTTGACCGCATAGGCCAGCAGTGGGCTCGTTTCGCCCTGGCCGCGCTGATCCAGCCGCAAAAAGAGATGGCCAAACAACGAAGCGGGATTGTTCAGATAGGCCGAGGCAAAGACCAGCGTGACGGCTTCGGTGTCCAGCTCACGCCGCCAGTGTTCGAAGCGCGCACAGGCTTGTGGCGGCAGACGCCGGTCATCAATCCGTAATTCCGCCTTCAGCCATTGATAGCGGCCAATGAAGGCGCATTGGGCCGGTTGCGGGTCGCCGCCGACCGGAGTCGTGGTGAAAAAAGCCCGCAAGGTGGCAGCCAGCTCGGCGCGCGGATTGCTTTGACCCTCAGGCGCGAGGAAGAAACGCGAATCGGTAGCAGCGCTCACCGCGCTCTGGCCGTCGGCGGCACGACGGTAATGGAGCAGCGCACGCCACTCGCGCCGCTCGGCCAACGCGGCGGTTTCAGCGCGGCCCAGCAACTCAGCCAGATAGACGGTCTCGGCGTGGATGCTGGTCGCCCAGAGCCAGCAACCGCAGCAAAAGCAGGCGGCGAGACGGACAGCGCAGACCCCAGAGTAGCTCAGTTCAGGGTTAACCGTTGCCCGAACCGGGGATCAGCCCGCAGCTCCCGCTGCAACGCCACCAGCATTTCGGCAGAAGTGGTGGAGTCGCTGGGAAACAGGACGTTGAACTTGTCGCGTGTCAGGGCGAAAAACGCCGGTTGGTGGCGCGCTTCGATCGTCAACAATACGGCCAGTGCCCTGAGGTATTCCCCTTGGCCAGTAACCATGTCGTTGCGCAGCGCTTCCAGATTGACCCTGGCGAATTCGGCGGTCTGCTCCTGGCGGTTCATGAAAACAGCACTGCTGGAGCCACCGGTGGTGGCGCTAGAGCCGGAACTGGGATCTATGGAAACGGTGCACGCGCTGGCGCTTAGGCCAAGGGCGGCAGTTAAGGCGATAGACGGCAAGAGCTTCATCGGTCATCCTCGGCAAGATCCATGACAATACGGAACGTATTATAAGGCCACCGGCCAGAGGACAGAATGGCAAGGACATGCCGGAGTGGATCACCCTATCCGCCGGTATAAGCCGTTTTGCGCCCTTTTCGCTCTTGGAACACTGTGGCCTAGCGAGCGGCCATGCGCAGCCGTCGAACCGCCGCCAACCATTGCCGCGCCAATTCTTGGCGTTCCTGACAAGGTCGTGCTTGGGCGGTGGCCTTGAAATAAGCTCGCATGGCCTCCAGGGTGACTTGGGTCTGGGTTTTGAGCGCACTATCGCGGGAAGTATGAAGCATCGCAGTTGACCTCGCTGACAGATAAAACGGTTTTTAGAATGACCAGGTTGGTTAGTGGCGTGATTCAAACATCCTGCTGATGCGAGCGCTCCAAGAAATCACGAATGAAGCGGCGTACTTCCCTGGATGCCGTGGTATCTGAATCCTGGCAGGCTTCGATGAAGGCATCGCGTAGTCCTTCCTCGATGCGCACAACTAGCTTAACTTCCTTATCTTTCTCAGATTTCTGCTTTTTATTTTTGCCCATGATAGCACAATCCAGAATTTTGTATATACGTAGACAATACGCAGTCTATATTTTTCTTGTTGGTTAGGTCAATCAACGCTATAGCGATGGAAGGAAGTTATCCACAAAAGCTGTGGATAACTTTAGGTTCATGGGAAAGGACAAGATAAGGGCGCTTGGAAAATCGAGAGCTTGCCCCAGCCCTATTAACTTGCTTAAAAAATAAGCAATCCAACGGGCTGACTGACATAAACGCATCACTAAAACAGCATTTCATCACACTATGTAGCAATTATTCATCCTAATATACCATCATCTAAAACTACCGCTTTCTTAACCAGCCTTTCACCGCACATCCCCGATACCCTCGCGCACCTCGCATAACTGCTGGGCCCACGACTGTGCATAGCGTCCAGCTTGTGCGAGCAGCTCAGCATGTGTGCCAGACTCCAGAATGCGACCTTGGCCCATGACATGAATCATGTCAGCGTGCAGTGCGGTGGTGAAGCGATGGGTGATTACCACCGCTGTGCGGCCAGCGGCCAGGGTGCGGAACCGCTTCAGCCAGTCAGCTTCCGCCCAAGAATCCATAGCGCTGGTGGGTTCATCCAGAATCAACAACGCCGAACGCCGCAAAAACGCTCGCGCCAAGGCCAGCCGTTGCCATTCACCGACACTGAGCTCTGCACCCCCAAACCACTTGCCAAGAATGGTTTCATAGCCTTGCGGCAGGCGCTGAATAGGCCCATCGGCCCCAGCAGCGCGGGCGGCATCCGCCAGCGCTGCCATGTCCAACATGGCCGCTAGATCGCCGCACCGCAGGTTATAGGCCACGGTGTCGTGATAATGCACCGGCTCTTGAAACAGGACTGTAATGCGGCGACGGACCTCGGCCAGCGCCAACTCGCGCAAATCCACGCCATCCCAGAATACACGCCCAGCTTCGGGGTCATAAAAGCGACAAAGCAGCTTAATCAAGGTGCTTTTGCCCGCGCCATTCTCACCGACGATAGCGACTATCTGGCCGGCGGGAAGCGTCAGATTAAACCCATCCAACGCCAGCCGCTGGCTGCCAGGATAGCGAAACCGTATATTTTCCAGGCAGATAGTGCTAGGTGTAGCTAAATCAAGCGGCAATTGGACCGGGCAGGGCGATTCGGTCACTGTCGGGCGCAAGGCCAGAAATTCGTACAAATTTTCTAGAAACAACAGGTTGCTATACATTTCGCCCACACTACCCAATGCAGTGCGCATGAGCCGTTGGCCCTGACTAAACACTTGATAAAAAAGCGCCAGATCGCCCAGGCTGGCCAAGCCATCCACCAGTCTCCCCACCATCCAAACCAGGGTTAAACCCATGACCAGGAGCGCAATAAAGTCTGCACCTAACCCAGCCTGCATGTGCCGCCGCGTCAAATGCAGGCGCTCAGCGCGCAGCTGAGCGCGCACAGCGCGGTAGTGACCGCGAAAGGTTTCCCCCAGATTAAACAGACGGAGTTCCGCCGCGACCTTATCCCAGGTCAGCATCCAGTCGTAATAATGCGCGCGGCGCTCTTTACCAGTATTGCGGACGCGCCACTGATGAAAGCGCACGATGAAGACCGTCGCCACCCCTAAGGCTGGCAGGGCACCGCCGATTAACACCAGCGGCAGCCAGGGCGCATAATTCCACAAAACGCCGGCCATGCCCGCCAGGGTCAGGCCGTTTTGCGCTAAGCCGCCGAGGTTTTCCAGCAAGGCCATCGGGCGGTCACGCGCATCCACTCGCGCCCGATGCAGCTGATCGTAATACTCCGGCGTTTCGTAAAAACTCAGATCCAGCTCAGTGGCCTGGGCGTGAATACGCTGATCGAGATAATCCCGCAACCACTCCGCTTGCGCGGCGCGCACCCAACCGGCAAACCCGCGCAGCACCTCGCCCAGCAGCAACAATCCCGCCATGAGTGTCACCCACAACAGGGTTTGGCGCATGGCCATGTCATCCAGCGGTGCGCGCAAAGTCGCCGCTAAACTGTCCACCAAGGTGCGCGTCAAGAGCACCACCGCGACCGGCAGTACACCTTGGGCCACCACCAGCGCCGCCCAGGCCAGCGTCCAACCGCGCGTTGCGCGCCAGATCAGCCGCAACGCCCACGGCAAATGGGGTAATTGCGCCCGGATCCTGCGTAGCCGCTCAGCCCAGTAGGCTGGAGGAGTCCCCCCAATGCCTCTCTTCAAAATCCTGCATCCCCATTGAGCCGCATAAAAATCGGACTACACTGAAAATCGAATGCATCATTCACTCAATCGGCCCCGGTGAGGTTAGACTTAAAATGCTGCCGCAAATTATTCCTGAATCTAACTACCTGATGCGCATGGCCGATGGCACCATCAAGCAGGTTAACCCTTTCACGGGAACGGAAGTGTGGACGGTGCCTGGCCGAGGTAACCGGCCCTTAGGAGTTAAACCACCCCATCCAGCTCCCCTGGACCACCATCGGCTGGATGCCTATTGCCCCTTTTGTGCGCGCAATTACCTAGAAACACCACCGGAAAAAGCGCGGTTGGTGCGGGCTGGCGATCAGTTCACCACCTTTCGCCATCTTCAGGTCGATGCCCTGTTTGATACGGTAGCCGAGTTTCGCCGCATTCCCAATCTGTTTGAAATCGTCTCCTTCGATTATTGGCGGAAGAATTTTGGCTACAAACTGCCCGACGCCATTGAGTTGCACAAAAGCCAGTATCTAAGTTCAGTCGCCGGCCGCCAGCATGTATTGCGCCTGTCCGAACAACGGTTGAAGGCCGCTGGCTTCGACGAGTCGGCCTGGGATCGCATGTCTCTGGACGAGCGCTTACAGTTCGCCAACGCTTTCTTCGGCGGTGGCCACGAGTTGATCGTCGCCCGCCGCCATTTCACCGATGGCGCGACCCATGATGACCAATTGGCTTCCTCAGGTGCCTTGACCCCTGAAGAACATTATCAATACCTGCACTTTACCATTGACGCCCTGCGCGATATTTATGTCAACAATCGCTATGTCCGCTATGTGGCGGTATTCCAAAACTGGCTAAAGCCGGCCGGCGCTTCCTTCGATCATCTCCACAAGCAACTGGTGGCCATTGACGAGCGTGGCGTACAAAATGATATGGAATTAGAGCGGGTGCGGGCTAATCCTAATCTTTACAATGAAGCCGCCGTCAACTTCGCTGCCTATCGTAATCTAGTCGTGGCGGAGAACGATCATGCCATCGCCTACGCAGGCTTTGGCCATCGCTATCCTACCTTAGAGATATTCTCCAAAAGCGAACGCAGCCAGCCCTGGAATCACTCCGCTGAGGAATTGCGCGGTGTGTCGGATCTGGTGCATGCCTGCCACGCCGCCACCGGCTCCGACATTCCCTGCAACGAGGAGTGGTACTACAAACCGCCCGATGTCGATGTGCCCATGCCATGGCGCGTGCTCATCAAATGGCGGGTCTCCACGCCGGCTGGCTTTGAGGGCGGCACTAAAATTTACGTCAATACTATTGATCCTGAAACCTTGCGCGACCGGGTGGTACCGAAGTTATTTCATCTGCGCGGTCAAGGCCGGATTGCGCCGATCAAGATCGCGATTGAATGTCCCTGCGTGCCGAACTGCCTACGCTACAACCCCGCAGTCCGTCAGCAGGATTCCTCTCACCCCGAGTTTCCGCCGCTGTCTAGCGGGCCATCCTGACGGAGATCGCGCGCGGTCCAGACTTCTTGCCAGACTCCAGCCCAGTAGCGGCTTAGGGTTGTTGGCAACCCAGCCCACAGCCCCAGCCAGTCCGCATTCGATAAATGGCTGCCAAAGCTGCGGGAGTCGAAGGGAACCAGGCCACGGCTGGGCAATTCCCGCAGACACTGGATCAAGCCTGCCCAGACCAGCGCCGTGTCCATGGCGGGCTGTGCCGAAAGGTCGCCGATCACGCCGGTCAGAGTCAGCAAAGCTTTGCGGAACAGCGTGAGCTCTTCAGGGAACTGCATCACGCCCGCAGTACCCAGCCCATCCAGCAATCCCATCAGCCACTCCATACCGGGAAATTGGCCATGGCGTACCTGGCGTAAACCGGCCTTGACTACGACACGCACGGCCTCCAGGTCAGTAGCGCGTCCCACGGTGGTCAGTGCGGTTAGCAAAGCTGGCTCATCCTGGGCCAGGGCACTCGTTACCGCTTGCACCACGGCGACCCGTTGCGCCTTGCTCAACACGGTGACCAAGGCCCAATCCAGAATCGCCAGCCGACCATCATCAGTGGCGAGCAGGTTGCCAGCGTGAGGATCGGCGTGAAAGATGGCGGCCGGGTCATTACTCCAGAACGGTTTGGCTAGCAGCGCTGCGCTCAGGGTGGCGGCCAGCCGCTGGCGGGTCGCCGCGGGTGCGCCGGACTCGGTGATTTTGCGGCCATAAACCCGTTGCATGGCGGTGATCCGAGTGGTGCAAAACGGCCAGAGCGCCGGGATCAGCACCGCCGGGGAATCGGCGTAAAACGCTGCCGCGCGCGCCAGATGGACTTGCTCCTGGTCCAGCCGAATCTCGTTGGCCAGCAAATGACCCACGCTATCGAGTGTATGATGATAATCGAGCCGTGGTAAGCCCCGCTTGATGCAGCGCTCTTCCAGAAAAGCACCGAGCACAGACCAAATCTCCAGCTCTGCGCCCAACTGCTCGGCAACGCCGGGCCGGAGTACCTTGAGAATGCCGGATTGGGGGGCGGCTCCTGCGCCAGAATGCCAGAGAACCGGCACCACGACCGCCACGCTGGCTTCCGCCAGGGCTGTGGCGGTGATTTCAAGGTGCGCGACGGTTCCAAGCTCCCGCTGGATCAAAACCGAGATCTCGGCCATGGATGTGGTGGGTTCCAGCGATTCCAGCCATTGCAGATTCAGCCGCACTTCAGGGGCCAGGCGCGGATCGCGCGCCATGACTTGACCTAACTTATGCAGAGTGGGGCATTGCCGAAACACGGTGACCAGACGCAGCGCGGGATGGGTGTCAGGCGGCAGCCGCAGTTGCTCGGCGAAAATCCGCGCTAAACGCGCCGGTGACAGCCGTGCG
This sequence comes from Candidatus Contendibacter sp., assembly GCA_049293375.1. Taxonomy (GTDB): domain Bacteria; phylum Pseudomonadota; class Gammaproteobacteria; order Competibacterales; family Competibacteraceae; genus Contendibacter. Next base: position 6,922 of record JBATSQ010000094.1, read on the forward strand.
AAGAAGAATTGCAGACCATCCAGTAACAAAGGACGCCAGGCGGCGTAAGCGTCTGGAACCAGCCGGTCAACTTGCAGCGCCTGAGCCAGCACGATGGGATCAAAACTGCCGCTTACCGAGGTCATGGCCGTATCGCTTCCCGGCTGACCCAAGGCAAAATAGCTGCCCCAGACCGCGTCGGCGGATTTGGGCGAGAACCGGGCAGTTGAATTTCTTTTGCTTTTTGTGAAACCATCCACACATTCCCTCCACAAGGGGCGCGGTGTCGACTGGGCAGCGCCGCGTTGCTGGACTGACGGATGCGGTTGTGAACCGGGTGAGCGGGACTGGAGCGCATTATCACTGCTTCTCCAAGCCATGCCAAAGCGCCCCGTGTCAAGGCGGGGCCGACTTCACCCGGTGCGTAACCCGTTATTTGCGGCGTTGCGGCGCTACGCTCACACCCTGGCCACCGCAGCGACTCACTCCAAACCTTGCGCGGCTTATGCGGCAATCAGGCCATTGCAGCATGGGCGGCTAACAGATAACTCCATGTCATTCATTCAAATTTACGATACCACCCTGCGCGATGGCACACAGAGCGAAGGATTCACCCTATCGGGTCACGATAAAATCCGGGTAGCTCAACGGCTAGACGAGTTGGGCGTGGCTTTTATTGAAGGCGGTTGGCCAGGCTCTAATCCTCGGGATGCTGAATTTTTTGAACGGGCGCGCGAGTATGCCTGGCAAACGGCGCTCATCGCTGCTTTTGGTTCGACCTGCCGGGCCAAGGGCGGTCCGGAAGACGATGCCAATCTGCAAGCCTTGCTTGAGTCGCAGGCACCGGTTTGCACCATTTTTGGCAAAAGCTGGAATCTACACGTCACCGATGTTCTGCTGACCACGCTGGACGATAATCTACGCATTATCGAGCAGTCGGTGGCTTATCTGCGTGCTGCGGGGCGTCGGGTGATTTATGACGCAGAACACTTCTTCGACGGCTATCAAGCGGATCCAAGCTATGCGCTGGAGACGTTGCAAGCAGCGATCCGTGGCGGCGCGGAAACGGTGGTGCTGTGCGATACCAATGGCGGCACCATGCCTTGGCGGCTGGAACAGATTCTCCACGCGCTAAAAGCGACGATCCAGCACCCGTTTGGCATTCATACCCATAATGATGGCGAATGCGCCATGATTAATGCGCTGCTTGCCGTGCGCGCCGGTGCTATCCAGGTCCAGGGCACCATCAACGGCGTCGGTGAGCGCTGCGGCAACGCCAATCTATGTTCCATCATGGCGAACCTAGAACTGAAGATGGGCTTGCGATGCTTGCCAGACGGCGGCTTGGCCAAGCTCTATGAAGTGTCGCACTTTGTGGATGAGGTCGCCAACGTAACGCCTAACGACCATTTGGCTTACGTTGGCAAGAGCGCTTTTGCGCATAAGGGCGGCGTGCATGTGGCGGCGATGCGCCGTTCGGAGCAGTCCTACCAGCATGTTGCGCCGGAGCAGGTCGGGAACAAGATGCGGGTGGTGGTCTCCGCGCTGTCGGGCCGGGCTAACATCCTCAGCAAGGCAGAAGAACACGGCGTAGAGGTCAGCGGCGTAGAGAACGTGGTTGGTGTACTCAATGATGTCAAAGAGCTGGAAGCGCGTGGCTTTTCCTTTGAGGCCGCCGAAGCCTCGGTCGCCATGATGCTCAGACGCCAGCAGCCGGATTACCGGCCACCCTTTGAGTTGGTTGATTTTCTGGTCAATGTGGAGCATCGCCAGGGACGCGGCATTTTTGCCGAAGCCATGGTCAAGGTGAAGGTGGGCGATGCGGTGATGCACACCGCCGCCGAAGGTAACGGGCCGGTGAATGCGCTCGACATTGCGCTGCGCAAGGCGTTGACGGAACACCATCCACAAATTGCCGCTTTCCATCTGGCGGATTACAAAGTCCGTATTCTGGATGGCCAAAATGGTACGGACGCTATTACCCGGGTACTGATCGATACCCGCAACACCACGCGCCTGTGGAGCACGGTCGGTGCTAGCGCCAATATCATTGAGGCGTCGTGGCAGGCGTTGGTGGACGCAATAGAGTATGGGCTTTCGCTAGCCCACTGAATCTTGAATTTTGAGGCGTCTCATTGCCGCTTCATCCTTATCCCTTGCCGCCAGCTCCTCTCTGCGCGAGACAGAGAGAGCTTTGGGGCAACCTGCAAGCGAGATTTTATGAAAGCAAATATCGTTTTACTCCCTGGTGACGGTATTGGGCCGGAAGTGGTCGCCGAGGCCGTCCGGGTACTGGATGCGATTGCCGGGCAATTCCAGCATGAATGGCATTACCAGGAATGCTTGATGGGGGGTTGCTCCATTGACAAATACGGTTCGTCGCTGACTGATGAAACCCTGGCCGATTGCCAGGCGGCGGATGCGGTGGTGTTGGGCGCGGTCGGTGGGCCGCAATGGGATGACCCGAACGCCAAGGATCGCCCGGAACGCGGGTTACTAGCCTTGCGCAAGGGCTTGGGCGTGTTCGCTAATTTGCGACCCGTCAAGGTGCATCCGGCACTGCTGGACTCGTCACCGCTCAAGCCGGAAAAGCTCCAGGGTGTCGATATTCTGGTGATCCGCGAGCTGACTGGCGGTTTGTATTTCGGCTGGCCGAAGGGGCGCGATGTGAAAGATGGCCGCGAGCGCGCCGTGGACACGCTGGAGTATTACGATTACGAAATTCGCCGAGTGATGGAATTGGCCTTTAACTTAGCCAAGGGTCGCAAGTGCAAAGTCACTTCGGTGGATAAAGCCAACGTCCTGGAATCCTCGCGCTTGTGGCGGCAGATTGCGGTTCAGTTCGGCGCTACATACCCGGAGGTGAGTCTGGAGCATGTGCTGGTTGATACCGCCGCCATGCGTTTGATTACCGGCCCGGCGGGGATGGATGTCGTGGTCACCGAAAACATGTTTGGCGACATTCTTACCGATGAGGCGTCGGTGCTGGCGGGTTCGATGGGGATGCTGCCGTCCGCCAGTTTAGGTGAAGGTCGGATGGGATTGTATGAGCCGATTCATGGTTCGGCACCCGACATCGCTGGGAAGGGGATCGCTAATCCTATTGGCATGATTTTGTCGTGCGCGATGCTGCTGCGCCATTCCCTGGCACTAGAGACCGAAGCGGCAGCCATTGAGCGCGCTGTGGATCAGGCGATTACCTCTGGCGCGCGCACCGCCGATCTGGGTGGTCGGCTGAGCACCCGCCAGATGGCGGATTTGATTATCCAATCCCTGTCCGCTTGAGCACGCGAGCTGGCGTAGAGGCGTTGGTCGTTAGGGGCTTTCCTTTTCGAGAGTGAATTGCCCCGGGAATTCCGGAGCTGGTGGCGTGGACGCCACGACTATTTATATCTGATCGTGCAATCCGGTCGCGTGGCGAAAACCCACTGGTGGTTTGCCTACGAATAGGGCAGGCCAGCGGGTGGCGCCTTCCCTGTGCGGCGTGGAACATGGCGTTAACGACGATGCCCCACCGCGCCGCGCGCTCTGTTGTTATCCGACTTTGGCGGGTGTCAGGTTGCCAAAAATTCGAGGATATACGTTTGTTCCCTAATCGTGTTAAGTGGGGGAGTATGACCGCAGGATTCGATTTCAACCGGGCACACCGGATAACTCTGCATGAATAACTTTATCGAAAATAAAACCTTTGACGAAATCACAGTCGGCGACCAAGCCAGCCTGACCCGCACACTGGATCAAGACGGGGTGGAAGCCTTGGCGAGCCTGACCGGAAATTTCAACTTGATTGATCTGAATCCGGGGCCAAAAGACAGCTCCATGTTTGGTCAGGGCGGGGGTCAGGCGGGTTGGGCGGCGGTGCTATTTGCCTCGCTGGCGGGTACCCGGTTGCCCGGACTCGGTTCGGTGGCCCAACGCATCGAGGTGCGCCTGCGCTTGCCGGTCGCTATCGGCCTGCCTATCACCGCCACCGCCACCGTTACGGAAAAGCGACCGGAGAGCGGCGCAGTCATGCTCGAATGCCGGGCGGTCGATCCGGGCGGCGCGGAAATCGCCAGCGGCTGGATCGAAGTGTTAGCCCCGAAGGAAAAAATGCGCTTCGAGGCGAAGGATATGCCGAAAATCCAGGTGCGGCGTGAGGATCGCTTTGAGGCGCTGCTAGAGGCGTGTACAGGCTTGCCGCCCCTGGCGTGCGCCGTCGCTCATCCATGCAGTCCTGACGCACTGCGCGGTGCAATCGAAGCCGCCGAGCGTGGGCTAATTGATCCCATCTTGATCGGACCTGCGGACAAGATTAAGGCGCTGGCCGATCAAGAGCGATTGGACATTTCCTCTTATCGGTTCATCCCGGCCCAGCACAGCCACCACTCTGCGGAACGGGCGGTCGCTCTGGTGCACAGCGGCGAGGCGCAAGCCGTGATGAAGGGCAGCCTGCACACCGACGAGCTGCTGGCCGAGATTGTGAAAAAAGACGGCGGGCTGCGTACCGAGCGGCGCATCAGTCACTGTTTCCTGTTGGCGGTGCCGACCTTCTCGCGCTGGATCGTCATCACCGACGCCGCCATCAACATCAACCCCACGCTGGAAGATAAAGCCAACATCATTCAAAACGCCATCGACTTGGCCCACGCCATTGGTTTGGCGGAGCCTAAGGTAGCGATTTTGTCAGCGGTGGAAACGGTCACCAACAAAATTCCTTCCACCCTGGAAGCTGGCGCACTGTGTAAGATGGCGGATCGCGGCCAGATTGTCGGCGGTGTGCTGGATGGACCGCTGGCCTTCGACAACGCCATTGATGAGGAAGCGGCCAAGGTCAAGGGCATCCATTCGCCGGTAGCGGGTAAGGCCGATATTCTGGTGGTGCCCAATCTGGAGGCAGGCAACATGGTGGCCAAACAGCTGACCTTCATGGCCGATGCCGAGGCGGCCGGCATTGTGCTCGGCGCGCGCGTGCCGGTGGTGCTGACCAGTCGGGCTGACAGCGCCCGCTCTCGGCTCGCTTCTTGCGCGGTCGCTGTGCTGTTCGCCGAGGCTCAGCGCAAAGGCGCATTCATGCAAAAACTGGTCGGGTAAGCGTCGCGGCCAGACGGCCAATCCGCACCGTTAACACCGCCGCCCGACGGCTGCATGTCGTGTAGCCTGGAACCGCCAACTACGAAACGATAGATCTCTATCCATCTCACCAACGAATTAAGGCTTTCCACTATCAACTGGAGCAACCGGATGATGTACATTGCTGGAACCATCGCTGATGTCATTACGGAAGGCGCTGTAGCCACTCTAATTCTGGATACCAGTCACGGCCAGCAACGTTTTAAGGCGGATCCGCAGTTGCTCGCTGATGGCCTGACCGCGCTATTCGGCGCGCAGTGGATTGGTAAAGCTGCCGCTGTGCAGTATGACGGCCCAACCCTCACGAGCATCGAAATACCGGGCGCCCCTCCTAACTACGTCATCTAGCATTGTAAAATCCAGTTGTTACTGCCCAGAACCTTTGTCTTCTAGAAGACAAAGGTTCTGGGCAGCAGTCGCCTCAGTGAGGTATTTGATCCCTGCTCAGGTTCCTGCGGCATACCCTACCGTTTTTAAGGCTCCCTTAATCTCGTCCAGAATCAGGGGATCGTCGATGGTGGCCGGCACCTTATATTCCACGCTGTCCGCAATTTTGTGCATGGCACCGCGCAAGATTTTGCCGGAGCGAGTCTTCGGCAGCCGGTTGACCACCAGCGCGGTCTTGAAGGCCGCCACTGGCCCGATCCGTTCCCGCACCATTGCCACAACTTCCTTGCTAATTTCCTCGTGTGCACGTTCAACGCCACTCTTCAACACAACAAAACCCAGCGGTAGTTGTCCTTTCATCTCGTCGGTGACGCCAATGACCGCACATTCCGCGACATCGGGATGCGAGGCTAATATTTCCTCCATAGCTCCAGTCGATAGGCGATGGCCGGCCACGTTAATCACATCATCCAGCCGACCCATGACAAAGATATAACCCTCCTCATCGATAAAGCCAGCATCGCCGGTGGTGTAATAACCGGGATTCTCTTCGTAATAGGCGTCGCGACAGCGCTGGTCGGCGTTCCACAGCGTCATGAACGCGCCAGGGGCCATCGGCAGCTTCATCACCAACGAACCTTCCTGACCAGCCGGCACCGGCTGACCATCCGCGCCCAGCGCTTGCACGTTCCAACCCGGCATCGCTTTACTGGTCGAACCGTATTTGACCGGCAGCCGCTCGATCCCCAGCGGAATGCCGGCGATCGCCCAGCCGGTTTCGGTCTGCCACCAATGATCGATCACTGGCACTTTCAGTTGCTCTTCCGCCCAGCGCAGGGTATCAGGATCACAGCGCTCGCCGGCCAGGAACAGCGCGCGGAAATGTGATAGATCATATTGTTTGAGTAGTTCACCGCGCGGATCCTCCCGCTTGATAGCGCGGAAGGCAGTCGGTGCCGTGAACAGCACCGGAATGCGATGCTGGCTGATGACCCGCCAGAACGCGCCGGCATCTGGGGTGCCGACCGGTTTACCCTCATACAAAGTAGCAGCCGCGCCGTGGATCATGGGCCCATAAGCAATATAGGAATGGCCGACCTGCCAACCTACGTCTGAAGCCGCCCACATGGTCTCGCCCGGCTTGATCGTGTAAAAATTTTGCATGGTCCATGCGGTCGCCACCGTATGGCCGCCGTTATCGCGGACGATACCCTTGGGCTGGCCGGTGGTGCCGGAAGTATAGAGGATATATAAGGGATCGGTGGAGGCGACCGGCACGCAATCGACCGGACTCGCGCCCGCCATCAGTGCGTCCCAATCGTGGTCGCGCCCGGCTTTCAACGGAGCCTGAACCTGCGGCCGTTGCAGGACCACGCAAGCGGAGGGCTTGTGGCTGGCCATGTCGAGCGCGGCGTCGAGCAGCGGCTTGTAAGGCAGCACCTTTGCGCCTTCGATGCCGCAAGATGCCGACACAACGACTTTAGGCGTAGCATCATTAACGCGGGTCGCCAGCTCGTTGGACGCGAAACCGCCAAACACCACCGAATGGATCGCGCCGAGCCGAGCGCAGGCTAACATGGCAACCACTGCTTGCGGCACCATCGGCATATAAATGATGACGCGATCACCCTTGTTCACGCCTAGTTTCCGCAACACGCCAGCGAAGCGTGACACTAAATGCAGCATTTCGCGGAAGGTGAATTGGCGGACGGTGTTGGTGACCGGACTGTCGTAAATCAGGGCTACTTGATCCGCTCGCCCGCCTGCAACATGACGGTCGAGCGCGTTATAACAGGTGTTCAACTCGCCGCCGACGAACCAGCGATAAAAGGGCGCTCGACTGTCGTCCACCACCTTGTCCCAAGGCTTGAACCAATCAATGGCCGCCGCCGCTTCACTCCAAAATTCAACGGGGTCGGCAATGGAGCGGCGGTAAAGTTGGTCGTAGGCGTGCATACTGATATTTCCCCATTAATTTAGGATGGTTATGCGCGACGAAGCACGTTCCGAATGGTCGGCGGTTCCATTGCATCTAGTCAACATGGCATTATTATTGGAAAAAATCACATCAGAACAAATCGAACGGTAAGAGTGTAGCCAACGGAACCGCGCGCGCAACGCAATCAGCGCTGAAATCGCCGCCATAGAGGGGAAATAGCCATCATTTCACGTTATGTGCTTTGCGCAGGCCGCGAATTACACCTGAGTGAATGGGGTACCGCATCTGCGGAAGTCATCCTGTGCTGGCATGGCCTGGCGCGCACGGGACGCGATTTCGATGCGCTAGCCCAGGCCTTGTCCACGCGCTATCGGGTGATTTGTCCTGATCTCTTGGGACGCGGTCAGAGCCAGTGGGCCGTGGAGCCAGGGCGCGAATACTGCTTCGATTTTTACCAGCGGCTGGTCCTGGAGCTATCCGATCAGTTGGCGATTACGTCTTTCCGCTGGATCGGAACGTCCATGGGTGGGATGCTGGGCCTTATCCTAGCTGCTGATACCCTGCGTGATCGCATCAGCCATCTGGTGCTCAATGATGTCGGCCCGGTGGTGCCACCCCCGGCCGCGCAACGCATCGCCGCTTATGTCGGCAACCCCCCCATCTTCTCTACCTTCAGCGAGCTAGAGCAATGGCTGCGCACCGTGTATGCGCCGTTTGGGCCGCAAACGGACGCCACCTGGCGGCACTTGGCCGAAACTTCCTGGCGGCGTACCGACACTGGTCAGCTCACCGTACATTATGATCCGCGCTTGGTAGTACATTTAACGGAGCATCCCAGCGACTGGGATCAGTGGCTGCGCTACGACCGTATTCGTTGCCCAACCCTTCTATTACGCGGGAAGCATTCCGATGTGCTGACCGCAGATACGGCAGCCCGCATGACCCAGCGGGGGCCTCGGTGCCGTTTGGTTGAAATCGATGACTGTGGTCATGCCCCCATGCTTAACACCGCCATGGAACAACAGCGCATCGCCGAGTTTTTGGCGGCATGAAACCCGCGCCAGCCACTGCTGTGGGGCATGGTCAAGATCGCTGAAGGCACTCGATTACCCACATCTTTTTACATTTAGGGTCATCCCTAGATACTGTAGTCACGAGATACTGGCCCAGAGGGCGATGCATCGAACATGGACGGTGGCGAGGAAGGAAGCGGTGTTTTTGGCGTAGCGGGTCGCGATGCCGCGCCAGCGTTTCAGGTGGAGGAAAGCGTTCTCGACGAGAGGTCGCAGCTTGTACAGATCCTCGTCATAGGGCCTTTGTATCGTGCGGTTTTTCTGCGGCGGGATGACCGCGTTCATGCCCTGACCCTTCGCCTGTTCGAGGGTCGGGTCGGTGTCGTAACCCTTGTCCGCCAGAAGATGTTCCGCCGCAAGTCCCCCGATCAGCCTCGAAGCCTGCGTGCAATCAGCCGTGGTGCCTTGCGTGACAAGCATTCGGACCGGCATACCATGCGCGTCCACGGCCAGATGTATCTTGGTGTTGAGCCCCCTTTTGTGCGGCTCATGTCCTGGTTTCCGCCGCGCGCGCCCGCCGCGTGGGGGTGGACTTTGCAGTGGGAGGCGTCGAGCATCAGCCATTCGTAATCGGGATCGTCGATCAGCGCTTCCAGCCATTTCTCCCATACGCCCTTGTCGCGCCAACGGATGAAACGGCGATGCGCCCGGCTCCAGTGACCCAGATCGGGCGGCAGATCGCGCCACGGAGCGCCCGTCCGCATGATCCAGAAAACCGCGTTGACAAACAATCGGCTGTCCTTTGCCACTCCGCCCCATGCGCCTTCGCGCCGGTTCCAATAATGCCCATACCTTGTCCGAAATATCATGCCTTCTGTGTATGGCCTTGCGGCAATTGGTCGCATATTCAATCTCTTGTGCGCGCTATAACATGATTGGACCTCGCGGGCCGTCATGGTCCGAGCGTTGGCATACGGCCGCTATCCGTGGCACCGGACGCGCGGCCGGACGATAAAAACACGTTCGGGAGACAGGAATGAATGCTGTGATCAAGACGATGTGGCTGATGACGCACATCAATATCGGTGCGACGCTGGCGCTGATCGCATGGATTTTCTGGCCCCATCACGCCAGCGCATCGCATAACGACCCGTCCACGCTCGCGGTGCCCACCCATGCACGAGCCGCGATCTCCTCGCAAAAGGAGTCGCCATGAAGCGCTGGTACTCGCCCCGAGGCGCCAAGCGCGGCCTGTTGCTCGCCGGTCTGGCGGCCTTGTTGTGGCTGTCTTGGGCGGCGGGCTTCACGCTGGGACGCGCCCAAACGGTTGCCATCCCCTTCTCGATCCCCCATTCGTCGCCGACCGGCATCGACCGGCATTGCCCTGAACAGCCAGCAGCGCGGATCGTCGCTCGCGGCGCGGAAAGCCTCTAGGAGAAACGGGATGGAAATGCTCGGCATGTATCCGACATTTTATATGCCCCAGATCGGTTCGGCCTGGGTCATGGGGATCATCGGCGCGATTCACGTCGTGGCGTCCCACACGTCGGTGGGCGCTTCGTTTCTGTTCGCCTTTCTGGAAACGAAAGCCTACCGCGAGAACAAGCCCGAGCTGATGGATTTCATCAAGCGCTACGGGATGTTTCTTTTGATCTTTTCCTACATCATCGGTTCGATCACCGGCCCCGGTATCTGGTACGCCATCACCGTGGCGAGTCCGCGCGGCGTCGGCGGCCTGATCCACAACTTCGTCTGGGTGTGGGCGGCCGAGTGGGTTTACTTCACCGTGGAAGTGATCGGCGTCTACGCCCTGGTGTATCTCATCGGCAAAATCGACGCCCGCACCCACCTGAAACTGACGTGGTCGTTCGCGCTGGCCTCGTGGGCGACGATGCTGCTCATCGTCGGCATCCTGTCGTTCATGATGTGGCCGGGCAGCGATGCCTGGTACCAGACCGGCTCCACCAACGATGCGTTCTACAACCTGAACTTCTTCGCTCATCTGGGCGTTCGCACCGGATCGATGTTCGTGATGGCGACGGTCGTCGGCCTGATGGTCGCCAGCCGGATGAAGGACTTGGCGCTGCGTCGCAGCGTGGTGCGCTTCCTCGCGCCCATCGGCCTAGTCGGCGGTCTTTTTGCGGTGATGATGTTTCTGTACTACCTGCAAACCCTGCCGAGCAACGCCCGCGTGATGCTCCACGCGCATCTGCTGCCGGTCTATGCGCAGGGCATGATCGCCGTCTTCGTCGCGACCACGGTCTACCTGGTTTTCGCCTGGATCAAGCCAACCTGGGTCGGTTCGCCGCTGGCGGTCGGGATGTTCGCGTTCGTGGCGGTGGTGGGTGTGTGGCCGGAAGAGCGAATGCGCGAAAGTATGCGCAAACCTTATGTGGCCGGGCAATACATCTACTCCAATCAGGTGATCGCCCGCGACGTGCCGGGCAAGGGCATCGCGGGCGAGGTGGATCGGATCGCGGAAAAGGGCCTGCTCAAACTGCACCCCTTCGTTCCCGATAACTTGCGGACGATCACCGACGCCAACCGGTTGGAAGCGGGACAACTGCTGACACGGATCGCCTGCGCGAACTGCCATTCGCTGGAACCCGGTGCGCCACTGCGCAGCCTTCCCGACAAGTTCCACGGCGCTACCGACGAGGATCTGATCGCCGCCTTTCTCCGCGGCCCGTTGAAGCATGGCGCCGTGCCCTACATGCCGCGCATCGACTTGCCGGAAGAGGAGATTCGAGCCATCGCCGGCTACATCGCCGCGATCAACGCGGGCAAGGATACGGCGGTCGCCAGTCGCGCGGCATCGCCGGTCGCGGTCGCGGATACGAGCAAACAGAAGGAGTGAAGCAATGGATATCGGACTCGTGATGAACACGATGCGCGACCCCGCTGGCGTCCCCGCGCATCCGGTGCTGTTCCAGGGACTCATGGTCTTCACCTGGGTCTTCCACATCGCTTTCGTGCATCTGGCGTTGGGTGCTGCGGCGCTTGCGATCTACGCCTTCCGCAAAGCCGGGCAAGGTCCCTACTGGGCGCGGCTATCGATGGCCATGACGAAGGTCGCCAAGGTGGGCGTGTCGCTGCTCATCGTGCTGGGCGTGGCGCCTTTGCTGTTCACGCAGGTGATCTACGACCCGCAATGGTATGTCTCGAACGTGCTGTCGGCCCGCTGGGCGATCGCGTTCATCTTTACGCTGATCGTCGCTTACTGCCTGTGGTTCGCGTTTTACTGGAGCAACCATGAAGGCGCGAAGCAACAGATCGGCTGGTATGCGTGGATTGCCTTGGCGTTGTTCTGCCTCGACGGCTTGATCATGCACGCCCTGTCTTATCAGGCATTGCTGCCGGAACAATGGATGGGATGGTATGCGCCGGGCGGAGAGGTGGATATGCGTGGCGCACACCTGCACGCGATCCAGTGGCCCCGCTATCTCTTCATGATGAGCTTGTCGGCGCCGGCGGTCGGTTTGTTTCTGATCGCGTATGCCGAGTATTTCAAGCAGCGCGAGGATCGGGAGCCGGAATACCGCGACTTCGTTTGGGAGCTGGGCCGTTATGTGGCGATGTGTGGTTTTACGGTCGCCCAAGTGCTCTGGCTGGTATGGCAATTCGTTCATCCCGCCGACACGCGGTTGCTGTTCTATAAAACGGGATGGCTGCTCGGCGGTTTGTTGGCAGTGATGGCGTTTTGGATGATGCGGCTCTCGAAAAAGGTTCACGGCTATCTTCCGCTGCTCGGCGGCCTCCTGGTGCTCGGTGTGCTGGCGGTGTGGCGAGAAATGATCCGCATTGCCTACCTCCAACCTTACGGCTACACGATCACCGACTACACCGTGCATCCTGATTGGCCGTCGTTGACGCTGTTCTTTATGACGCTGCTCGGCGTGGGCGGTCTGGTCGGCGGCTTTTATCTGACCCTGCTGTATCGGTCGGGCCGAGTGCAGGGCCTGTACGCGGCCGATCGGACCGTGGCGCGATTGGGCACCGGCGCCGTTGGGATACTCGCGCTGTGGATCGCCGTGTTCTTCGCTTACGGCATTGTCATCTGGGTGCGCAACAGCTTTCTTGCATGAATTCCGAGGACCTTTTCTCATGAATAGAATTCGTTCGTCTGTGGCGGCGCTCGTGGTTTTCGCAGCCGCCTCCGTTGCCGTTGGGCAATCCCTCGGAACGCCCAGCCCCGACGGCGGCGCGGGGAAGAAACGCGCCGCCGTCTGTTTCGCGTGCCACGGGACCGGCGGCATTTCCAAACTATCGGGTACGCCCCATCTGGCGGGACAAGATCGCGCGTACCTCGAAAAGGCTTTGCGCGCCTATCGGGAAGGCACTCGCCAGGAACCGACCATGACGGCGATGGCCAAGCCTCTTTCGGATGCCGATATCGCCAACCTTGCCGCCTTCTTTAGCCTGCTGCCGCGGACGAGCAACGACCAAGCTGCGGCGCGAACGCTGGAAACGCGCTAGCGGAGACAGTCGGCGGGTGTGTGGCGGGTCAGCAGCCGCCAATCCCGAAAAGAAAGCGGAGGGACCGGGCAAATTTGCCGAAGGTGATCGCCATGTTGGCGCGATGGGCGTCGTCGGTGGTCATGTTCACGAACAGCGGATCGGTGTCGCCGGCCAGCGCGGGAGCGGTCAAACCGCCTCCACAAACAAACGATTGTCTTTGGCCGTCACACCTACCGTCTCTTCCCGGCCTGGCAGCAAAGCCTTGATCCGCTCCCACTGATCGTCTCGCAAACCATACCGCCTCACCATCGCAAACCCCTCCAGACGCTTGCCCGCAGCAAATCTCAACCTGGTTTTTCTGTAAATCTGGAAAACCATCACGCCCCTAATTGATGACACGCCCTAGATAAACTAGGGGTCATTTTCGGGCCACCTCAGAATCCTATAAACCCCAAAAGCGCTATGCCGGGTTGAAATTCACTGCTTAAAAGCGGTCTTCTAAATTTAAAAATATTACGTAACACGTATTTATACGAATGTTATTCATTAAAATTCAAGATTACTCTTATAATCTTGAATCAAAAAATCACCCGGCGCCGGGTGGGAGTCGGCGCTGCCGGAGCCGGTCCGGGTCATCCGGGGAGCCGGATGGATGGACGAAAACGCGGAGTCCGACCCGGACTGTGGCGTTTCTCCGTGCATCCACGTACTAGGTACATCCATGTACATTAACGGAGCTTGCCATTGACTGCCGTCAACGTGACTGAATTGCGCCAACGCTTGCCGGACTACCTCAAGCAAGTCCAGCGCGGCGAAGAAATCGCCGTCACCTGGCACGGCAAAATCATTGCGCGCATTGTGCCCGACCGCCGCGAGAGCGCACGAGAAGCGGCGCACGCGCGGTTGGCGGCGTTGCATGGAGGGGTCATCGTCGGCGATCTCCTAGCCCTCTCAGACGACGGGTGGACCGGTGACGTTGATCATTTGTGATACGCACGTTCTGCTGTTTTGGGCCGACCGACGAGAGCGGCTTAGCCGGGTGGCGCGAAAAGCGTTGGAGACCGGCGGCGCACGCGGCGCGCTGGCCTGTTGCGGGATCAGCTTCTGTGAGATCGCCCTGCTGTTTCGCAAGAACCGGCTGGTGTTGCCTCCGGGCCACACACCGGTCGCTTACATGGATGATCTCGTGTGTGCGCTGGGGCTGACGGTGGTCCCTTTAACGCCCGCCATCGCCGCGCTGGCTGAGAGTGGCATCATTTCCCACACAGACCCGGCAGATCGCCTGATCGCGGCCAGCGCGCTCCACCATCGAGCGCCGCTCATCACGGCGGACGAAAAACTGCGCGCCACGCCCGGGTTGAGCTGCATTGGGTGAGGAGGCGCGGCGCTCGCGCCGTCCGATCAGGCCGATGCCAGTGCGCTGAGATCGAAATCTTAAATCAGTCTGATTTCAGCAGGGCCGCCCACGCCAAGCGCTATCGTTAATACCGTCAGCGACGGTCGATCAAAGGCCTCATGTAGGTCGTGGGACCGCCGCCCTGGCGGTTGCGGGATTCGTTACGGGATAGCGCGCAACGACGCCAGCGTGCGCAGGTGCCTGGGTGTTGGCATCGTGGGCACCGATCTACCTAGGTTGCTGTTTATGGAACTCGCCGCCCGCTTGATTCGTATCCGCAAGGACAAAAGGCTGTCCCAGCAAGCCTTGGCTGACGCCGTGGGCTTGCATGTGACTCAGATTAAACGCTATGAGTCGGGAGCCGTTCAGCCCTTCTTGGAAGCCCTGAAGAAAATCGCCCGCACGTTTGGCGTGACCACCGATTTTCTGTTGTTCGATGAGGGCGAGCATGGCCCTGACGAGGACCTGAAACTCCATTTTGAAGCGGTTAAGCAGTTTTCACCGGAGGAGAAACGCATCGCTAAGGCCGTGATTGAGGGCTTGATCCTCAAGCATGATGCCAGCCGCTTTGCGCCAGGAGCTAAAGTCTGATGGAGACGATCCCGACCGAAGCCATCGTGCAGGCCATCCGGGTGATCCGGGGGCAGAAGGTGTTGCTGGACGCTGATCTCGCCGCGCTCTATGGTGTAGAGACCAAGCGCTTCAACGAGCAGGTCAAGCGCAACCAGCAGCGGTTCCCGGAGGATTTCATGTTCCAGTTGACCGACGAGGAGTTCGCGGCATTGAGGTCGCAAAATGCGACCTCAAACAGCCGTCAGGGTGGACGGCGGTATGTGCCCCCCGACCCCCCCAAGAAATGACAGATCAGCTTCGTGCAGGATGAGTGATTAATGGCGGATTCGCACGAAAAAGCTATGTGGAGCAGATTTTCTTCATTGAGGAAATTACGGTTTCGGCAGGTTACGCTTCACTAATCCACCCTGCCACACTGGTATTAATTAAGGTAAATTTATAATGCATTGCTTGGTAGTCCACAGTGCATCACTCGCTATTATGTGCCCCATTTCATCTTTTCCACTACAGTGCGCAATAATATCCTTATCTTCCCCATCTCCTCCCTGTAATCCATCTCTACCGAGACTCTTTAGGGAAATTAATCCATCAGGGGTAAGCTCATAATTGAGGGGCCGCTGCCATCCATCTACAGTACGGTTTATATGATTCTTTTGAATAGGCAATACATCAATAGAAGTTGGCAAAACTCCATTTAATTTGGTGTAAAGATGAATGCGATAGATGGTTTCTAAAATCGCAGTGTAGGTCACATCAGTCGGTGTCATTGCGGTACAGCTTAGAAGAACCACTGCCCCTATCACAGAAATTGCAGAAAGTCGCATTTCAATTTTCATGCGTGTCGTCCCAACCTTTTCCGGGTCGCGTTCACTCCCACCGACTTGGTGATCGACCAGGAGTGGGCCACCATGGAGGTTGAGAAAGCTGACATTCAACCTTACCACCAAACTCGCCACGCAACCTGCGCCAAGTCGCCTGCGCCAAGTGCCTACAGTTATTTGTAAGAATGCTGTAGTCACCTATTGTTCCCACATATTGACTAAATGAGCCTATGATTTGGCTATCAATTTCAGGGCTAGTTCGCACAAGCGTACATTCAACAATGCCCCCAGTCCCACAAGTATCAAGATAAATCATTCCAGTACACTTACCTATTGCTCCATAAAGCTTACATTGTGGATCGTCGGAGCCAAATGCAAAACAAGTTTTTTGACCACCAAATTTCCCTACACAGATACTTTGGTAGTGGCTCACTGAGGGGAGCAATTTAAATTGTACTGATGCAGGAAGAGGCGGATAGCGATTTCGTGCATCGGGAGGGATTTGGAAAAGGACAAGGTTTTGCGAACGAAGCGGCCCAGGCGCTGGCGCAGCGTGTTGTTGAAACGCTCGATGTGGTTGGTGAGCCCCCGCTTGGGGTAACACGCGCGATGTTGCTGGGCGGGCAAGACCTTGTGGTAGCTCTCCAAGTGATCGGTACAAAGCAGACCGCGTCGGTAAGCGGGCGGAATGCGCTCCCAAAGGAGCCGGGCAGTGACGTCATCGCGCGGACCCAGCGCGTAGGCCACGATCTGGCGAGTGCGTCGGCACAGGGCCAGCCACAGCCAGACCACGCCCCGGCGGCGATGGCCCACGAAGCTCCACAACTCGTCCAATTCTAGGGTCTCTTGGGGCTGGGCGGGAGCCAAGGTCGCCTCTAGGGGCGGCACGCTTTCGGCTTTTTTTTAAGCCACTTTGCCACCGTGTTACGCGACACCCCGAACATCCGGGTCAACCCCCGTAACGAGGTACGCTCTTGATAAGCCCTTAAAATCCGCTCTTTAGCCGCCTCCGGCTACCCCAGCGTGCAAGGGCCCTCCCGGAAAC
>JBATSQ010000095.1:0-4855 GCA_049293375.1 Candidatus Contendibacter sp.
CCGCCAGCGCCGGTCTGGGCGCGGTGCTGGCGCTGTATTTCGGCTGGGCGCAAGTTACGCTATGGGCATTGCCGAGCTTTGCGCTGCTGGGCGCGCTGCTGGCGACTGCGTTTCTGGCGCTGCTGGCGATCCGTGATTCCAGTCCTTTGTCGCTGATTCTAGCCGGGGTGGCGGTGTCCAGTCTGGCGGTGGCCTTGACCTCTTTGGCGCTGAATCTAGCGCCTAATCCGCTGGCGTTGAGCGAGATGGTATTGTGGCTGCTCGGTTCGCTGCGCGACCGGGGTTTGTCCGATGTCGCCTTAGCCGCGCCGTTTATGCTGATCGGTTGGGTGTTGTTGCTGAGCGTCGGGCGGGAATTGGATGCGCTGACGCTGGGTGAGGACGCCGCTCGTAGCCTGGGCGTCAGGCTGGGCTGGCTACGGGCGCGGGTGATCGGCGGCACGGCGCTGGCGGTCGGCGCAGCGACTGCGGTGACCGGATCGGTCGGTTTTGTCGGCCTGATCGCGCCGCATCTACTGCGGCCTTGGGTCGGTTACCAACCCAGCCGCGTCTTGTTGCCTGGTGCGCTGGCGGGCGCGGCGCTGCTGGCGGCGGCGGATTTAGGGATTCGCTTGCTGCCGACGCAGCAGGAATTGATGCTCGGCGTAGTCACAGCGTTGTTGGGGGTGCCGTTCTTCGTGCATTTGTTACTGCGCACCCGGCGCGCGCTGCCATGATCGTTTTGGATGGGGAACAGATCAGCGTCGCTTTGGCCGGACGCACCGTGGTCAATAGCATCAGTTTCCGCGCCAACGCTGGCCAACTGATCGCATTGCTCGGCCCCAATGGAGCTGGTAAAAGCACCCTGCTGGCAGCGTTAGCTGGACTGCGGCCATTTCACGGTAGTGTGCGGGTTCAAGGTCGGTTGCTGACCCGCCTGAACCGGCGTGACAAAGCGCGGGCGCTCGCTTATCTGCCGCAAGGCCAAACCGCGCATTGGCCATTGACAGTGCGCCGCCTGGTCGAACTGGGCCGTTTGCCGCATCTGGCCCCTTGGCAACCACCCGCCGCCGCTGACCGGCTGGCGGTCGAAACCGCCTTGCAGCGCACTGGGATCGGTGAATTAGCCGACCGACCCTTCGATACCCTCTCCGGCGGCGAGCGCGCGCGCGTCTTGCTGGCGCGGGTGCTGGCAGTGGAAGCGCCGCTGCTGCTGGCCGATGAACCGGTAGCCTCGCTCGATCCATACCAGCAACTGCAAGTGATGGAATTATTGCGGGATTATGCCAACAGCGGTGCAGCGGTCGTCATCGTCCTGCACGACCTCACCTTGGCAGCGCGTTTCTGCGATGCTTTATTGTTGCTGCGCAATGGAACGCTGGTCGCCCACGGTCCCGCTGAGATGGTACTGTCTCCTGAGCATCTGGCCGCTACCTACCGGGTGACGGCGCTGCACGGCGAACACCAAGGCCAACCTTATGTCTTACCGTGGCGACAGCAAACCAGGGATCGAGGCGCGGCGGAATGAGCACACGCCTCCAGTCTCCTGCGGACTCCGGTCGGCTGGCGACAGCGGCGCTGCTGGCGGTGACCCTGCACGCGGGCCTGGCCGGTTTGCCCATCACCTGGCGACCAATCCCTTATACGCCTGCTGTACTGCGGATGATGGTGATTCCACCGCCTGTCGCGTCCTCTCTATCGCCGATACCGGTCGCAGCACCCGCGCCCCTTTCCCAACCGACGGTCATCGCACCCGTCTTGCCGACCCCGCCGACTCCGGTGGCCAAAGCGGCACAACCGTCATCCAAGCCCACCATCAAGCCACCGCCGCTCAAGCCGAAACCGATCCGGCCGCTGGTCGAACCCCGACCAGCGGCGCTAAACAAAGCCCAGCCCGCGCCGCCGCGCCCGCATCCTTCTGCAGTGAAACTGGTTAAACGGGTGGAACGGCCGGTGATCGTGGCGAAAACCATCGATGAAGAGCCAGACCAGGGCATTGCGCATCGCCCTCCGGCGCGGCTTGCGCCGGGGGCGGCGGCAGACCGATTCGGGTCGCCAACGTCTTCCAGTGCTGAGAAAGCGCCTGGCGCAAGGAAAACCGCCGATAACCATTCCGGTGGCACCGCGCTGGCGAACGCGCCCGTCCAACCGGCGCGGCCCGCAGTCGCAGCAACCGGCTTGCGCCCTTTAGCGGGCAATCCGCCGCCCCGCTATCCGCCGATCGCTCGCCAGCGCGGCATCGAAGGGCGGGTGCTGTTACGTCTGACCATCAACGCAGCGGGCAGCGTGGAAGCGGTGAGCATCGCCCAAAGCAGCGGCAATGATGTTCTGGATCAGGAAGCGCGGCTAACCGTCGCGCGCTGGCGTTTCCAACCACCGCAGGGGCAAAGTCAGACGGTGGCGCAAGTGCCGATTACGTTCCGGCTGCGGAATTAAGTGCATGTGTTATGCAAACCGCTTTCATTTCATTTGATGCGCACTGCCCTAGCAAGCGGAATTATTGCCCTTGCTTACGGGCAGTTTTGTTGCCCTCTCCAGGGACAGCGGGTAGCAGGGTATCGGCGGCCAATTGAGCTGCTGACTCCCGGTCACCCGCCGCCGCCAGCTGCGTCGCCAGATACAAACGGGCCGCCGCCCGCGCCTCCGAATTTTCGAGTTGCATAATCTGGCTTAATGCAGTGGTAAATTCCGCTTGCGCGGCGGGGATGTTGCCGCCGCTCACTAGATGCCGCGCCATAGCGCTTTGGGCATCAATGCGTTGCCACTCCAACTCCAGCGGCAGCGCCATGCTCTTCTGCTGCGGCTGACTCACCATCCGCGCCAGTAGATTGGCGGCGGCAAGGCTATCTCCGGCCTCGGCGTGCGCCTTCGCGATGGTACCCAAGGCGATCGAACGGCTTTTCTCATCTTTGACCTTATCCGCCAGAGCGAGCGCTTGCGTAAACAGCTCCGCCGCCTGCTTGGTGCGGCCCGCACTGGCCAAATCACGAGCCAGAACGCTGAGCACCCTTACTTTGGTGCTAGGGTCGTTGACAGCGCGGGCATTCTCGGCAGCGCGTTCGAAGTACGTATCGGCGCTGGCATCGTGCAGGGTGCGCGCGATGCCTGAAAACGCCTGGGCGCGCTCGCTGGGCGTGGTGACGGTATTGGCGAGGTTGATCGCTCGATACCACTTGGCTTGGGCCGCGCTGGAGTCCTGCCGCTGGTGATACTGACGAGCGATCATGGCCAGCGTTTCAATCCGTTGCCGAGTCAGCCCATCAAGAAGGGCGGTAGGCGGTTGGCTGCTCCCAGTCATCTCAATAGCGCGATCCAGGCTAATATCAGCGCCGACTTCATCACCAGCCTCGGCCTGATAACGGGCCAAACCCACCAGTAGTTGCGGGGTGGGTACAGCGGCGGGTCGAGCGGTGGTTGGTTTAGCCAACGCCACTTTATCGGCCGCGATCAGCGGAGGAATCGTCACCGGCTTGCCAGCGGACTTCGTGGCGTCTGTAGCCACATCTTTCTTGTCCTTTCCAGCCGCCGCATCATTGGCAATTTTTTCCTTGTTGCTGGGCGCTGGATTACCCGGTTGCTGGTCCGCACCCGCTGATGCCACGGCTTGGTTGGCCGCATTCGCCAGCTTTTCGGCCGGATTTTCGACGATGACTGAGGTACCCGGCGGCGGCGTAATGATGATCTGAAGACCTGGATCACGTTCCGATTTGATCGGGTCCGGCTTATGCTCACGCAGTTGCCAGACCAGTACGGTAAGCGCCAGCGCGCCAACCGCCATACTGCCCAGCACGGGCAACACGATCCGTGGCTTGATAAGTAGCTTGTATTTATGCCAGGGACTGACGTTTAGCTCTTTTTCCGCTTGGCGTCGGGCGCGTTCCAGCATCTCCTGCTGGAGTTTTTCCTGTTTCTTGCCGGATTTTGCTTTGGCGGCCTCGGCTTTTTCGGCATTTTCCTTGGCGAGCTGCGATTTTAGATAACGGCGTTCGAGTTCAAGGGCTTCCTTGTATTCCTTGTATTGCTCATAGTTACGACCCACCACGCCACACCGCTGACAGATATCCATCTGATCGCGGGCCAGCGGCTGTTTGTGACCGCACGCGGGGCAGGTGTAGCCTTCATTGACCACCCCGTCTTCCTCCTCAACGGGCAACAACGTTAATTGCATGGGCTCAAGGCGTGCGGTCAAACCCTGCTCAGTGAGTTTATGGAGCAGTTTCTCCGCTTTTTCTTTTGAAAGATTTTGGGTGAGGACTACTTGCTCACGAATGGAAATCCGATGAACAAGAGCTTCAATTTCTTTAGCAGGCCCTTTCAGCATTCCCTGCAAACTCTCCCGGAGAGCCTGTGGATCCCGCCCGGGCTGCGCCCCAGTGATGATCAATTTAAACGTGGGTTCCATCGAATACACCTGATATTTGAAAAGTCAAACAGCTCAGAGTGAAAGTGCAAAGGTGTTTTGCACAAAGGCGCTCTCGACTTTGCGCGTGCGCCAAGCCATTCCGTCACCCACCTAAAGCAGTTGATGCGACCGCTTAGATTGCGTGGATCGCGCGCATTGGCACGACCAACCAGTCTTGTCTCCTGTTGCGCACCGCGATGGGCGGATAACCCCAAGCCCCTAGGTAGCCTGGCTTTTTTCTTTTTCTTCTTCCAAATGCTTGCAGTCGATACACAACTCCGCCGTGGGTCGCGCCTGCAACCGACTCAAGCCGATTTCCACGCCGCAGGACTCACAGTAACCGTAGTCGTCACTCGCCAAGCGTGAGAGCGACTTATCGATCTTGTGCAACATTTTGCGCTCTCGATCCCGCGCTCGCAACGCAAGCGCAAACTCCTCTTCCTGGCTAGCCCGATCATTGATATCGGGAAGGTT
>JBATSQ010000096.1:0-20612 GCA_049293375.1 Candidatus Contendibacter sp.
GCGGCTCCACGCAAACCCCCTAAGGGATTCTTGATTTCATGGGCCAGATTGCGCACCAGCGCCCGGCTGGTGTGGTGCTGAGCCAGCATGTGCTCCTCCCGGCTGATGCGCAACCGCCAATCCACCTGGCGCAGTTCCAGCAACAACTCGGTAGGCGGATCGCGCTCCAGCAGCGGCGTGGCGGTGCAGTCCACCGTTACGACCCGCTCCAGGGGAAAGACGAGCTGTAATTCCCGCTCGATATAAGGCTGACCACTATCTAGGCAATGCCGCAAACCACTGATGAAGGTCTCCGCACCGAGCAGTAAATCCGCCAGCGCTAGTTTGCGCGTCTTGCGAAAACTGGATTCAAACAATGCCTCCGCCGCCGGATTCATCAGCAGCAGCCGTAAGCGTTGATCCAGCACCAGCACGGCGACACTCAGGCTATCCATCATCCGGCGGTGATTGTCTCTCCGCATGGTTGCTTCGCTTTAAGCCACCGTTAAAAAACGCCCCTACCCGACCCTTCCCTCTCCGGGCGGGAGCGGGAAGCCGTCAGTGGGCGCATAAGCTGCGTTGCGGCTCCATTCCCTGGCCGTTCAGAACAGCGCCCACCACCGGCAAAAAGCTAGCTGTGGGCGGCGGGGTAGCGTTGCACAGGTGCAAGCCGCCAGTCAGCATCTTACAGGCTGTAGTACATATCAAACTCGACAGGGTGCGTGGTCATCCGCAACCGGGTCACTTCTGCATTCTTCAGCTCGATATACGCATCGATCAGATCATTAGTAAATACCCCACCCCTGGTGAGAAACTCGCGGTCGGCGTCCAATGCAGCCAGCGCCTCGTCGAAGTAGAAGCAGACTTTGGGAATGGCCTTCTCCTCTTCCGGCGGCAGGTCGTACAGATCCTTGTCCATCGGCTCACCGGGATGAATCTTGTTCTGGATGCCGTCCAGGCCGGCCATCATCATGGCGGCGAAAGCCAAGTAGGGGTTGGCCGTCGAATCGGGGAAACGCACCTCAATCCGGCGACCCTTTGGATTCTGGACATGGGGAATACGGATCGAGGCCGAACGATTACGGGCTGAGTAGGCTAGCATCACCGGCGCTTCAAAACCGGGCACCAGTCGCTTGTAGCTGTTAGTGGAGGCATTCGTAAAGGCATTCAGTGCCTTGGCGTGCTTGATGATGCCGCCGATGTAATACAGCGCAGTTTCGGACAAACCGGCATACAGATCACCCGAGAACAGGTTGACGCCGTCCTTCGCCAGCGACTGGTGAACGTGCATCCCGCTGCCGTTGTCGCCGACGAGCGGCTTGGGCATGAAAGTCACCGTCTTGCCGTAACTTTGGGCGACATTTTGAATCGCGTATTTCAACGACTGCACTTCATCCGCCTTGCGCACCAGCGTATTGAATTTCACGCCGATCTCACACTGGCCGGCGGTCGCCACCTCGTGGTGGTGCACCTCAACGGCGTGACCCATCTGTTCCAGGGCGATGCACATTGCACCGCGAATATCGTGCAGGGAATCCACCGGTGGCACTGGAAAGTAGCCGCCCTTGATGCCGGGCCGGTGTCCGAAATTGCCGCCCTCGTAAACCCGCTCAGAATTCCAACCGGCCTCGGAGGAATCAATTTTGTAGGAACAACCGCTGATATCCGCACCCCAGCGCACATCATCGAAGATGAAAAACTCATTTTCCGGGCCGAAATATGCGGTATCCGCGACACCGGTGGACTTCAGATAGGCTTCGGCGCGCCGGGCCAGCGAGCGGGGATCGCGCTCGTAACCCTGCATGGTGTTGGGTTCAATGACATCGCAGGTCAGCAGCAGGGTCGGCTCCTCAAAAAATGGATCGACGCAGGCGGTGACCGGATCGGGCATTAAAATCATGTCCGACTCCTGAATACCTTTCCAGCCGGCGATGGACGAGCCGTCGAACATCTTGCCGTCTTCGAACACTTCTTCGTCGAAGGCGCTAATGGGCACGGTGACATGCTGTTCCTTGCCACGGGTATCGGTGAAGCGATAGTCCACAAATTTGATACCCTTTTCCTCGACCAGCTTCATCACATCGGCAGCATTCATTGGTATGGATTCCTCGGATTGAAAAATGTAGATATTTGGTAGGGACAAGGCTAGCACCCCAGGCCTGTTGCGAGGCAGCATGAACCATGCCAGAGCAGTTTTACCGCCTGCACTGCGCACCACGTCTGGTTTGCAACCGGCGCAAAGCCGGTATTGCACCATAACAGGGCAATAGCATTCGGTCTTGCCCTATGTAAGGGCAAGACCTACGCTGCTCCTTGCTGCTCCGATCAAGACGAACGGCTTATACTCTTGGCCAGGGGCTATCACCAGAGGAGCACCGTATGAAGTTCGAATTTATGGTCGAAAATATTCGTTGCAGCGGCTGCGCCAGCGCCATTCAAACCGGTTTGCGTCAGGATGCGCGGGTACGGGAGGTCACAGTGGATGTACCGACCGGCCGGGTTACGGTGGAAAGCGATGCCGATCAGCGGGCTGAACTCAGCGCAACATTACAGGGACTGGGCTATCCCGAACGCGCTTGAAAAGCGTTGCTTAGGCCAAGCTACACGAGGAGCCGGTGGACAGCCGGCTCCGGCTGCTACAGTGACTGATCCTTAAAACCGCGTGCCGACGTTGAAACCGAAAACCCAGGGATCAATATTGACCGTGCCGAGGGTGGCGCCGTTGACCTTGGCCTTGCTATCGATGTCCATATAGGCGAGCGTGGCGTTTAGGAACCATTTTGGGGCGATATCAACATCAACACCCAATTCTCCGGCCGGCCCCCAAGACGAATCTAGATTCAGTTTCGCGCCACTCAGAGCGCCTGTGGTCTTCTCACTCCAGAAGAACGTGTAGTTCACCCCTACGCCGACATACGGACGCACCGTGTGCTGCGGCATAAAGTGATATTGGAGGAACACCGTCGGCGGCAAATGGTAGGTGCTGGCGACCTTGCCCGCGCCTGACAGTTTGATGTCATGCTTAAACGGCGTAGCGCCTATCACTTCCACGCCAAAGTTGGGGCTTACCATATAGGTGATGTTGAGGCCGAGGCTATAGCCATCATCTACATCAATCGTTCCCAGGGGAGTACCCAGATTGTCGGATTTGGGGAAGACACCCCATAAACCAACCCGACCCACCCAATCCCCGGCTTCATAGGCTTGCGCCGCTCCAGCCACCAAACCGCCCACCAACGCTGCCGCTAAGGCGGTCTTGACTATTTTTATCGACATGATCCAGCTCCTTTCTTCATTGGTCTGTGGGTAAAGCCGTAGTGCTACATTCACACAAAACTATTGTGTACTATTCACAACAAAAGAGTCAAAAATAAAACAGGGTATCTATTAAGGTCTTACGGCGGCATCATGCTTGCGTCAGCGGCGGCAACACCTGCACCACTTCCTCAAAGGTGGTCAGGCCAGCGGCGATCTGCAAGGCGGCGCTGATCCGCAACGGTCGCATTCCCTTTTCACTGGCTATCTGCCGCAGTTCCTCCGTGTCCATGGCGGGCCGCAGCCAACGACGCAACTCCGGCGTCACGCTTAACATCTCATAGAGACCCACTCGGCCCAGATAGCCGGTGTTGCGGCATTCCGGACACCCGCGCGGCGCGCGAACCGCCGCCGGCTTGGGCAGCGGCCAGGGTCGCACCAGAGCATCCCACAACGCGGGGTCCAACTGCCCTTCTTCCTTGCAATGCGGACACAGGGTCCGCACCAGGCGCTGCGCCATCACCCCAACCAACACGTTTTGGATCAGATAATGCGGAACGCCGAGATCCAGCAACCGGGTCACCGCCGAGGCGGCGTCATTGGTGTGCAAGGTTGACAGCACCAGATGGCCGGTCAATGCAGCCTGCACCGCCATCTGGGCGGCTTCCAGATCGCGGATTTCGCCGACCATGATGATGTCGGGATCCTGGCGCAGCAGGGTGCGGATCCCTTGAGCGAAAGTGAGATCAATGGCCAACTGCACCTGCATCTGATTCAGTTCCGGCACCACCATCTCAATAGGATCTTCGACCGTACAGACGTTGACTTCGGAAGTCGCCAGTTGCTTGAGGGTGGTGTACAGCGTGGTTGTCTTGCCCGAGCCAGTCGGGCCGGTGACCAGCACCATGCCGTGTGGCCGCGCAATCATGGTCCGCCAGGCGGCCTCTTCCGCCGGTGCGAAGCCCAATTGGGCAAAGTTGCGGGTGACAATATCCGGGTCGAAAATGCGCAACACGCACTTTTCGCCGAAGGCGGTGGGCATGGTGGACAGGCGCATCTCGATCTCGCGGCCGGCCGGGGTACGGGTTTTGATGCGGCCATCTTGGGGTCGACGTTTTTCGGCCACATCCATCCGCCCCAGAATCTTGATGCGGCTGGTGACCGCGCTCATCACCGCCGACGGCAACTGATAAATCGCGTTCAGCACGCCGTCGATGCGAAAGCGAATCTGACCCTGCTCGCGGCGGGGTTCCAGATGAATATCGCTGGCGCGCTGCGAGAAAGCGTACTGCAACAGCCAATCCACAATCTGCACGATGGGACGCTCATCGGCGCTTAATTCCCCGCGTCGGCCCAGCTCCAGCAGTTGCTCAAAATTGAGGACGCCGGAAACCGGTTCGACTAAGCCGCGCTGCGCGCCGCGCACCGAGCGCGAAATCCCGTAAAACTCCAACTGGTAGCGATTCACATCCAGCGGATTGGCGATCACCCGTTCCACATCCCGCCGCAGGGTCTGCCGCAACACCTCGCACCATTCCGTCAGCCACGGTTCGGTGGTGGCAAACACCACGCGCTGCTCATCGGTAGCGATAGGCAGGATGTGATAGCGCGTGGCGTAGTCATAGGAGACGAAGGGCAGCAGCCGCTCGACAGCGGCGATATCCAGCTTGAGCGGATCAATGCGCAGATACGGCAAACCCGCCTTGGCCGCCAGCCATTCGGTCAGCAAATCCAGACTCAACACTGAATGCGGCGGCTGTATCTGGCGCATCTGCTTGTTGGCGATCACGACCAGCGGATGCGATTCACCGCGCCCCGGGCGCGATTCGGCCAAGACCCGCTCAGCATCGGCGCTGACGATCAGCCCAGCGGCCACCAGTTCATCCAGCACTTCCTTCAAGCCCAGGCGATGCCCAGAGAGGCGCGGACGCAGGGCAGAGCTGGAATAGGCGGTGTTGTTGCCTGGGACGGATGGCTTGGTCAGGGTGTTGACCACGGGCCGACTCACGGCACGACCTCTAGTTTGGCATAGGCGACCACCAGCCATCTGGAGCCACCGGCTTGCGGAAAATCAACCCGCGCACGCGCCTGATAACCCGCGCCTTCCACCTCCAGCACCACGCCTTCGCCAAACTGGGGATGGCGCACCCGCTGACGAGGCCGTACCCCCACCGGCGCGGCAGATGGCGTAAGGTTGGTGGTGCTGGGAGGTGGGGCGCTGCGGCGGCGCAGCGCTCCGGCGCGCACGGCACGGGTCAGTTCCTCCGGGACTTCCTGGAGAAAGCGCGAGGGCGACGGGTAGTTGTCACGGCCATACCAATTGCGCCGTTCGGCATAGCACAGCACCAACTGGCGCTGGGCACGGGTCATGCCTACGTAAGCCAGCCGTCGCTCCTCCTCCAGTTGACGCGCTTCCATCACCGAGCGGCTGTGGGGAAACAAGCCTTCTTCCATTCCCACCAGAAACACCAGCGGAAATTCCAGGCCCTTAGCCATATGCAGGGTCATCAATTGCACGCTATCCTCGCCGGGCGCACCCTGACCCTGACCAGACTCCAGTGCGGCATGGGCCAAAAATGCGTTCAGCCAGTCTGGTTCGTCTGGATCCATACCCACCACCACCGGGTCTACCGAAGTCGTAAAATCGGCGCTGGCGTTAATCAGCTCCTCTAGGTTTTCCACCCGAATTTCACCCTTGTCGCTTTTAGCCTGCTCATACATCGCTAGCAGGCCGCTGCGCTGAACGACATGCTCCACGCGACCGGCCAGCGGCTGCCGCTGGCTATCCTGATCCAGGGTTTCGATCAGTTGGAGAAAATCGCGCACCGCGCCAGCAGCCCGACCGCTCAAGCCGCCTGTCGCCAGCAAACTCAACGCCGCCTGCCACAAAGAACCGCCCTGGGCGCGGGCCGCCGCGCGCAGCCGTTCCACCGTGCGCTCGCCGATAGCGCGCGGCGGGTTGTTCACGACGCGCTCAAACGAGGGGTCATCATCGCGGTTGGCGACCAGCCGCAGATAGGCCAGCGCGTCTTTGATTTCGGCACGCTCGAAAAAGCGCAACCCGCCGTAAATCCGGTAGGGCAAGGCGGCACCGATCAGCGTTTCCTCAAACAACCGCGACTGGGCGTTCGAGCGATACAGAATCGCCGCGTCGCGCCGCCGCCCGCCAACGGCCAGCCACTGGCGGATACGCTCGACCACGAAGCGGGCTTCATCCACCTCGTTGAAGGCATTGTAAATCTGGATCGGCTCGCCATCGCCGTCGGCCGTCCATAGATTCTTGCCCAAGCGCCCGGTGTTGTGAGCGATCAGGGCATTGGCTGCCTTGAGAATGTTGTGGGTGGAGCGGTAATTCTGTTCCAGGCGAATGATCCGGGCACTGGAAAAATCCTCGGCGAAACGCTGAATATGCTCGATTTTTGAGCCACGCCAGCCGTACACGCACTGATCGTCATCGCCGACGATGAATACATCACCTTGGCCGCCTGCCAAGAGACGGATCCATTGATACTGAACCGTATTAGTATCCTGAAATTCATCTACCAGAACATGCTGAAACCGCTCACGATAATGCGCCAGCAACACCGGGTTATCGCGCCACAACTCATAAACCCGCAGCAATAATTCCCCAAAATCCACCAGTCCGGCGCGTTCGCATTCCTGTTGATACAGCGTGTAAAGCTGGCGGTATTGCCGTTGTGCGGGTTTGCCGTCGTCCACCAGATCAGCGGGTCGCTGCATTTCATCCTTGCAGCGGTTGATGAAACCGGCGACCTGTGGCGGCGGCCACTTTTTCTCATCCAGATTGAGGCCGCGCAGCACCCGTTTGAGCAAGCGGTTTTGATCGTCGCTGTCGAGAATCTGGAAAGCGCGCGGCAAGCGGGCTTCTTGCCAGTGCTGGCGTAACAGCCGATGGGCGATGCCGTGAAAGGTGCCGATCCATAAGCCGCTGGCGGGTTGGGTCAGTAACTTCTCCACGCGCCCACGCATTTCAGCGGCGGCCTTGTTGGTGAAGGTGACCGCCAGAATCGCCCACGGCGCGGCGTTTTCCACCGCCAGCAGCCAGGCGATGCGCCGGGTCAATACCCGCGTCTTGCCGCTGCCCGCGCCGGCCAGCACCCGTAGGGGACCGAGCGGCGCGGTGACCGCTGCACGCTGCGGTTCATTGAGATCATCGAGAATCCAGGACACGTCCATGGCCCGCGATTCTAGCAGAATCGCTCACCCCACCTGCGGCGCTCTGTTCAGGATCGGATGGAGGTTAGTCGGGATTGGGCGCTTTTTGCCGCCACTGGGGCAGCAGTTCGGCCAGGAAATCCCGATGGAACGCCGCCCACAGCAGGACGGGCGCGACCGGCGGCAGAATCAAATAACCCAGTTGATAGGCCAGGACCAGAAGCTCACGGGTGAAGGGCGTGGTGTCTATCTGTTCGGCGATGGCCGGGTCCATGTTGAACACCAGCACCTTGAGGGTTTCACACACCACTCCCCAGAGGGGCACCAACAGTAGGATCAAGCTGCCCAGCAGCGCCCGGTAGCCTTTTTCCCCCCACGGCGTGGGGGCGGCCAGGGTCAGGGCCAACAGCAGCGGCCAGCCGTAGGCGTATTTGAGAGCGTTGAGAGTGAAGGTCAACGTGCCGGTGGCACCTGCGGGAACAGCGCCGTCGGTGGGCGCGGCCATCAGGAAGCGAGTGAGGATGTCAACGTGAATACCCTGGCGCTCGACGCCGACGATGGCCTGCGGGAACAGGGTGGTGAGCAGCCAGTGGCTCCAGCCAGCTACCGGCATCAGGAGCAGGGGAGCCAGAAGGTTCCACAGCACGAACAGCGGCGGCAGCCACAGCACCACGCGCAGCAAAAAGCGTTCGATGGAGCGCTGAAAGTTCATGACGATCACGCCGGTCGGGGATCGGGTGGTGTAGCGCTTGAAGTCGGCACCGGGCACCAGCGCACCCATAGCAGATAGACGACCAGACCATCCAGCATGATAAGGGCTTGCCACAGGTACAGGTGCGCCCACTCGAACCAGAGCGGATTCCATTGCAGCAGATAGAACAGGCTGATGATTCGCAAAAGGTTCAAGGCCTGAATGGCCAAGAAGCCCAGTCCGATCCCCCACAGCTTTTGCCGCCAGGTGGCCGGGGTGGCCAGGATGGCGGCCAGCACTACCAGCATGGCTTCCACTCCGTTGCAGCCGGGCTGAATGCTGACTGCCGCACCGGTTTGGCTGTTGCTGAGCACAATGCCTTCGGCGTGCACCGTGGAATCGACGCTTTGCAAAACCGCTGCGCTGAGCTGGGCGATCAGGCCGGTAAAGGGTTGAATCAGGCCAGTTTGCACCGGCTCCAGCAGTTCAAGGGCGAATAGCGCTAGCAGAATCAGCAGGAATTTGAGCAGGGGCATGGGAAGCGGGTTTCGGTGAGGGTGGTTTGTGTGCGCAGTTTTTGCCAGGATCGATGGTTAATTGGGCCAAGCGAGCACGGCACCACCGCATCCCAATAATCCGTTACCCTGTCCTGGATGGACGAAACGCGCTGATCCAGAACATCGGCTCTCTTGTCCTATCGAGACCAGTCCATCGTCAGCCACGAACTATGCTCGCGCCGTGATGCCCCTGCCGTCACGCCGATCACCCGGCCTGTCACTTGACAGGCCGGATGCCCATACCCTCTTGGGAACTCTGCGTAGTCATTCTTGCTGCCTGAATCGGAATCTCATCCGCGCAGGCGGCGAAAACCGCATTATTTGAGAAAATAAATGTAGCAACCACCGCCACGGCTTGTAATTGACTTTTCATGCCGCTCCCCTTACGAAGTTATGGAAACACCAAAACTCACTGTAGTCCTTCCACCATCAAAATCACAGCCCTGCATATTGGTTTGAGGCTAACATCGCTATCCTCCGACCCGCTATCCGCGCCTATTTGGCTAATCCACTTTACAGACTTCCCGCAACTGCGTAACTCCTAAGAAAGAATGAAAGGTCTGATCGAAAAGAACCTTCTGCATAGCCACGTTCACAGGGCGACACTGTTGATATGAATCAGCGGCTTGAGCCGGGCTACGCATCGCGTCAGGCCCACCGGTACGGCTGCTTCCATTAACCCACTACAGTCCGAAACCTCCGCACGGACCTGTGACACCGTGGCGGTCGCTTCACCCGGTGCTGGACCCCAAACCGAGTTTCCCAGCCGCTGCAAGAAGGCTAATTGTTCCAAACCACGTCGGGACTGCTCCCGTCCGGCTCGAAGTGGCTCTGGTGCCAGTCCATAACCGAATGAGCCAAAAGCGCGTTCCTGCTCGGACGCAGCCGCCACCGTCAGATAGAAAGCCGTATCGAATCCACTGCTAATCAGTCCCAACTGGCCCAATTCCCGCCATGCAGCGGGTAGATCAGGATGGCCAGGCCCCAGCGCGCGGCTGACACCCTGGCGATGCACATGCAGGAGGCGGGCCTGGCCATCCACCTGGTGCGTCTCCAACCGACCTGTGTGGTAGGACACGTCATACAGCACCTCTAACCGGGCTTCTGGAAAGAAGCGGTTGAAAACCCGTCGAGCCAGATGGGTGAGAATCTGACGGTTCGCGTGGGCACAGTTGGCGCTGGCGCGCATCGCGCCCAGATAATGCCGACCCGCTTCAGAGGTCAGCGGCGCACACACCAGATGCTGATCGGAAAGCGTGATTCCACTGTGGCCGCCCGCTGCTGCCAGCCGCCGACGAGAATCAAGGCTGATTTGCTGCCCTAAACTATGGGAACCACAACGAATGCTGACCAGAACATCATCGAGATGAAGAGCTAAGGACTGGGCCACGGCGTGGTCATAAATCTGGCTGACCACATGAACTTTCAGGTACTGCTGCGGGAACCGCAGCGTACCCATTTCTTCCAGGTGCCTGGCCTTGGCCAGATCGGAGACTTGGCTGGCATCAGCACCAGCCACACAGCCTCCCTCCTCAATGCGTTCCAGATCGGCGGTCAGACCATAACCCATCTCCACCGCCCAACGGGCACCTCCCCGCAGCATGGCGTCGATGCCACGGCGGGTGAGGCGTAGTACGCGGACGCCATTGCCATTGGGAATCTGGCTGTGGAGAGTATCGTGCAGCGCCTTCCAACACGGCAACAGTTGGTTGATGCTCAGGCCAGTGCGCAGCACGCGCACTCCCCAGCCGACATCGCCGCTAACCCCGCTACTAACGATGACACCACCTTGTTCGGGATCAAACGCAGCGACCCCACCCTGCGGAAACCCCTGACCGCAGCGGACGTTTGGCCAGACATACACGGCTTCGACCACGCCTGGCAGGGTGGCAACACGCACCACCTGCTGATAAACGGCTTCATCCATGGCGCGGATCACCGCCTCCGGCGCAAAGAAAATCCCAGGAACGCGCATGGCATCGTGCGGTTCGATCCGCCATTCAGTGGCGGATTGCTGGCTAAGACGCTGTGGGTTCACGTTGCCTCCTGATCCCGACTCTAAACAGCAGTCGGTGAGGAAGCTGTGAACCCTGGCTTTGACATTTCCCTAAGCGCTTGGGCTAAAGAACGGAGGCTGATGATCCCGTGAAACCCTAATCCCATACCGTCCCCTCATACCTTCTATCCACGAGTTAAACCCACTCGTTAGATCAAAGGGCACGATTTAGGCCAATATCCACTTCTTTCTAGGACGGAATCGAAGCAGCCAGGGCAGCAGCACGCTGATGATTCATAAAATTTCAAGGATTTATTTTAATCTTGTTCTTGCCTCAACTTTTCCTTGTAAAATTAAGAAAGCGGTTTGGCTGTGCACAAGTCAAGACTTGTATTTATAAAGTGACTAAATATAAGACTTAATACATAAAGAAAGAAACGAATGAGTGGCTTAGAAGTAGCATTTTAAGACAAAGACGTTTCTGCAACATTTCATTTTGAAACATCTAACTCCTGCTCCGACTGTAGCCGGTAGTCCCTCAGGCGACGCCAGAGAGTCGTGCGGCTAATGCCCAGTTCCCTGGCAACCAACGTTAAGTTGCCTTGAAGCCGTTCGAACAGGCGCTCGATTTCCGCGCGCTCCAATTGTTCCAGGCGGGTGGCATTGTTTGCACTGGTGGGCACACCAGGCAACCACTCACCCGCTTCAATTTGGGAGCCTGTACTCAAAATCAAGGCTCGTTCAATCAGATTTTCCAATTCTCGTACATTGCCTGGATAATCATAATGCATTAAACCCAGATTGGCTTCTAGACTAAATCCGGTTACCTGATTATTAAATTTGCGCCGATATTTATTAAGGCAATAAGCCGCTAATAAGGGAATATCTTCTACGCGCTCGCGTAAGGGTGGAATATGAATGGGAAAA
Source organism: Candidatus Contendibacter sp. (assembly GCA_049293375.1). Taxonomy (GTDB): domain Bacteria; phylum Pseudomonadota; class Gammaproteobacteria; order Competibacterales; family Competibacteraceae; genus Contendibacter. The sequence continues at coordinate 11,582 of JBATSQ010000096.1, forward strand.
ACATTAATGCGATAAAATAGGTCGGATCGGAATCGACCTATCCGCACCTCAGTTTGCAAATCCCGATTCGTGGCGGCAATGATTCGTACATCGGCCTGCCGATATTCGTTTTCACCGACGCGGCGGAACCGGCCGTCTTGTAAGACTTGCAGCATTTTGACCTGGATGGCCGGGCTCATTTCACTGATTTCGTCCAAGAACAACGTGCCACCATCAGCAACCTCGAACAGCCCCTTCCGATCTTGGAGCGCGCCGGTGAAAGCACCGCGCTTGTGGCCAAACAACTCACTTTCAAGCAACGCCTCAGGCAAGGTTCCACAATTCTGTTCAATAAATAACTTATCCCGGCGTGGTCCCTGGTGATGGATGTAACGGGCCAACAGGGTTTTTCCGGTACCCGTCTCGCCGGTGAGCAGGACGGTAGCGGAATTAGGTAGCACCCGATTCACCAAACCAAAAACCCGTTGCATGACCGGAGTCTTACCGACGATATCCGCGTATTGCCATTCCTCACATGCTTTTTTCTTTAAAAAAACATTTTCATCCTGCAAGCGTTCATTAGCGGCTTGCAATTCACCAAGCAAACGCTGATTCTCCAGCGTCAGTTCGTAACTCTCCAGCGCCCGCTTGACGATAATTCTCAGTTCCTGCCGCTCCCAGGGTTTATTAATGTATTGGTAGATATGGCCCTTATTGACTGCTTGAATCAGCGAGGCGGTATCGGTATAGCCCGTCAAAATGATGCGAATAATGTTCGGGTTAATTTGGAAGACTTTTTCCAGAAGTTCTGCGCCAGTCATTCCCGGCATTCGATGATCGGCAATGACCAGGGCAATCGTCTTTTGTTGCAGAATCTCGAGCGCCTCGGTCCCGCTAAGAGCCGTGAACACCTGGTATTCATCCGCAAACGTCAGGGTGAGGCTACGCAGAATTTCCTTCTCATCGTCAACGATCAGTAATCCATAACGTTTACCGCTCATGTTATCGTTCTCCCTATCGAACGCACCGGTAATTCAAGCGTAAATTCTGTGCCTTCACCCACAGTGCTGGCCACTCGAATGGTTCCGCCATGCTTGCGCACGATCCCATAGCTGATGCTCAGCCCCAGCCCCGTTCCCGCGCCGACGGGCTTGGTGGTGAAAAAAGGATCAAAAATTCGGGGTAGCTGCTCCTTGGGAATCCCAGGACCATTATCCTTGATCACGATTCTGACCCAGCCGCCTTCCGCGCTGGTTTGGATCCAGACCGTACCCTGATCAGAGATGGCCTGGGCGACGTTTTGTAGCAAATTCATGAACACCTGGTTGATTTGGCCAGGATGGCATTCCACCAGCGGCAGCGTATCTGCATAATCACGATGCGCCGTAATTCGATTCTGGTATTGATTGGCTAGTAGATTCAGGGTGGATTCGATGCCCTCATGCAGATCGGCCATCACTAAACCCACGTCATCGGTGCGCGAAAAAACCCGTAAATCCAGGACGATTTTCTTGACTCGCCCGGTACCATCCCGACAACTGGCGATCAGTTCTCGCAGAGTCTTCAACGTGGTGGCAACCAGAGCACTCTCTGGCTGTTCGTTACCTTGCGCTTGGACCGGAACACCGAAATGCGCGGTCTTGGTCTGCGCTTGGAGGATGTTGGCCAGGCGTTCGGTGTAGTCCTCAATGAATTCCAGGTTGCTATGCACGTAACTGATAGGATTATTCAGTTCGTGCGCTACCCCGGCCACTAATAGGCCCAGCGAAGCCATTTTTTCCGAGTGAACGAGCTGCTCCTGGGTGTGCGCCAATTCCTGATAAGCCGTTTCAACCTGTTGGTGACGCTCAGAGAGCGCCTGATTGGCAGTGAAAAGCTCCTGAGTGCGCGCGGCGATTTTGGCTTCCAGATCGCGATTGATCTCCTCCAACAGACGGCGGCGTTCGCGTTCCGCCAACAGTGATCGAACCAATAAGTGGCCGCCATAAACCAAGCCTAAAGCGATGACTCCTGAAACCATTGGAATCCACATATTCATGGTGACGAAGACCAGATAAGCGGCTGACAGCGCAAGAACCGCCAGCGCCACTGTCGCTAACAGGGCAGCGACCGGTTTCAAGCTGGCGAGCAGTAAACTGGCCAATAGCAACGCCAGCAACAAAAGCCATTGCTTAGCCTTGCCAGGCTCGGTGATAAACTGTCCTTCCAGCACGTTGCTGATGATATTGGCCTGAATTTCAACTCCTGCCGAGGAACTCCCGGTCGTCCAGGAAAACGGCGTGAGAAAGGCATCGCTCAACAAGGCCTGCGGCTCCGGGGCCGATTCCAGCTGACGGCCCACCAGCACAATCTTGTCGGCAAAAATGCCTGGCGGCAGCATCCGCTCGTAATCGAGGGCCTGGTAGTAAGAAACTGACCGGATCGTCTTCGGTGGTCCTCGATACGCGATCAGCACCTCCCGCAATAAGTCTCTCTGCTGTAACCCGGTCACCTTAGTCATCACCCCAGTTTCCATTGCCAGATTGCTTAAGTAGCGGCTGACGACTTGCAGAGCAAACGATGGCATACCAGGGGTCAACAAGCGGGTCCGCCGCACGACGCCATCGGCGTCAATGCTGATGAGCGGATTGCCCACCTGAGTCACCTCCCGAAACGCCGGCAGGGGATCAATGCGGATCGTTTGGCGGAACAGCGGATCGTTCACCACTGACAAAGCGCTGACCAGTACAACGTTTCCGTTGGCTTTGAGAATGCGCGCCAATTCGGCGTCTTCAGCCGGTTGGGACGGTTCGGCGAACAAGATATCGAAGCCAATCACCTTGGCTCCGGCCCGATGGAGCTGCTGGACCAAGCGGGCGTGCAGACTGCGCGGCCAGGGCCATTGCCGCCCAATCTCAGCCATGGACGGCTCGTCAATGGCGACAATAATGATCGAGTCTGGCACCGGCAATGGACCGCGCAGGGTCAATAACAGATCAAATCCTTTCAGTTCGAGAAAGGCAAAAATAGATAGCTGAGAAAAAAATAGTGTCATCCCAAAAGCGACTACCGCAACAGTAGCCGCTGAAAGGAGTAACGGTCTTTGTGCTTTCACTAAGACGTTATAACAAATCGTAAATCAATCTAACATAACAGTTATGCGTCTATCTTTACTTACCCACTACTCGAGGGGGCATGGGGAACGCCAGACCAAGTCACCACCGATGATCACCCAACAGCCACTTTGCGCAGACTCGATCTGGGATGAAGAGCTCGCGGTTAGTTTTAAAAAAGGAGTATCACTGGGAATCGACTCCAAAGCAACGTCCACGACTGTTTGCTTTCCCGTTTTATCTGCGATCACCACCAGAATCGTATTAGGCTTAACATTTTCGATTGATTCAACAGATACCGCAACACCAATAGGCAATGCAACACATGTTGAGCTCATTAGATTTTCTCCGCTTTAACTATGATCACAAGTTAATAACGAATTTTCCAGTAATGGTTCGTTCCGGGATATAGATGGGATTAGCCATCCTATCATTAGTTTTGAAACTGTCATCCTGATAATAAAAATCCTTATCAAATAAATTATTAATATGAAGTGCAAGAACTCCCCAACGGTTGGGGAGACGATAGCCCAAACCTATATTAAATAGCGTAAAGCTTTCGGGCTTTTTTGGGGAAATGCTAAGAGTAGAAAAATCGAGAAACTGACCTTCCTGACTAACGTGCACTATACCCAATCCGGCAAAAAATCCAGAAGGGTCAAAATATTGGATATTGACCGGTAGTGATAGTGACTTAAATTCAGCCGGATACAAATATAAACACCGAACGCACGATAAATCAGGCTTGAAATCCTGGTATTGCAACGCAGCCGATAATGCCCAGTTGTGGTGAGGCAACCAATACAGATAAGCATTATAGGAATCATCCTGATTATTGACGGTTTCATAGTAATCAGGCAGCGCCAATAGCCCAAAGGGGACTTTATTATTTCGTTTCAATAGACTAAGGATGCCAAACAGTTGCCGATTGAAGCGGGTATCCAATGCGATACCATAATTTTTCGATACCGTTGTATTGACATCATCCATTAATTGGTTGAACCCGGCGACTTGGGTCGGCTCAAGGGTTTGCCCAGCGATAAAAGATCGTTTTACAGTTTGGAAAGCAGCAGCCCGCAATGAGATTTTTTCATTGATCTGCCACTGTACGCCCAGCTTGGGGTTAAATTTATGCAATTTGGCATTAGGATGTTCGTCCGCTTCATAGCTCAAACCGACGGTCCAAATGACCGGATCGGGAAATTTGATGTAGCCATAGCTATAGATATTTTGTTGGGTGGCTTGCGCAGCAGGCAGGTCGCTCGAATGGATATCCAATGAATAGGCTCCCAGCCCATTCAACCAATTACAGGATTCTGCTTGATGCAACACTTGCGCTTCGACCTGCGTTCCCCGGATTACGTTCTCCGACTTACTGTTACCAACCCCTTCCATAGTAAAGTTTCGATCCGTGTAGATGAGTGAGGTGATCAGGTCGGTTTGGGGAGATAGTGAGTAACGCGCCCCAATGCGGGCGGTATCCTGACGGGTATTCTGGCGCTGAAAGGCATAAAACGAGCCGTTATACAAGGAGCGAAGGTCACCGCTTTCCGTTTCTCGATGCCGATATTCCGCCTGAAGACTGAAATCCGGCGTGACAGCAGTTTGGACGAACACGTTGTAAAGATCATTCTTCACATCGCTGTTAGGTCGATAACCAGCATTCTGATAATGAAACTGGCCCAGGCTATAGGAGAACTGCTCGGCCAGGCCAGAGACAATCAGCTCATCGCTCCAGGTATTCTGGCTGCCGCCCGCGCCGGCAAAAAACAGCGTGGGCTGATCCTGCACCAACAACGGGTTGAACTCATACAGCGAGGGCGTGAGCGGGCCAGTGGTCGGCATCAACAACTTGGTTTCCGCAAGTTGCGGCGAAACCGGTGTGAGATTGATCGGTTGCAACAATTGCGCTTGCAGCAGTTCACTGGCGCGCGCTGCTTCACTGCCCGGCAAAGCCGCATAGGAATCCGCTAGCACGCGATGGGCCGAGTAGTTACTAGGATCGCGGCTGAGCGATTGCCAGCCTTCCTGCAAACCCAGTGCAGTAAAGCCGACTTCGTTGTAGATACGGCCCAAGGTCGTTACCCGCGCCGCCGCATCTTCATCCAGCAGCAGTCGGGAGCGGTAGACCCCCCGGTTATCGTTGAGACTGATAGAGTTTTGCAGGCTTTCCGCCGCCGCAACTGGTTGGTTGATACTTTGCAGACGGACAGCGTCGTAGAACCAGGGCGTAGGGTCGTGGGGATCGAGTCGTTTCGCCGTCTCCAGGGCTTTATGCGCCCGTCGGTCGTCTTTGGTTTCGTACAGTGCCTTACCCAGATAGCTGGTGTAAAGCGAGACCAGCGGCTCAAGCAGCGCCGCTTTGCGCATTTCCACCAGGGCGGCGGTGGGTTGATTGCGGCGAAACAGCGCCAGCCCCAATCCCAGGTGCGGCAGACCTAAGGTCGAATCCTGGCGAATAGCGTTGTGGAATGCGGTTTGGCCCTGATCGATGCGGTGCCGCGCCAGTTGCAGGAATCCCCAGATCGTGTTGACCATGGCATCCTCCGGGGCCTGATGCCGCGCTTGCTTGGCGACGCGCAGGGCTTCTTGTAGTCGTCCCGTGCCAAAGAGCAGACTGCTTTCCTGCACCAACGCCCGGACATGGTGGGGATCGCGTTCTACAGCCTGGCGCGCCGATGCCAGCGCGCCCTCCAGATCAAACTCGGCCTGCTGCACCAGGCTCAGGCTCAAATAGGCAGTCGCTGAGCTTGGATCGGCAGCGATGGCGCGCTCGGCGTCCGCGCGTGCCTGGGCCTTACGGTTTTGCACCAATTCGAGGTTGGAACGTAGGCTCAACGCCAGCGGGTCGCGGGCATCCAACGCCAGCGCCTGGTCCAGCGCCTGACGGGCTTGCGGCACTTCACCGCGCAGCAGAGCGGCCTGGGCAGTCTGCGTCCAGTGCCGGGAAGAGTTCGGAGTCGGCGCGTCTTGTGCTGGGACAGCGCCTGACTCTGGATAGTAGAGCGACCATTGCACCGCATCCAGGGGATTGAGCAGGACGGTTTTGCGCGGTGCTTCGCCCAGTTTGACCGTAGCCTGTTCGTCGCTCGCCACCAACACACTGCCCTGGGGGTTGCTGAACTCGACCAGACCCGCAAGCACAGCAAGTCGCGCCGTATCTCCCGGCCCGGTAGCCAGGGTGAATTCGGTGCCACGAATAGCGGCAGTCGCTGGCACAGTCTGAATTTCCAAGGGTTCTCCGCCGTTGCGTACCCAGATTTCACCGTTCAACACACGCAGGATGCTCTGCAACACCCGCGCGACGGGAGCCGACCCGACGGTGGACGGGCTAACTTGTTTGAGTTCTAGCTGACTATTGGCATTGAGCTTGAGTTGAGTCCCATTGCTGAGCAGAATCGCCGCTCGACTCCCCTCTCCAGTGCGCACTACCTCACCTGCCGCCAGCAGCGCACCCGCATCCACCTGCTGCCAACGCCCCTCGCGCCAGACTTCGGTGGTTCCAAGCAGACCGACGACCTCGCCCGCTTCTTGCGCTAGCGCTGGACAAACCGGCAGTAATAAGGTCAGTAACAGGAGATAAAGCCAGCATTGGCCGCTCTTGATCCTCCACCCTTTCCAATTGGCTGTTTCGCCACGATGTCCGCACATGGAGCGCCCTCAAAAGAGACTACGGATTGTGTCTCGTTATTATCTATCAATTATAGGAGCTTGGCGCTGATCCATTATTAGCGGTACGGTTACTCTAGCTCACCCTCCGGATTTTCAGGAGCAGAAGGACTACACGCAAAACTTACTTCCGTATCCCAGAGCACAATGCACGCCAATACCCGTCATTTGTCATTTACTGTGGCGAGCCGACACCAAGGCAAGTTAAGAGTCCCATTTCAATATATAAGATATTGATTATGAAAATTAATTTTAAATAAAAATTATATAAATCAATAAAAATCAATATGTTAGAGATGAATTCTACAACAAAACTCTACAAAGCCGTTAAGAACCAACAAGTATTTATAAAATTCATATGGTTACATTTTCCCTCCGATCTAAAAATGATCGGAGAGAGTACTAAAATGGATCGAGCCGGGGTGAAAGAGGCAAGCCGCGGGGTAAGCGGTAACAAATTGAAACAGCACTGTAATTCAAACGTTTTGTTTTGGAACGTCTAGCAGCTGGTTTTGCTATCTCGGACCGGCTTGCGCGTTCTTAGCTCGTCGCAACTCAGAGAGCAAATTCGTATCGAGTAAATACATCAATCCAAATCCGCAGACTGAAATAGAGAGCCTGACCAGCGGGGCGCTTCAAACGCAATCGCCCACTTCGCAGGCATCGCCAGCGCATCAAAGAGACTAGTCCGCTGGCCGCTCAGACGCAGTTAATCCTAAAAGATCAATAAGCTACAAAAATGGCGAAATGCCGTGTTTTGGGTTAGAATACAGAAATCTGTACTTGACCCTCTCATCCCTTGCCTTGTGGAAAGCGCTGTGAAAACCACGCTCAACCTCAATGACACCCTGCTGACCGAAGCCAAGGCGTTGGCAGCGCGAGAGCACGTTAGCTTAACTCGCCTGATCGAAGAAGGCTTACAGTGGCGCTTACGCACCCGGAAAATCAATAGCACCCCGGCTGCCCCTGTAACGATTCCCGTTTATCAGGGCCAAGGCGGATTGGCACCGGGACTGAGCGGTCTGAGCAATCAAAAGCTGCTGGACGCCGCCGACCATGACGCCTGATGTCAATGTTTTACTCGCCGCCGCGCGCACCGACCATCCGCATCACGTCGTAGCCTTCGACTGGCTGGAGCGCGCCCTCATCGCCGCTGGGCGAGGGGAGCCGATGCTGCTACAACCTATGGTCATCGCCAGTTTTTTACGGCTCGCCACTCATCCCAGGATTTTTCGGCAACCCACACCCATGGAAGCCGCCTTGAATTTCCTGGTGGCGCTGCTAATCGCCCCCGGCGTTGAACAGGCCACGCTAGGAGCAGAATGGCCGGTGTTCCGCGCCCTCTGCGCTAAACACCCCATCGGCGGTCATGCGATTCCCGATATCTGGTTGGCGGCGGCTGTCATCCACCAGGGTGAACACCTGGTCAGCTTCGACGCTGATTTCAAGCACTGGCTGCCCCGGTCACGGTTCACTCATTTGCAACCCTAAATTCATAACCACCTGCTCCATGAAAATCACCCTCTTCGGCTCCGGCTACGTCGGCCTCGTGACTTGTGCCTGCTTCGCCGAAGTCGGCAACGACGTGTTGTGCGTAGATGTCGATTCCGCCAAGATTCAACGCCTGCAACGCGGTGAAATCCCGATTCATGAATCTGGCTTGGCAGAGCTGGTGCAGCGTAATGGCCCAGCCGGTCGCTTGCGTTTCACCACCGACCTCGCTGAAGGCGTCGCCCATGGTCTGTTTCAGTTTATTGCGGTCGGCACCCCGCCGGATGAAGATGGCGCGGCGGATTTGCAACATGTTCGTGCCGCCGCTCAGACCATCGGCCGACACATGGACGGCTATCGGATCGTGGTCAACAAATCCACCGTGCCGGTCGGTACCGCCGACGTGGTGCGGGCAACCATCGCCGCCGTACTGGGCGAACGCGGTCAAGAGATTCCGTTCGCGGTGGTCTCCAACCCGGAATTTCTTAAGGAAGGCGTGGCGATTCAGGATTTCATGCGCCCTGACCGCATTATCGTTGGCAGTGACGACCCGCAAGCCACCGTGCAGTTGCGCACCCTGTATGCTCCCTTCAATCGCAACCATGACCGGCTGATTGAAATGGATGTGCGCTCAGCGGAATTGACCAAATACGCCGCCAATGCACTGCTGGCGACCAAGATCAGCTTTATGAATGAAATGGCCAACCTGGCCGAACGACTGAACGCCGATATTGAAAAAGTGCGGATCGGCATCGGCGCGGATCCGCGTATCGGTTATCACTTCATCTATCCGGGGGCCG
>JBATSQ010000097.1:0-7937 GCA_049293375.1 Candidatus Contendibacter sp.
TTTGCACTCCATTCAGACCGGCTTCGGCGTACAGGGTGATGGCGGTGATCGGTTGATTGATCTCATGCACCAGTCCCGACGCCATTTCCCCCAAGGTGTTGAGACGGGAAGCGTGCGCCAGCAGAGCTTGTTGACGCTGCGCAGCCTCAGCCGTGTGCTCCTGCGCGAGCGCGCCGCCGATCCACTGGGCCATGAGTTGGATCAGTTCGCGGTCGACCAGGGTAAACGGGGTGGCGCGCGCTGCAAAATCAGAGAAGCTCAACACGCCGTAGGGCGCTTCCCCAACCCGCACCGGCACGCCTAGATAGGTCTCCAGTCCGAATTTTTGATAGCAGGGGTGCTGTCGCCAGGGGCCGGCGGAAGCGTGCTCAAAACCCACCAGCGTCTGCGTCTGAAAGGTGTTGTGACAGTACGTCTCCGCTAAATTGAGCACGTCCCCTTGCTTGATGATTTCGTTGGGGGAGGTGCTGTAGACGACTTCATAGCGTTCGCCCTCAATATGACACAGGATCCCGATCGTCAAGCCGAAGCGTTGGCAGCCCATTGCTAAAAGGGCCGCAATCTGGTCGCGGGCATGACGGTGCGGGATGGAAATGACCTGGTACAGTTGGCGCATAGCATCCACGTTATCGCATAAAGCAACCCGTTGACTGTCCAGTTGGCGGTTGCTGTCTTCAGCCTGTTCCTTAGCCTTAGCGAAGGCGTGCGCCAGGCTTAGATTTTCCGCCGCCAGACGGAGCGAATAGGTGATCATCCGATGCAGGCGCCAGGCGGTTGTCAGGGCCAGCAGCAGGTACAGCAGGCCGCTGACCCCCATGGTGACTTGCTGCATGGATTCGCCGCGCGCAATCAGCCAAAACGTGGGCGGTAGGCTGAGTAGAACCGCATAGGCGAGGTAGGTGGAAAAGCTTGCGCTCATGATCAAGAGAGCGCCGAGCAACACGCCACCTAGCAGCAGGATGATAAAAAGCTCGTAGGCTAGGGATGGCGAGAGCGCCAGCAGCAGGGCGCAGCCGCCCCAGCACGCGCCGCTGGTTGCGCAAGCCCAGGTGTAGCGCCGCGCCCAGGGTTCGAGCGCATCCGTCTCGGCGCGGCGCTGGAAGGCCCAGGCCAGAGCCAGCCGCGCCAGCACACTAAGCTCCAGCGCTGCAAGCCAGGACAGCAGCATCATACGCGGCAGTGCATTCCACAGCACCGCCACCAACAGCGGAGCGATCAGCAGGCCGGTCACCGCACCCAGCGGAGCCTGCGCGTACAGCATCCGAATCTGCTCGGTCCGAACGCGCCGCTCCAGCGTGTCCGCCAAGCGATCGAGATGCGCGCTGGCGCTCATGGCGCGCGCCGTGTTCCAGGGGATGGCGGGTGCCGGTTTTCCAGCGCGGGGGGGTCGGGCAGCACAGTGTATTCCCCTTCCAAAATCTCAGGAGTGGCTTGTTGCGCCTGACGCGCCAGGCGTCGCAAACGCCACCACAGCCAGCCAGCCAATGCCGTACCTGCGACCAGCAGGGTTACGAAGAGGAAAGAGGCGATGGTCAAACCGATCACCACCGCCAGCACCGAGACGGCACCCAGGCCCAGGCGGCCTAGCCAGGAGACTTTGGGGGCAAAGAGCAGCTTCATCATGGGCGGGCGATCCAGAACCACCAGACTATCAAGCCGATTAGGCCCAGTCCGGCGAGATTGACGAGCACAGCGATCATGTTCCCCCCCGGGGCTGAAACCTTCGCAGCCGATTGGCATTGCTCACCACGGTAAAGGAGGACAGCGCCATGGCCGCTCCGGCCAGCATCGGATTGAGCAGCAAGCCAGTTGCAGGGTAGAGCACGCCCGCCGCCAGCGGAATGCCCAAGCTATTGTAAAGGAAAGCACCGATCAGATTCTGGCGAATGTTGGTCAAGGTGGCGCGCGAGAGGGCGACCGCATCGGCCACCCCGTGCAGCGAGCCGCGCACGAGAGTGATGCCAGCACTTTCGATGGCGATGTCGGTTCCTGTTCCCATGGCCAGACCGACATCGGCGCGGGCTAGCGCCGGCGCGTCGTTGATGCCATCACCCACCATGCCGACGACCGCGCCCTCAGCTTGCAGTTGGGTAATCACCTCGGCCTTGGCGGTGGGCAGCACTTCTGCAAATACCGTATCGATGCCGACCTGGGCGGCGACCGCTTGGGCAGTGGCGGTTTGATCGCCGGTCAGCAAAACCACCCGCAGACCCAGCGTGCGCAAGCGGCCAATGGCAGCGGCGGAATCCGGTTTGAGCGGGTCGGCGATAGCCAACAGGCCGGCGATCCGGTCTTCCACCGCCACCCACACCGGGCTCTGCCCAGCCTCCGCCAGCCACGCAGCGGTGCCCGCCAGCGGAGTCACGTCAATACCTGCGGTCTCCAGGAGTCGCCGATTGCCGACGCGCAGTGTCCGGTTTTCGACCACGCCCATCACACCCTGGCCAGCGATAGCGGTAAAACCAGTGGCGGACGGCGGCGTGAGTTGTCGCTCCTGGGCTGCGCGCCCAATCGCCTGGGCCAGCGGATGCTCTGAGGCGGCCTCCAGGGCCGCCGCCAGCCGAAACACCTCGGTCGCATCGAAACCAGGCGCGACATGCACCGTGGTCACGGTGGGCCGCCCGGCGGTGATCGTGCCGGTCTTGTCCAGTACCAGGGTTGTTAACTGCCCGGCGCGCTGTAACGCCGCCCCATCGCGGATCAGGATGCCGTATTCAGCGGCTTTGCCCACGCCGACCATGATGGAAATCGGTGTCGCCAGCCCCAGCGCGCAGGGGCAGGCGATGATTAGCACGGTCAGCGTGGTGACCAACACGTAGCTCAGGCGCGGTTCAGGCCCGAAGTTGAACCAGGCCAGCCCGGTGAGTACCGCTACAATCAGCACAGCCGGTACGAAGACGGCCGCCACTTGGTCAGCCAGGTGGGCAATGGGCGGCTTGCTGTTTTGCGCTTGCCGCACGCTGGCGATGATGTGGGCCAGCAGGGTATCGGCCCCGACGCGGCTAGCGCGGAAAATCAAGCTGCCGGTTTGATTCACAGCGCCGCCGGTGACGAGATCGCCGACCCCTTTGGCGACTGGCAGCGGTTCGCCGGTAAGCATGGCCTCATCCACAGTGGAATAGCCTGTAACGACAACGCCATCCACTGGGATTTTTTCGCCCGGCCGCACCCGGATCAGCGCGCCTACGCCGAGGGTTGCGATGGGTACATCGCGCTCCTGGCCGTTTTCGACGATGCGCGCGGTACGCGGTTGCAGGCCCAACAGGCGACGGATCGCAGTGGAGGCCTTGCCACGGGCGCGGCTTTCCAGGGCGGAACCGAGATTTACTAGGGCGATGATGGTGACCGCCGCTTCGAAATAGGCATGGCGGGCCAGGCTTGGTACGCTGGCGGGGAATAGCGCGACCAGCATGGAGTAGAACCACGCCGCGCCGGTACCCAGCGTAATGAGAGTGTCCATGTTGGCGTTGTGATGACGGAATTGCCGCCAGGCCGCGCTGAAAAAATGGCTTGCGCTGTAGACCATGATCGCCAACGTGACCAGACCGATGCCTACCCAGAAGAGCTGGCCCATGTGCGTCGTCAGCGCCGGTAGCTGTCCCATCATCTCTGCCAGCATCAGCGGCGCGGCCAGCGCGCCCGCCAGCAGCGCATTGCGCATCAACCGGCGGTTATGCGCCGCAGCGGTGGCGTCACGCTCAGCGGCGGTGTTGGCTTCGTCGCGCAGCTCAGTGGCGTCATATCCCGCAGCCCGCACGGCATCGATCAACGCCGCCGTCGGCATGAGCGTAGTGATTTGGGCGGTGCGGTCCGCCAGATTGACGCTGGCTTCAGTGACGCCCGGTACACTGCGCAAGGCGGTTTCCACGGCGGCGACGCAACCGGCGCAGCTCATACCGGTAACGGCCAAATGGCGCTGGGTGGGAGAAGCAGTAATCGTCTGGCGCATGGCCTCTGTAACGCAGCTAGGTATCACCGGTGGAGTGATGAGTACGTGGGCATCACTCACAACAGTAGCATATGATTTTTAGTCTCTAAATGCATAACCGTGGTGGCTAGGGCTTGGGAACTGGTTGAATACTCTCTATCCGCCCTATCCGTTGGTGGGTCGCTGACGCTGGGCTGGAGGTCTGACTCTTTAGTTGTGGGGGGTGTTTCTTGTACTATACCCTCGTTCCTGCTATTTGCTATTTAGCATGGTTTGCACTGGGTTAATGTCAGCACGAGCGGTTTGGTCCGCTGCTTGGGCGATCACTATTTGATGATGGATAATAACGATCTTTCGTCCGACGGAACACCTTCTGAATCGAGCGGAAGACCAGGGGGGGTTATGCCAGTCCAACACGTTCTTGTGGTTGACGACTCCAAGTCGGCGCGGTTGATGTTACGCAAGATTTTACAAAGCCTCGGAATGACGGTGGATACCGTCGATTCTGGCGAGGCGGCGCTGGACTATCTGCGCAACCAGAGACCCGATGTGATTTTTATGGACCACACCATGCCTGGCATGGACGGGTTGATGACATTGCGTCGCATCCAGGAGACGCCCGAAACCGCGACTATCCCAGTGGCGATGTACACCTCCAAGGATGAACCCTCCTATCGAAATGAAGCACACGCCGCCGGCGCGGTTGATGTGCTGAGCAAGCCAGCGACGCTGGAGGCGCTTGGCCAGATTCTGGAGCGCATGAGCGCCTTGTTGGATCCGCATTCTGGTTCGTCTGCAGTGCTGGCCTCAGCTGGTGAAGGTATCACGGCCGAATGGATCGAAAAGCTAGTGATCGAAAAGGCCGAGCGGGTTTTCTACGATTCCGTCGAATCGCAAGTGCTGCCGCTTCTCAATGATGTCATCGCTAAGCTGCGACGCGAGTTGAATTTGGCCCAAGAGGAAGCCAGCCAGCGCGTTGCAGCCCAGATTGTGGATGCGCGGCTGGCAGGCGAGCCGCCGTCAGCCTTGCAGGAGGGCGGCCCGGTGGCTGAAGAAATGGGCTCGCACACCCAATGGAATACGCTCCTGGAGGAACGGTTAGCGGTCTATCAGCGCGAGGAGCGTCTGGAGACAGAGCGGCTAACTCGGGAGATCGCTGCGCAAGTTAGTCAGGAACAGTTGCACACCTTCACCAATCAGCTCGTCAAACCGTTGACTGCGCGCTTTGCCGAGGAGTTGCAGAAGGCTAGCGCCTCTACCCGTGAAGCTACATTGGAAGCGGCGCGGGAAGTAGCGCGTGAGACGGTTCAGCAAGCGCTTTCTGCAATGCAGCCGCCTGCGGTTGTCGAGCAGGTGAACCCGGAAGCGACCCTGGAAGCGGCGCGGGAAGTAGCGCGTGAGACGGTTCAGCAAGCGCTTTCTGCAATGCAGCCGCCTGCTGAGCGTCCAGCGCGGGAGGTCGCGCGGATGATGCGAGAATTATGGGGGGAAGCTAAGGACGACTTGCATCAGCGTATTTATATGGCTGCGGGTTGGGCCGCCGCTGCGGGCATTGGCGCGGCAGTGTTGGCTTACTTATTGAAATAAGAGGCTAAATACCCTTCACCAGGGCCGAAGCCACCCTTTGAAACACCAGTGGATTTCATAACATGATGGATATTGCATCCTTATTGATCGGTTTGATTGCGGGCCTAGCCGTGGCCTATGCGCTGCCTTACCAGATGCTGTTGCGGCGGCATAGGACCCTTCAGGCTGCTTTCACGGACGTACAGACTCAATCCAATGAACTGCAAGCCAACCTCTTGGCTGAGCAATCGGCAGCCTATCACAATCGCCAGAACGCGCTTCAGCAACAAAAACAGTTCGAACGGCAACTGGCTAGCGCGGCTGAACAGTATACGGAACTCGAAAAGCGGCTTGCTGAGCTGGAGGCGCTACGCACGCAGGAGCAGCAGGTTTTCCTGCGTGAAACCACGCGCCTACGTGGCACGGTGACGCGGCTGGAGCAAGAGCAGGTGGCGTTGCAGGAGCGTCATGTGCAGGAAACCGCGCGCTGGGAGATGGAACGACAGAACCTTTCGTTGCAGGATCGGCAAGTAGAAGAGAAGATTCGGAGCCTACACCAAGAAAAAACGTTGCTGGACCGCCGCCTGGAACAACAGCAGGAAGCCTGGGAGCGAGAGCGCCTGGAATTGCAAATCCATCTGAATACGGTCGAAGAAAATCTGAGCAATCAGCAGTCTTCGGAAGGCATACAGGTGGTGGAGCGCGTACGCGCCGAGACCGTCGAGGCACTGCGGCGGCGGGAAGCGGCCTGGGACACAGAGCGCCAAGCGTTGCAGCGGCAGGTAGAGCAGCTACAGGCCGAGCAGGCAAACCAGGCCACCCATGCAGTCGCCGCAGACGTCGCCGATGTGCGCCAGCAACTAGAACAGGCGCAGCGTGACCGTCAAGCAGTGGAAGAAAGGTTGTTATTGCGCGAACGGCAAACGGAACAGGAGCGCGCCGCATTGGAAGCTGAAATCGAGCAGTTACTGCAACGCCTGTTGCGCCTGCAAAACGAACGCCCGCGTTAACACCGGCGCAGGGTCCATGTAGAGTGGCGCGGGAACCGATGCCTAGGCGCGTACTGGTGGTTGGCGGAGCGGGTTATATCGGCTCCCATATGGTGAAACTGCTGTGCCAGCGTGGCTGTGAAGTCACTGTGTTGGATGATTTGTCCGCTGGATACCGGGATGCGGTGGTTGGGGGCCAGTTGGTGGAGGGTGACCTGGGGGACTTGGCGCTGCTGGAGCGCGTGTTCCAAGACCGCCGACCAGAGGGGGTGTTGCACTTCGCCTCGCATATTCAGGTCGGCGAATCTGTCCGGGAACCGGCTCGCTATTATCGCAACAATGTTTTCAAAACGCAGGGCTTGCTCGATGCGCTAGTGGCTCATCAAGTACGCGGCTTTATTTTTTCTTCCACCGCTGCGATTTTCGGTGAGCCGCTGCAAAGCCCCATTGACGAAACCCATCCCAAAAATCCCATCAATCCCTACGGTCGCAGCAAATGGATGGTGGAGCAAATGCTGCGAGATTACGATGTAGCCTATGGTCTGAAATCGGTCTGCTTACGCTACTTCAATGCGGCTGGCGCTGATCCCGACGGTGAGTTAGGCGAGCGCCACGAGCCCGAGACCCATCTGATTCCGCTGGTGTTGCGCGTCGCTGCTGGCCGTCAGCCATCTATTACCGTCTTTGGCATCGATTACGACACACCAGACGGTACCTGTATTCGCGACTATATCCACGTCACCGATCTGTGTGAGGCGCACTGGCTGGCGTTACAGCAGTTGTGGGTCGGCGGTGCCAGCGCGGCCTATAACCTAGGTAACGGCAATGGCTTCTCGGTCCGAGAAGTGATCGAAGCCGCCCACGCCGTGACCGGTCGCGTGATTCCAGTGCAGTACGGCCCGCGCCGACCCGGCGATCCGGCGCGCTTGGTGGCTGATGCGCGGCGAGTGCAGGCGGAATTGGGTTGGGCGCCCCGTTACGCGGATTTAGCGACTCTAATCGGTCATGCCTGGCGCTGGGAGACGCGGCAGACGGCGTGAAGCTGAATACCCTGCGCTTCCTATTCCTGTCAGGTCAGCGCTGTTGGCAAATCGGTTCTCGTTTCAAGCTCTTTGAGCTTAGCGATGTCGATCGAGCACGAGCCGATAACCGACCCCCATTTCGGTGAGCAGGTGGCGGGGCCGCGTCGGATCGGTCTCCAGCTTCTGCCGCAGTTGGCTCATGTAGAGGCGCAGATAGTGTCCGCGCTCTACGTAAGCGGCCCCCCAGACCTCACATAAAAGATAACGGTGGGTCAGTACTTTATCGGGCTGAGTCAGAAGCGCCACCAGCAGACGAAACTCAATGGGCGTCAGGTGAACCGGTTGACCGTCGCGCGTTACCTGGCGATGCGCCCAGTCCACACAAACCTCGCCGAAATTCACCACCGCTTCACCACCCGATTCGCCCGCGTA
>JBATSQ010000098.1:0-5368 GCA_049293375.1 Candidatus Contendibacter sp.
ATGGCGATTTCTGGATCATCCACCACGTCCAGCGCTTCACTGGTGAGCTTAAGTCCGGCGGTATGCGCGGTTGTGGTGTCCAGATTGCGCGCAGCGGCGTGAGTGATGGCAATGGCGCGACCGGCGCGGCGACTGATTTCCTCGGCGTTGCGCGCCAGCACGCGCGTCACGCCGCTCCCCACCGTACCCAGGCCCAGCAGGCCGATTTTGACCGGCGGCCAGGCGCTCATCTAACTTCTCCGCGAGAGACCCCGGCCTTTAGGCTGGGCAGGGATAGCGCCCGGTCCGAAGGGCGATCAGGTTTTAAGCAGCGACTTGATAAATAAGATATACTTCTCAAATGGTTAAGGTGTTCCGCTACCGCGTCAAATCCCTGAGCGGCCTTTTGAGTCGGCAAAGCCGCGCGGTGAATTTCGTTTGGAATTTCTGCAACGACACCCAGAAATTTGCCTTGAAGTGGCATAAGCGTTGGCCCAGCGGGTTTGACCTGAACACGCTGACCACAGGTACGAGTAAGGACTTGGGACTGCACGCGGGAACGATCAACGCCGTCTGCGAGCAATACGCCCAGTCCAGAGCGCAAAAGAAGCGCCCTTACCTTCGCTACCGTGGCAAAAAGGCTTTGGGCTGGGTGCCGTTTAAAGGCCGTGACCTCAAGCGCGAAGGCAACGCCTTCCGCTTCCACGGCCAGACCTTCCGGGTGTTCTATTCCCGTCCGTTGCCGGAGGGGAAAATCAAGGACGGCTCCAGCTTTGCGCGGGACGCGAGAGGCCACTGGTTTTTGAATAGCGTGATGGAGGTTGCCGACGTTGCGGCCAGAGCGCCGGTTCGTGGCGTTGGCATTGACCTGGGCTTGAAAGACTTCGCCACCTTGTCTACGGGTGACAAGATCGAGAACAAGCGCCACTATCGGACGCTGCAAGCCAGGCTGGGGATCGCGCAACGCGCTCGTAAGCGCCGCCAGGTGACGGCGATTCACGCCAAAATCGTCAACCAGCGCACGGACTTTTTGCACAAGGAAGCGCTGAAACTGGTTCAAGCCTTCGACTACATCGCGGTCGGCAATGTCAATGCCGCCGCCTTGGCCAAAACCCGCCTGGCCAAATCGGTGTTGGATGCGGGCTGGTCGTTCTTCCGTAACCGGCTCCGCTACAAAGCTATTGAGCACGGGGCCTGGTTTGAGGAAGTGGACGAAAGAATGTCTACCCAGGTTTGTTCGACGTGCGGTTGCACGTCGGGGCCGAAAGGTGTCGCAGACCTCGGAATAAGAGTTTGGGTATGTGGCGAGTGCGGTTCCAGACATGATCGCGATCAAAACTCCGCTGTGAATATCCTGCTCCGTTCGGGACATCGAACGCCAGTGGTGGGAATCCCTACCCTTTAGGGCAGGAAGGATGTCAAACCGTCGCACTCGCCGCCGACAGCCCGGCGCGGCAGCTAGGGGACGACCAACAAGGAATGCAGTGGCAAACAGCGTTCAAGGCGTTAATACCCTAAGAGAAAGGCATGGTGATTTTCGACCAAGACCGCTGCCTTGAAGGCTGGGGACAGCGGCGCAAGTCGTGCGAGCTTGCAAGTCTACCGGCCGGGCCGGGGTGGTTCAACCATGCGGATGGGGGAGAAAAAGCCCCAAATGGTCGCTGCTAACAGCAGCAGTTCCGCTTGCAATATTTTGGATTTCAAAATTAGGCCGGGAACTATGGAGCCAGCCGCTGCAGCGCAGTTGGCGTCAAGCTTTAGGAAGGGTTGGCAATGTTACCCGAACCGCGCAATTCTGGCTTGCTCGTGGGTGGAAAATCCTTATACTTACGCCTTCTCTTTTCTCACACCCGTGCCGGGGTGGCGGAATGGTAGACGCAGTGGACTCAAAATCCACCGATAGTAATATCGTGAGAGTTCGAGTCTCTCTCCCGGCACCACGCAGTCTGCTCTCTCGTTCTGCCCCTCCTCGTTGCTACAGAGCGCGCCTATTACGATTGATTCCAACCTTGGCGGCGCTCGCCGGAGTGGTTGGTCGGCGGTTGCGCGGCAGGGCCGCTGGTCTGGCGGAGAAACGTAGCCACGGCCCCCGCTATAATAAGGATCAGCACAGCGATCACGATATATTTCATGGCCTGGTTCCGCTTTACCCTGGAGTCTGACGCGCTATTATTTTTAGTGGGCGCGCCCTGCCCTGTCCACCTTCGGGAGTGAGAACGCCATGTGCAACATCTGCGGCTGTGGCCAGGGGGAAATCCGTCTGGAAGAACTCACCCACCACCCGGAGCACGGGCACGATCGAGGGTATCTTCATGCCCATGGTCACGACCACACCCACGACCAGTACCCGCCGTTTACCGTGCTTCCGTCCGCGCCGGGTTCCGATGTGGGGCGTTTGTTGCGGCTCGAACAGGATTTGCTGGCGCACAATCAGGGTTTCGCCGATGCCAATCGCCAATGGTTGGCGGCGCGCGGCTGGTTGGCGCTCAACCTGGTGTCCAGCCCCGGCTCTGGCAAGACGAGCTTGCTGGCCCGCACCCTGGGGGACTTGCGCGAGGAAACGTCGCTGGCGGTGATCGAAGGCGATCAGCAGACCAGCCGTGATGCGGATCGGCTCCGCGCCACCGGAGCGCCCGCGATTCAGATTAACACCGGCAAGGGCTGCCATCTCGACGCACACCTGGTGGGTCATGCCCTGGAGTCGCTGCAACTGGCGGAAGGCGGCATTTTATTCATCGAAAACGTCGGCAATCTGGTGTGCCCGGCGGGCTTCGATCTGGGCGAGGCGCACAAGGTGGTGGTGCTGTCGGTGACTGAGGGCGAGGATAAGCCGCTTAAGTACCCTCACATGTTCGCGGCCGCTGACCTGCTCTTGCTCAACAAGATCGATTTGCTGCCGTATCTGGATTTTGATGTCCCGCAATGCTTGGAGTACGCCCGCCGGGTGAATCCCGATCTCACCATTTTGCAAGTCTCCGCCCGTACCGGCGTTGGCATCAGCGACTGGCTGGATTGGCTGCGTAGGGAGCAGCGTTTGGCCTTACAGCGCCAGGTTGCAACGCTGGAAGCGCGTTTGGTCGTTGCCCGATCCCGCCTGGCTTGAGGCCGCGCTAAGGGCTGTGGTGGACTCCGGCGCGCTGGGCGAGCCGACGGCCCGGCTGGCGATTCGCATTGGGGGGCAGGTGCAGGGTGTGGGTTTCCGACCGTTTGTCTATCGGCTGGCGCGCGACCTGCAACTGTGCGGCTGGGTGCGTAACGATGCCAGTGGCGTCGCAATTGAGGCCCAAGGGCCGCCGCTCGTTCTGGAGCGGTTCCTGACTGCGCTGCGTCAGCCGCCGCCCCTGGCTCGGATTGACGCTTTCCACACCACAGCGCTACCGATTTGTAATGACAGCCAGGCTGGTTTCATCATCCAGTCCAGTCAGGCCGGGTCGGCGCGCGCCGAGATCACGCCCGATACGGCGGTTTGCCCAGAGTGCTTGCGTGAACTGTGTGATCCAGCGGATCGGCGTTACCGTTATGCCTTCATCAACTGCACTCATTGCGGGCCGCGCTATACCATTACCCAGGCTGTTCCCTACGACCGGCCCAACACTAGTATGGCCGCTTTTCCGCTCTGTGCGGAGTGCGCGCGTGAGTACCATGCGCCGGCTGACCGGCGCTTCCACGCGCAGCCGGTGGCCTGCCCGGCGTGTGGACCACAGCTAAGCCTGCGTGACGCCAGCGGTCAGCCGCTGACTGTGGCCGATCCCATCGCCACCGTGCTGGAGCAGTTGCGCGCTGGCGCTCTTCTCGCGCTCAAGGGCTTGGGCGGCTTTCATCTGGTTTGCGATGCGCGGCAAGCTGCCGTCGTTGCGCGGTTGCGCCAGCGTAAACAGCGCGAAGCTAAGCCTTTTGCGGTGATGGCGGCCAATGCCATCTCGCTCGTGCCCTGGGTGGAGTGGCGCATAGAGGAACAGCAGTTACTGGAAGCGCCCGAACGACCGATCCTGCTGCTGAAGCAGCGGCCCGACCGAGCCGAGGAGCTAAGCGGCGTAGCGCCCGGCATGGCGCGGCTAGGGGTAATGCTGCCCTACACACCTTTGCACTACCTGTTATTTCACGAAGCCGCTGGCCGACCTGAGGGCTGCGCCTGGCTGACCCAGCCCTGGACGTTGCTGCTGGTGATGACCAGCGCCAATCCTGGCGGTGAGCCGTTGGTGATGACCGATGAAGAAGCCTTCTCTCGACTGGCGGGCATCGCCGACGGTTTTCTCACCCACGACCGGGCTATCGTCGCGCGCTGCGACGATAGTGTACAACTCTGGCGGCCGACCGGCGCGGTGTTCGTGCGCCGCGCCCGTGGGTATGTCCCCCGGCGCATCGTGCTGCCGCTGGCGGGTCCGACCGTGCTGGCCTGTGGCGGCTGGCTGAAAAACACGCTCTGCGTCACCCGCGATGCCCAGGCTTATCTGTCCCCCCATATCGGTGATCTGGATAATCCCGTCGCCTGCCGCGCCCTGGTCGAGATGGCTGAGCGTCTGCTGGCGACCTTGCGCATCGTCCCGGAGCGGGTGGCCTGTGACTGCCACCCTGATTTTTTTAGCAGTCGTTTCGCCGCCGCCCTGGCTACTGAGCAGCAGCTGCCGTGTGTGACCGTCCAGCATCACCACGCCCATATTGCGGCGGTCGCTGCGGAACAGGGATTGGCCGCGCCGGTGTTGGGGTTGGCGCTGGATGGGGTCGGTCTGGGTGAGGATGGCGGCCACTGGGGCGGC
The DNA here is from genome assembly GCA_049293375.1 of Candidatus Contendibacter sp. Classification (GTDB taxonomy): domain Bacteria; phylum Pseudomonadota; class Gammaproteobacteria; order Competibacterales; family Competibacteraceae; genus Contendibacter. Next base: position 4,737 of record JBATSQ010000098.1, read on the forward strand.
GAATTGTTATGGGTCGAGGGCGCACGCTACCGGCGGTTGGGTCGGCTCCAGCCGCTGCCCATGCCCGGCGGCGACCGCACCGCCCGCGAACCGTGGCGGATGGCTGCCGCCGTGTTGCAGCGGCTGGGGCGAGGGGCGGAGATTGCCCAGCGCTGGCCTGGTCCGCAGGCGGAAGCGGTGCGACGCTTGTTGGCGCTGGAGGCGAGCGCTTACTGTCCGCTCACCAGCAGCGCCGGACGGGTATTTGACGCTGCTGCCGCGCTGCTGGGCCTTCGCGCCCATAATGCCTATGAAGGCCAGGCCGCCATGGAACTGGAAGCCCTGGCCACGTCGGCCAGTCCCGCTGATCCCCTGCTGGACGGCTATGCTATTCGCGAGGCTAACACGCTGGATGTGGGACCGTTGCTGGCCTGGCTGGCCGATCAAGCGGAACAGCCTGCGCGCGGCGCGGCACGGTTCCACGCTACGCTGGCGTTGGGATTGGCGGATTGGGTGGGGCAAACCGCGCGGCGCGAAGCGGTGACCGCCATCGTGTTGGGCGGCGGTTGCTGGCTTAACCGTCTGTTGGCCATGCAGGTGCGCTACCATCTGGAACAGGCCGGATTACAGGTTTACGAAGCTGCACAGGCTCC
>JBATSQ010000099.1:0-18138 GCA_049293375.1 Candidatus Contendibacter sp.
GACCTTATTGTAGCCCTGGACGCCGATACGGTATTTACCCGCGACACCATCCATAAACTGGTCCGTCATTTCGCCAATCCACGCATCGGCGCGGTGGCCGGCAATGCCAAGGTTGGCAACCGCATCAGCCTGCTCACCCGCTGGCAAGCGCTGGAATACATTACCAGTCAGAATTTGGATCGACGCGCATTTGACGTCCTCAATTGCATTACGGTGGTTCCGGGCGCGGTGGGCGCTTGGCGGCGCGAATTGATCGTGCAAGCGGGTGGCTTTACCCATCTCACCCTGGCGGAAGACGCCGATTTGACCATGGAAATTCGCCGACTGGGCTACGCCATCGTCTATGAGGATGCCGCCGTGGCGCTAACCGAAGCACCGGATACCGTGCGCGGCTTCATCCGGCAGCGTTACCGTTGGATGTATGGCACCTTGCAAGCGGCTTGGAAACACCGTGACGTACTGTTTCGGCCGCGCCATGGCGCCCTGGGTTTTGTTGCGCTACCCAATATATTTATTTTTCAGGTCTTTTTCCCTTTAATCTCGCCGGTGATGGATCTCTTGCTGCTCTGGACACTGGGATCGGCCGCCCTCAGTTACTGGCAACATCCCGCTGAATTTTCCGCAGACGCCCTGTGGCGGGTTTTGTTTTATTATGCTTTGTTCGTAACAGTAGATTATTTAGCGGCCATCTTGGCCTTTGCCCTCGAACGGCAGGAAAGTTGGAGCTTGCTAGTTTGGCTGTTTTGGCAACGCTTTTTTTACCGTCAATTGATGTATTACGTGGCTATCAAGAGCGCGTTAACCTCCCTGCGGGGTGTGCTGGTGGGCTGGGGCAAGCTAGAACGCAAAGCGACGGTGAGCGCTCAACAAGCGTTATAAAACAGCGCTGGAGCAACAGTGCTTGAATAAGCCGCCGCTTGCCGCCAACGGCAATAATCGAGGCTCAGCGCGGTCACACCATCTCCAAAGTTGGAAAAATCGAAAAACGGCAAATCGTATTTTTTGCATTGTTTTTGATACCAATGACTGCGCTTTAATTGATCGCGCAAATAAGCACGCGCGACCTCTGACGGTTTTTTCGTCAACCAATGGCTTTTACCGTCCCGAATCTTGCGTAGGCGATCTTTGGCCTTCCCGTTTAAATAGCCGCAATACACCGGATAAAAACGGCCTTGCGAACGGTCCTTGAGCTTTTTTGCTTCAAAAGGAGGGATCCAGCCGCCTTCTACAATGCAGAACCCATTTGCCGCTAACAATTGAGAGACGAGCTCCAACGCAATTTTTTGGGTGGTTTTTTCTAGAAACCTCTTATCCCGCGTTGCACTTTCCAGAATGTCGTAAAAGTTATCGAGCTCGACAATCGACCGTTCCTCCTGCGCCGCCAAGAGCCTGGCGACTGTTGATTTTCCCGACGCGCTGGCTCCACCAATAAAGTAAATCGAGTGTTTCATTCTTGAGCAGATTCCTAATTCTCTTGCATATCTGTCGGTTCTCGGATATCGGTTCTCGCCCGTTGATCCATCACTAAGACCCGGCTGTTCACAGTCCGGCCTGATCCAGCCAAGCACTCAGACACTGCTGCCCGCGCGCCTTGGCGCTCGCAGCATGACGAACCGTCGCCGCCCGCAGATCGGACACCCGCAAGTCCGCTGTGTGGGCAATTTCGCAGGCATGACCGATCCACCACCGTTCCAAGCCGCGCGCGGTCGTTTCCAGATGGAACTGCAACCCCAGGGCGTGCTGGCCCCAGGCAAACGCCTGATGTGGATAAGCCGCAGTTGAGGCCAGTAATACGGCCTCTGCAGGCAAATCAAAGGTGTCGCCATGCCAATGCAGCACCGCAGTTCCATCGGCTAACGCCGCCAGTGGGCTATTGAGGCCAGCGGCGGTTAGGGTCAGCGGCCCCCAACCAATTTCCTTGCGCCCGCCCGGATAAACCTCAGCTCCCAAGGCCCGCGCCATGAGCTGGCAACCCAAACAGATACCCAGGACGGCGCGACCCGCAGCCAATCGCGCCTGCAACAGCGCCAATTCAGCGCGAATGAACGGATACGCTTCTGCCTCATAAACGCCGATGGGACCGCCCAACACGACCCACAAATCATCGGCCAGCGGTTCCAGAACCGTCAGGTCATCGGTGCCGACTTCAACGTAACGGATGGCATAGCCGCGCGCCGCCAACACTGGCGCAAAACTACCAAGGTCTTCAAACGCGACATGGCGCAGGGCGCAAACGGTTTTCATAGCCACTGACTCCAAAATGCGGATTTTCTATCCTACCTCGGATCATGCTGAAAGCCACAGCCATCCCACCGCTACCATCCCCATCCCCAGCACTAGCACCAGCATCCAATCCCGCTCGTGGGAACGGTAGGGTGCCACTGTATGGCCTACTTTACCTACACCGCACAGTATTATTCAAATTTGAATTTATTCATTTTTAAATATATTATTATCCAACTACAAACTTGCTGGGAGATGCGTATGGGTATGCGACTCGGAAACAAGGCGGAAGGAGCTGATTTTTTCGACCGGGTAATAGAACGAAAGGATCTGTGGAGCTATCTGGAAAGCAATCACATCGCGCTCAGCGGGCCACGCCGGTTAGGGAAAACCTCGCTATTGCAACGTCTGGCGGATGAAGCAGCGGAAAAGGGATTTATTTTCGGTTTTTCTGGAAAAGTTGATTACGCGCGATGCTGTCGAGGCGGAAAGCCTGCTTGGCTGGTTGCGCAGTTGGCGGCTTTCGTCCGGGGTGATGTGCCGCTTCATTTTTTCTGGCTCCATTGGCTTGAATTACCTGTTGGAGCAGCATCAGCTCACTACGCGCCTTAATGATTGCTACGATTTTCGGCTAGGGCCATTCAGGCCAAAGGATGCCCCTGCCATGTTGACTACGCTTAGCCAACGTGAGGGCTGGCAAACCGAGGAAGCCGTTTTGACCCATCTCTGCCAGCGCACCGGCTGGCTTTCGCCCTTTTATCTTAATTTGCTGCTGGCTTCCAGCATGGAAGCCGCGCGCGACCGTGAACTGGAAGTCGGCTCAACAACTAAGGTTTTGGGCATAGCCGATGTGGACGATGGTTATGAGCGCTTATTAGCCAGCCGCTCGCGCTTCAGCCATTGGTATCAGCGGCTACAAAGGGATTTGGCTGAACCTGATTTCTCCTTTGCCCTGGCGATTCTGGCAGCACTGGCTAAAGCGGATGAAGGCTTGACGCGCAAGCAACTACTGGCCCGCCTGCAACGCCGTCAGCCTGATCCCGACCAACGCACCGCCACGCTTAACCGTCTGCTGCTCAAACTGGAAGAAGACGGCTATGTAAATGATGCGGGCGAACGCATCGTGTTTCTTTCGTTTCTGCTACGCGATTACTGGAAGCGCAACCATGCTTGACCCAGATCGTGGCCCGTTGCAAGGCGTTCCGAAATACAATCCGCATCTATGGAGCGATGCGGAATTGCGCGCCATTTTCGTGGTGCGCAACCGAGAACTAACTGGATTGCTGGATCGCTTGCGACAAACGCCACCGGATACAGCACCGCAACATGTGCTCATGGTCGGTCAGCGCGGCATGGGCAAGACCACCCTGTTACGTCGGGTTGCGCTGGCGGTGCGGGATGATGCGGAACTGTCGTCCCGCTGGATTGCGCTGACTTTTCCTGAAGAGCTGTTCACCGTCTCCACGCTGGCGGGGTTGTGGAGCAATGTGCTGGACGCCCTGACCGATGCGCTGGAAAGCGAGGGTGCAACGCCCGCTGAGCTGCGCCATCTGGATGATGAAATTCAACGACTTCAGGCATTACCGCCACTGGAACGGGAAGAGGCAGCGGTCAGTCTGCTGGACACCTGGATTGCCGAGCACCAGCGCCGCCTTCTGTTGCTGATTGACAGCACGGATCTGCTCTTTACCAATCTACGCAGCGCGGAGGAGAGCAAACGCGGTTCTAAAACCGACGCCGATGCGCTGTGGCGATTGCGTAAAACACTGACGCACCACAGCGGTCTTTTCTGGCTGGGCGCCAGTTATCACACGCTGGAATCCAGCCACCGCTACAGTGATGCGTTTCATGATTTTTTTGAAATGCTCGAACTGCGGCCTTTGAGTCTGCGCGAGATGCGCGAGGCGATGCTGGCGCTGGCCCGCACCTTTGGCGCAGCCCAGGAAGCGCCCGGCGATAATGCCGCTCAGGCCATGACCCGGATTCTGGACGCTAACCCGGAACGGTTAAAGGCGCTGCGAAATTTGTCCGGTGGTAATCCGCGCACCACGGTTATTCTCTACGAATTATTCGCTGCCGACCGACAGGATAACCTCCATGCCGATCTCAAGCTGTTATTGGATTTGATGACGCCGCTGTATAAGGCGCGGATGGAAAATCTAGCCGAGCAGCCGCGCAAGTTGCTGGCGCATATCATGGAGCGCTGGGCACCCATTGCGCTGGCCGAATTGGCAGAAGCCTCTGGCATACCCTCTACTACGATTAGCGGCCAATTGAACCGGTTGGAAGGCGAAGGTTTCATTGAAAAGGTGAAGTTGCAGGGCCGCCGCCGCGCCGGTTATCAAATAGCCGAGCGGTTTTTTAATATCTGGTATTTGATGCGTTATAGCTCGCGCCGTGCTCGGCAGGGCCTGACGTTTTTAATCGAATTTATGCGTTTGTGGTACAGCAGTGAGGAACTGCGCACTCTCGCCGACGAGCGTGCCCATGCTCATGGAACGGGACGACTGTGTTATGCCGATCATCTTGAATACTCGCGTGCTCTGGCCGCTGCGTTACCAGCGGAATTACCGGAAAAATACCGCCTGGAAATGAGCGTTTTTTCACAGGCGCGACAGGAAGCTCAACGCTTGCACCGTTCGATTTCTGAAATTTTTCCTGATCTCTTTGACTGGGAAGGCAAGCGAGACTCATCTCGACAAGCTTTGGATGCTCTTTCAAAACTTGCTTGCAATGGCAATCCAAGCACACTAGTCGCTATTTATCAGTATGCCCATGAATGCCACCACATTGGCTTAGGAATTCCCCTCGCCGAACTCATAGAATACTCAGCATATGCTAGTTTCCTTAAACCTATCGCTTTAGCTTTGCGCACGGCGGTCGGTCAGCCCGACACTTTTCTTGGCATCTCGCCAGAAATGAAAAATATGGCGGAGGAAGTGATGCAAGATATTCTTCCCTCGGCTCTAAAATCAGATCCTTCTGAGCGCAATGAGCAAGGCTGATCCCGCCACCGGGTCAGCCAACAATAAACAGCCATCCCACCGCTACCATCCCCATTCCCAACACCAGCATCCAATCCCGCCGCCGAAAGCGGTAGTCCGCTAAGGGGGTGCGAATCGGGCTGCCGAAACCCCGCGCCTCCAACGCTTCGGCCAAATCATCGGCAAAGCGCATTACGCTGGCCAGCAGCGGCCCCAGCAGGGCAAAACCGTTGCGCAGCAGATAAAGTCCATCCAGCCGGATGCCTCGGCTTTCCTGCGCCTCCCGCACCTCGCGGGCCAGCGTCGCCATCGTCGGGGCAAAGCGCAAGGTTCCCTCCAGCAGAAAGACCGCTTGCGGCGGCACCCCACTGGCCAACAAAGAATCACCCAGCTCCTCCGGTGGCGTGCGGGCGAAGAACAACACGCTCGCCGTTACCAGCGCCAATAAGCGCAGCACCGCGCCGCTCGCTTCCAACACGCCACTGCTCAGCCCGACCATCACGGCGAACAGCAGCAGGGTTGGCCACAGCAAACGCAGCACCCGCAGCCACTCGCGCCAGCAGCGCCCCACCGCGATAGCCAGCAGTGCGGCGACAGTCAGCCACGACAGCGCCAGCGGTTCGGTGGTCAGTAAAATCAGCAGGCAGCCCAGCAGATAAACCGCCAGCTTGGCGCGCGGATCGTAACGCTCCAGTCGAACCGATAACGGATTATCCACCAAAGCGTTCATCCAGCCGCCCCCGACTCCAGCCAGCGCTGGCGCTGCCGGGGTGCATAGCGGGCCACCACGGTTGGAGCATCCGCCAGCAAGATTTGACCCTCAGCCAGCAGCGCCCAGCGCTGGCACAGCGGCCAGGCCCAGCGCGGATCGTGGGTCGCCACAGTGATAGCCAAGCCTTCCGCCGCACAGTCGGCCAACAGCGCGCGTAGAGTGATACGGGCAGCGGCATCTTGCCCAGCGGTCGGTTCGTCCAGTAGCAAGGCGCGCGGGCGGGACGCCAGCACCGCCGCAATCGCCACTCGTCGCTGTTCTCCAGCGCTGAGTAGTTGCGGTGGACGATCGAGTAGCGGTTCCAGCCCAAAGCGTTCGCTCAGGCATTGACGCCAGATCAGATCATCACGGCCCAGCGCGCGCGGCCCGGCGGCCAGTTCGGCGCGCACGGTGGGCGCAAACAGCATGTGCGCGGGTTGCTGCATCACCAGTCCCACCTCACGGGCCAATTCCGCCACCGGTCGCCGCCCCACCGGCTGACCCGACACCCGCACCACGCCCCGTTGCCCACGCAATAGGCCGTTGCCGTGGCGCAGCAGCGTACTTTTACCGGCCCCGTTCGCGCCCAGCAAGGCCACGATTTCACCCGCCGTGCTGGCGAGATTGGCACCGCACAGCACGGACCGACCCTCGCGCGCAAACCATAGTTCCTCCCAGGCCACCACCGGTTCTGGCGCGGTCGCGCTCGGCAAGGGCGGCGGTGCGGGCCATAAACCGGGCGGCTCCAAGCCCCAGGCGGCGACATCGGCGGCCAGCACCTGGGTGGGTGCGCCATCCGCCACCAGCCGACCCTGCTGCAAAACCAGCAAGCGGTCGGCCAAGTCGGCCACCTCCTCCAAGCGATGCTCCGCCACCACGAGCGTGATGCCCGCCGCGCGCAACCGACGCAGCCGCTCGCGCAGATGCTCCGCACCCGTCGCATCGAGAAAAGCGAACGGCTCATCCAACACCAGCAGTTGCGGTTCCAGCGCCAACACGCCAGCTAAGGCCACGCGCTGCTGCTCACCGCTGGATAAGGTATGGGGCGAACGATCAAGTAGATGCTCAATCTCCAGCGCTAACGCCACCGACTGCACCCGTCGGGCGATGGTGGCGCGATCCAGGCCTTGACCCGCTGGGCCAAACGCCAGATCACGGGCCACGGTGGTCGCCAGACATTGGGTGTCAGGACGTTGCAGCAGCAGGCCAATGGTGCCGCTTAAACGGTGCGGCGGCGTCTGGCGCGGGTCGACCCCGGCTACGGTCAACTCCCCATGCAATTCACCGCCATGCAAATGCGGAATCAGGCCATTGAAAATTCGGCACAGAGTCGATTTGCCGGAACCGCTGGCCCCGGCCAAGAGCACAAATTCGCCGGGTTGAATGGTGAAATCCAAACCCTGCAAAACGGACACCCCGGAGCTGGAATAGCGATAACTGATGCCCCGGCAGGCGATGAGAGGATCAATCATTCACGCCGAGCGCAGATAGCCGAGTCGGCGCAGAACTATTAAACCCGCCACGCCCAGTGCCGCTCCCACTACCGAGGACAACAAAAATGGTAGGATCAACACCGTCAGGGCGATGCTCTTGCCCATGAGATAGGGAGCAACCAACAGCGCCCCGACCGTCGCGCCGATCAGCCCGGTGCCGATCACCTCGCCCACGGCGGTTAGATAGACATTGCGGCTGTAGCGATAGGCCAGGCCGGCCAGCACCACCCCGAACACGCTGCCCGGAAACGCCAGCGGTGTTCCCAGCCCCAGCGCATTACGCACCAGCGAAGTGACCAGCGCCACTGCCAACCCCCACCACGGCCCGACCAGCGCCCCGGCGATGACGTTGATGAAATGTTGGGTCGGTGAGACCTTGGCAAGGCCGGTCGGAATGCTGAGCGGCGATAGGGCTACCGCCAGCGCCGCCAGCGCCACGCTGTAGGCAATCAGGCGGGTTGGCGCACCGGTGACCGGAGCGCCGGTTCCTGGATGAATAGGCATGGTTTCACTGCATCCTGTTTGTATTCCCGCCAGGGGAAACTGGCTGGCTTGAAAACGACTGCGAAGCCTGGCATAACCGCCCGGTAATTGCCAGGCTGGGTGCCACCCGCTCATCGCCTGGCCTGTCATCTCACCTTTTGGGAACTCTCCGTTTCTTCGTGCACACGACGCCACCATTATTCTCCCGCCGCAAATACTGGGCTGCCCGCTTCGGCGTTGCACCCTTTCTGCCGCTGTCGCCTACCGAGATGGACACCCTTGGCTGGGATTCTTGCGACATTATCCTGGTCACTGGCGATGCCTATGTCGATCATCCCAGCTTCGGCATGGCGATCATCGGCCGGCTGCTGGAAGCGCAAGGCTTTCGGGTCGGCATCATCGCCCAGCCGGACTGGAATTCCGCCGAACCGTTCCGAGCGCTCGGCCCACCAAATCTGTTTTTCGGCGTTACAGCCGGTAACATGGATTCGATGGTCAACCGCTATACCTCCGACCGGCGCTTGCGCCACAACGACGCCTACACCCCCAATGACGAAGGCGGCAAACGCCCAGATCGGGCGGTGATCGTGTACAGCCAGCGCTGCCGCGAGGCGTATCCTGACGCGCCTATTCTCATCGGCGGCATCGAAGCCAGCCTGCGCCGGATCGCCCATTATGATTACTGGTCGGATAAAGTACGCCGCTCGATCCTGCTGGATGCCAAGGCCGACCTGCTGCTGTATGGCAACGCCGAGCGCGCTTTAGTCGAAATCGCCCACCGCGTCGCCGCCGGCGAACCGCCCAAAACCATCCGCGACGTGCGCGGCACGGCGTTCATCGGTAAGGGTTTACCGGAAGACTGGCTGGAGATCGATTCCACCGAAGTCGATCAGCCGGGGATCGTCGAAGCTCATCCCGACCCTTACGCGGACGCGCCGGCCTCGCCTAAAACCTGCCTCAGCGTCACTTCAGCCGCGACCGACGCGCGCCCGCTGCGGTTCCAGAGCCGCCCGCCGCGTCACGACCGCGCCAAAACCGCCATCCGTCTGCCGACTTACGAACAGGTGCGAGATGATCCGGTGTTGTACGCGCACGCCTCGCGGCTGCTGCATTTGGAAACCAATCCTGGCAACGCCCGTGCCCTGATTCAGCGCCACGGCGACCGCGACGTGTGGCTCAACCCACCGCCGGTTCCGCTGACCACCCCGGAACTGGATGCGGTGTTCGATCTGCCCTACGCCCGTGTCCCCCATCCGCGCTACGGCGATGCTCGCATTCCCGCCTACGAGATGATCCGCTTCTCGGTCAACATCATGCGCGGCTGCTTCGGCGGTTGCACCTTCTGCTCCATCACCGAGCACGAAGGCCGCATCATTCAATCTCGCTCCGAACGCTCGATCCTGCGTGAAATCGAGGAAATCCGCGACCGTACGCCCGGCTTTACCGGGGTGATTTCCGACCTCGGCGGCCCGACCGCCAACATGTACCGGCTGGCCTGCAAATCGCCGGACATTGAGCACGCCTGCCGCAAGCTGTCCTGCGTCTATCCCGCTATCTGCCCGAATCTCAATACCGATCATTCGCCCCTGACCGGCCTGTATCGCAAAGCCCGCGAACTGCCAGGCGTCAAGAAAATCCTGATCGCCTCCGGCCTGCGCTACGATCTCGCTATCCGCGACCCGGCCTACGTCCGCGAACTGGTGACCCATCACGTCGGCGGCTATCTCAAGATCGCCCCGGAACACACCGAAGCCGGGCCGCTGGCAAAAATGATGAAACCGGGCCTCGGCGCTTACGACACCTTCAAGGCGCTGTTCGACCGGTTCTCCGCCGAAGCCGACAAGCAGCAATATCTGATCCCCTACTTCATCGCTGCGCATCCGGGAACCAGCGACGAGGACATGCTGAATCTGGCGCTGTGGCTTAAGCGCAACGGCTTTCGCGCCGATCAGGTGCAAGCGTTCCTGCCCAGCCCAATGGCGCTGGCCACGGCCATGTATCACAGCGGCCGCAATCCGCTGCAAGGCATTCACCGCGACCGGGGCGAACTTGTTGCTTCACCGAAAGGTCTCAAGCAGCGCCGTCTGCACAAGGCCTTTCTGCGCTATCACGATGCAGAAAATTGGCCGTTGTTGCGCGAGACGCTGAAGCGGATGGGCCGCACCGATCTGATCGGCAACGGCAAGCGCCATCTAATCCCGGCATGGCAACCTGCGGGCACGGGCACGAGCAGCGGCGAAGGCGCGCGCGCTGGGCGCAAGCACGGTGCGCAAGTGTTTCTAACTCGGCATACCAGAGTGCTGCCGCAAAGCCGGGCTTCATCTCCTGCGGTCGTCCAGAAGTCCCCGGTGACCGGCAAGCGCAAGCCGCCTTAAACTCCGGCAACCCTGGTGACCTAAAAAGGCGAAACGATGCAGAAAGCAACGCTTTGGGATTTACTGAAAGAAACCTTCAAATCATGGGATGAAGACCGCGCGCCACGGCTGGCTGCCGCATTGGCCTACTACACCATCTTCGCCCTAGCCCCGCTGCTGCTCATTGCGATTGCGGTGGCGGCATTGTTTTTCGATGAGGCGCAGGTCCGGCAGAACATGCTCAATGAGCTGGGTCAACTCATCGGCCAGAATGGCCGCCAGGCTATTGAAGCCATGCTGGAAGGCGCGAGCAAACCAAAGACCGGGATAATCGCGACCGGGATCGGCGTGATCACCTTGCTGGTGGCAGCGGGCGGTTTATTCGGCCAGTTGCAAGACGCGCTCAACACTATCTGGGAAGTACAGCCTAAACCGGGACGTGGACTGTGGGGTCTGCTCAAGGACCGCTTCTTCTCCTTCACCATGGTGCTGGGTACTGGTTTCCTGCTGCTGGTCTCCCTTGTGCTGAGCACTGCTTTATCGGCGGCAAGTCGGTTTCTAGGAGGCGATGCCCAATCTCAAGCCTGGCTCTGGCAAGCGCTGAATATCGTGGTTTCCTTCGGTGTAACCACCTTGCTATTTGCCATGATCTTCAAGATTTTGCCGGATGCCAAGGTACGCTGGCGCGATGTATGGATCGGGGCGATGGCGACGGCGGCCCTCTTCTCGTTGGGCCGGTTCTTGATCGGCTGGTATCTCGGTCAAGCGGCCACGGAATCCACTTATGGCGCGGCCGGCTCGTTGGTGGCGTTGCTGATCTGGATTTACTACTCCACCCAGATTCTGTTCCTGGGCGCGGAATTCACCCAAGTATACGCCAATGCTTACGGCTCGCGGATCGAACCCACAGAAAACGCCGTCTGGGTTACGGAAGCCGAACGCGCCCAGCAGGGCATGGCCAACCAGAAGACTGTTGCTGCGGCTGCGGTCAATCCAGCCGGTTCCTTCCCCACGCGCCTAGGCAACGCGCTCTGGCCGACTTCGGAGGCGCGCATTCCCATCGGTGGCATAGTCATGGCTTTTATGGCTGGAGTGCTACTGGCTTGGCAACGCAAACCTGCCCTGAAGAATCTAAAATAGCGGTCAAAGGAAGACGGAAGCGGCCAGGATACCGTGGTCATCCGCGTCCCGCGCGTTGCCCTTCCTTTGGCGTGTGCGCCTCTACGAGACGCAACACCTTGACCTCGCGCCGCCCCGGATAACCAGCGGTTACGCATTCAATCCGTTGCCTTGCAAGCGTAAGCCTCCGCTACGGGCTGAAGGTTTTCTGGGTCGGCGTCTTACCAAAGGCCTTTTATGAAAGCCCTCATTGCCATCGCCGTTCTGCTCGTACTCACATATGCGTTGGTCAAATACGGTCTCCGCCGGACTTTGGTCCTGGACTATGAACGCGGCGTGCTGTATGCCAGCGGCAGATTCAAAAAGCTCCTAGAGCCGGGGCTTTATTGGTACAGCCCGCTTTCGACAGTGCTTCAAAAAGTCGATATGCGGCCCCGCTTCGTTTCGATCACCGGCCAGGAAATTTTGAGCGCGGATGGCGTCACGCTGAAGATCAGCCTCGCCGCCCGTTATGAAATCGCCGATCTGCTCGCCGCTACTCACCAATCACAGAACTTCGAGCAGGCCCTGTATCTGGAATTGCAACTGGCGTTGCGGGAAATCGTGAGCGCCGCCGATATCGACAGCGTGCTGCAAAGTCGTAGCGAATCTTCCAAAAAACTGCTGGAGTTGACCGAAGGCAAGGCGCAGGCGCTGGGTTTGAAGTTGCTGTCGGCCCAGATCAAGGACATCACCTTCCCCGGCAAATTGAAGGAAGTCTTCGCCCAGGTGGTGACTGCTCGCAAGGAAGGCTTGGCAATTCTGGAAAAAGCCAGAGGCGAAACCGCCGCGCTGCGCAATCTGGCCAACGCCGCCAAGCTGATCGAAGCCAATCCGCAGTTATTGTCATTGCGCCTCGTGCAATCATTGGGGCAGTCATCCGGCAACAGTCTGGTGTTTGGAATGCCGCCCGGCCCGCCTATCGCTCCTCACTCACCCAAACCACCTGCTCATGACTAATCCATCGCCTTTGGACGCCTTGTTGGCGGTAATGGAGCGGCTGCGCGATCCACAGAACGGCTGTCCGTGGGATCGTGAACAGACTTACGCCACCATCGTCCCCTATACCATTGAAGAAGCGTATGAAGTTGCCGACGCTATCGCCCGCGAGGATTGGGCAGAGTTGCGGGATGAGTTGGGGGATTTGCTGTTTCAGGTGGTGTTTTATTCGCAAATCGCTAAAGAGGAAGGTCGTTTTGATTTCAACGAGGTAGCGCAGGGCATCGCCGAGAAGATGACCCGCCGTCATCCCCATGTGTTCGCCGATGCCCATTACGCCGACGCCGCTGAGCAAACCGCCGCTTGGGAGCGATTGAAGGCCGCTGAGAAGGCGCAGCCGCCCACCGGTACGCTGGATGGCGTACCGCTGGCGCTTCCGGCGCTGACTCGTGCGGTCAAGCTGCAAAAAAAAGCTTCAAAGGTGGGTTTTGACTGGGGCGCACTGGAGCCGATTCTGGCGAAGATTCAGGAAGAAATCGGCGAAATTCGCCATGAAATCGCTACTCAAGCCCCGAAGGAACGGTTAGCCGATGAATTAGGCGATGTGTTATTCGCCGTCGCCAATCTCGCCCGCCATCTTCAGCTTGATCCTGAAACGGCTTTGCGCGGCACCAATCGCAAATTTGAGCGACGTTTTCGGCAGATTGAGCAGTGGCTGTCAGAACAGGGCCGTACTCCGGCAGAATCGACGTTGGAGGAAATGGATGGGTTATGGGAGAAGACGAAGCGGGATGAATGCAAGCCACATAAGCTCTAAATTTGGTTTATAACTTGGTTAAAAAATTAAAAAATTCATATAAGTAGCTATCATAAAAAGGAAAGCAAAAAGAGGAGTGCAGATAATGATTTCATACAAAGGGTTCTGGTCCTACGTCCACGCTGACGACGAATGTGAGGGCAATCGTATATCTAGACTTGCAAGAGATGTGGCCGGACAATTTCAGATGCTAACTGGCGAAAAAATCGATCTTTTTCTAGATAGGGATGCGATTAAGTGGGGAGATGACTGGAGAGGAAAGATAAATTCTAGCATTACGGATATTGCTTTTTTCATCCCAGTTTTAACTCCTAGGTATTTTTTGAGTCCAGAATGTCGTAGAGAGCTACAGTTTTTCTCCCGGAAGGCAACCAGTCTCGGTCTCACGGAACTCATTCTTCCATTGCTTTACGTTGATGTCCCTGGACTTAGTGAAGAAAACTCTAAGGATGATCTAATAACGCTTATCAGAACATTTCAATGGCAAGATTGGCGTGATCTAAGGTTTGCTGAAGTCTTATCAGGAGAGTATCGAAAGGCAGTGGCCGCCCTAGCCGGGAGAATCATTGAAGCCAACCGACAGGTCGAACGCGTCGACACCGACACCCATACCTTGCCAATTGAGGCAAATGGCGCTGAGGATAAAGACGATGTTCCTGGGTTTATTGACCGTGTAGCAACTGCTGAGGAGGTTCTACCGAAACTTGTTGAGACAGTAAACTCCATTATTAAGGACATTGAGTTTATCGGTCAGACTATGCGGGATGCGACGACAGATATTCAGAGCAGTAACAAGAGCACTGGAGGTTTTAACGCACGCTTGATAGTTGCTCGAAGGGTTGCATATCAGCTTACAAAGCCGGTTGAACGGATAAGGTCACTTGTTAATGATTTCACATCACACCTTCATGAGGTTGACCAAGGAGTTCGTACCATAATTGAACACGCTGTTTTAGAAGTTGAGCGTGACTCCAAATTAAGAATACCCGTTTGTGAATTTTTCCATTCCGTTCGCAACATGTCGACAGCCATGCATCAAGGACTTAGCTCTAGTCAAAGCATGGTTAACGCCATCCATCCTATTGAGAATTTGTCACGAGACCTTAGACCCGTTCTCAGGAAGCTTAGACAGGGCTTGACAATGATGATTGAAGCAAGAGACATAAGTGACGAATGGATCAAGCTGGTGGAAGCAACTGGCATTCAATGCAATGCTGCATCGCCTACAAACATCCCATAGCGACCTTTGAGAAAAGGACTGTGTGCCATTTCGAAATCCATCGCTTTTATTCCAGCTAGACGCTTGGCATAGAGCAAGCCAATTGCCAACCCCCACCTAACCCGTTAATCTATCAGCCAAGACGGTTCCTCAGCGGATTAAAAGGGAACACGGTAGACCCTCGTGGTCGCAAGCCGTGGCTGTCCCCGCAACTGTGAGCGGCGAGCCGACGTTCTACTCAGGCCACTGGGCAACCGGGAAGGCCGAACGTCCGGCCACGACCCGCCAGCCAGGAGACCTGCCGTCCCAGGCGTCGCCTGCCGTCGAACGGGTGCTTTCGGCGGAACGGTCTGCTCCGTTTGGCGATGCGGGAAACCGAGCGTTCGCCAGCGGTCGAGCAACGTCCCTTTCATCTCAGGACGTGTTCCGCTTTTAGTCCAGGCTGGTCGCAACGACCGGCGCACGCGCGTTTTCCAGCTAGCGATGAATCACCGCCCGGCGGTGGATTCCACGATAACAACCCTGAGAAAACGCGCTCGCCATGACCATTCGCCCACTGCTTGCCCCCGGTTTTCTGCCACCACTCGCCGCGCTCGGCCTGCTGAGCGGCTTCCCCCCGCCCACTCTCGCCCAGGAAGAACTGCCGGAACTGGTGGTCACCGCCACCCGCGTCCCGATTCCGCCGGAACAATCCGGCAGCGCCATCACCGTCATCGACCGCGAGGAACTGGAACAACGCCAAATCCGCATCGTTGCCGATGCCCTGCGCGACGTACCGGGCGCAGCGGTCAGCCGTAGCGGCGGCCCCGGCAATCTCACCGAAATCTATCTGCGTGGCGCAGAAACCAATCAAACCCTGGTGCTGATCGACGGCGTGGAAGTCAACCACCCCGACGGCGGCGCGTTCGATTTCAACAGTTTGCTCGATCTCGAAGTCGAGCGTATCGAAGTGCTGCGCGGCCCGCAAAGCGTGCTCTGGGGCAGTTCCGCCATCGGCGGCGTCATCAACATCGTTACCCAACGCGCCGACCAGCCGTTCCAGGCCAATGCCCGCGTCGAAGGCGGCAGCTTCAACACCTGGCAAACTTCCGGCAGCGTCGGCACTCGTGGCGAGCGTTACGACGCTTTACTGAGCGGCGGCTGGCTGCAAACCGACGGCTGGTCGGCGGGCAGTGCATGGCGCGGCAATAGCGAAGACGATGGCGCGAAAATCGGTGCCTTGTTGTTCAAGGGCAGCGTCCGGCCCATCGACGATCTGGAACTGACCCTGACCGAGCGCTACACCCGCAACCGCACCGACTTTGATGCCTTCCTGGGCGGCGACCAGCAGCCGGTGGTGGACAGCAACGACCGCATCGACAACCGCCAAAACCTGCTGCGGCTGCAAGGTCGCTACACCCTGCTCGGCGGTGCGTGGGAACACCTGCTCGGCGTCGCCCGCTACGACATGGATTCCACCACCAGCAGCGCCGGCTTCGAACCTTTCGACAGTAAAAGCGACTCCAACCAGATCGACTACCAAAGCAACTACTTTCTGAACGCAGGCAACACCCAACACACCTTCACCCTGCTGGTGAAGGACAAGAAGGACGAAGCCAGTAATACCTATTTCGCCACCAACTCAGTGCACAACACCGGCGTCGCGTTGCAATACGGCCTGGGGCTGGACGAACGCCTGTTTATCACGGCGGGCCTACGCCGCGACTTCAACGACCGCTTCGACAACACCAACACCTACCGGCTTACGGCGGCCTATCTCTGGCCGGAGTTCGGTGGGCGCTTGCACGCCAGCTACGGCACAGCGGTCAAAAATCCGACTCTGACCGAACTGTTTGGCTTCTCCGGCGATTTTCAGGGCAACCCCAATTTACAGCCGGAGGAAAGTCGCGGCTTTGATCTCGGCTGGGAACAGAGCTTGCTCGACCGGCGACTGAAATTCGACGTGACCGCCTTCGACAACCGCATCGACAACATCATCGTTGGCGCGGGCCGCACCGTCATCAACCTGCCCGGCGAAAGCCAGGCGCGGGGCGTCGAAATCAGCGCCAACGCCCAACTAACGCCCGATGTCAGCAGCACGCTGGCCTACACCTACACCGATACCGAAGATACCCAGGGCGATGAATTGCGTCGCCGCCCGCGTCATGTCGCCAGCTTGGGGCTGAATTACCGCTTTCTCGAACAAGGCAATCTCAATCTAACCGTGCGCCATCACGGCGCTTTCGTCGATACCGCCTTCGATGAGCAAACCTTCGAGACGTACCTGGTACCGATGAAGAGCTACACCGTGGTCAATCTGGCGGCGGAATACGGGTTGGATGAGCACTGGCAATTTTTCGGGCGCGTCGAAAATCTATTCGACAAGCAATATGAGGATGTGCTGGGTTACAGCGGCACCGAGCGCGGGGTTTACGTCGGGGCGCGGTATCGCTTCTAGTCACTCCGATGCCAGTTCACTTTTCCACAATCCTCTGGCTGGCGGCGCTGGCGCTGGTTTTAACGTCCCTTGAGGCACTGGCTCTGCCACGCGCCGCCTCGCTCACCCCCTGCGCCGATCAATACCTGCTGGGGCTGGCCGATCCCGCGCAAATCGTCGCCGTTTCCACCGCTGCTGCCGATCCCAAACAATCGCTGTTTGCCGCCGAGGCCAGGCGTTATTCAGCCACGCGCGGTAGTGGCGAGGAGCTGATTGCGCTGCGGGCCGAGGTGGTGCTGACCGACCGCTGGATGCCGTTGCGGGTGACCGAGCGACTGGAGCGCTTCGGCGTCAAGGTCATTCAAATTCCGCTGCCGGAAACCTGGGACGACATCGCCGCCACCACGCGATCCATCGCCGCCGAACTGGGCCGTCCTGAACAGGGCGAGGCGCGGGTGGCGGAGATGGCGGATCGACTGACGCGGCTGGCTGCTCGCCGTCAATCTAACGACACCGCGCTGCTGGCTGCTTATTTCCTCCCCGACGGCGGCAGCGCCGGCCAAGGCACTTTTATCGATGCCGTGCTCCAGGCGGCCGGAACCCGTAACCTGGCGGCGACCTTGGGCCGCAACGGCTGGGGAACCTTCAATCTGGAGCAACTGGCGAGCGCTGCGCCTGATGTCGTGGTCATGGGGTTTTTCGACCAGGGCGGCGATAGCGCGCGGATGGCCTTCGCCCGTCATCCGGTATTCCAACGTCTGCTGAGGCGAGCACCGACCATCAGCGTCCCGGATCGCTACTGGATTTGCAGCGGTTGGTTTCTGGCCGAAGCCGCCGTATATATCGCCGACCGGCTGCCGACCACGTCGAGTTCACCATGAACGATGCGGCAAGCGCGGACCGCCGACGTTATCGGCGGCTCAATCTCGGCTTAGTAGCCGTGTTGCTGGGATTGAGCCTGGCGGGCTTGTTGCTGGGGCCGGTATCCCGCAACCCATGGCAAACACTGATCGGCTTGCTGGGGGGCGATCAGCGACTGGTGGCAATCGTTTTGGAAATCCGCCTGCCGCGCGTGCTGCTGGGTCTGTTGGTGGGTGCGTCGCTCGGCTTGAGCGGGGCCGCGTTGCAAGGCTTGTTGCGCAACCCGCTAGCTGAACCGGGAATTCTCGGCGTCTCCGCCAGCGCCGGTCTGGGCGCGGTGCTGGCGCTGTATTTCGGCTGGGCGCAAGTTACGCTATGGGCATTGCCGAGCTTTGCGCTGCTGGGCGCGCTGCTGGCGACTGCGTTTCTGGCGCTGCTGG
>JBATSQ010000100.1:0-3655 GCA_049293375.1 Candidatus Contendibacter sp.
CGTTGCAGGAAGCGACATCACCGTTCCAGTTTGCATCCACTTCCACCGAAGACCGATACACGCTGTTGTAGAACAGGCGCATGGTTTCCCGCGTCATCGGATCTACCCTGAACCCGCCTTCAACAGCAGCTGCTTGCCGGTCGCTGGGATATAGGCCATTGAGCGTGGCCGGAGCCTGTGGCGCTGCCTGGACAGACAAGGCGGGGAGCGCTAGCAGCAACATCAATGAACCAGTCAGCTTGCGGGAGAATTGGCGGTGTGACATTGGTGCTCTCCGATGTATAATTAATTTACTGTTGTATATAATCTGTTACTAATAATCATAATATAAAATTTATATTTTGCAATAGCAAAGATACTCTTGTATGAAAAAATTTTTATTTAGGCGCAAAATTACGTGGGCAATCGCGGCAAGACGGGCGGTTTTTTTGCGAGGCGAGGCGCGGCAAAAGACGATTAAGTCTTTATATTTAAAAACTTACCTTTAAAAGGTACCGACGGATGCTTTTTGAGAGGTATCAGATCCCCGCGCTTGGCGGCGGAGGGAGTGGTCAGCGCAGTACAAGACAGAGCAACTAGGGGTTGCCCGCCGGGAGGGGTGAGAGGGTAGTGCTGGGGTCGGTGGGGCTGTGCGGAGATGAGCGAGCAAGCCAGCGCCGCCGCTCATAGCTCCTAGGACCAGGCGTTAGTTACGCTGGAAATTGTACAAAATAGTCTGCGTTGTCGTTGCGGGCAGGCGGGGACCCAGATGGGTGACCAGCTTGGCGGCGGCGGCAGCGGCCAAAGCTCCGGCGCGCTGGTGTTCCCAACCCTGGCTGCGCCCGTAGAGGAAGGCACCAGCGAACAGGTCGCCAGCGCCGAGCGTGTCCACGGCATGCGCTTTGACCGGAGCGATGTCGAGCAAGGTCTGGCCATCCCAAATCAGTGCACCCTGAGGTCCCCGAGTGATAACAAACTCTTTACTGAGGGTTTTCAGATAATCGACCACACTGCATAAATCCTTCACCCCCGCCATACCCTTGGCTTCCTCCTCGTTAGCGAAAAGCAAATCCACGCCGGAGCCGATCATGTCCAACAATCCCGCTTTGAAGAAGCGCACCATATTGGGATCGGAGAGGGAAATGGCTGTCCTGACCCCAGCCGTTTCCGCGAATCGTTTAGCAGTGCTGCACGCTTGGCGGGCGGTCGCCGAGGTGACCAGATAGCCTTCCATGTAAAAACAGGCCGCGTTGCGTAGCGCGTCTGCAACTAATTCTCTCTCGGACAGTTCGCCGCTGATGCCGAGGAAGGTGCAAAGGGTACGATCACCGTCCGGGGTCACCAGAACCACGCAACGGCCGGTATGGCCGGGTTCCTTCTCCGTATGGTGGTTGGTATCGACCTTCCCATCGCGCAAATCCTGCATATAAAAGTGGCCCAGCGCATCATCCGCCACCTTACAGGAATAGAAGCTTGCGCCGCCGAACTGGCTGACTGCAATCATTGAGTTGGCCGCCGACCCCCCGGATCCCCGCTGGTGCGGATGCTGGGCTAAATGGTGCATCATGCGCAATTGGCGTTCCTCATCCACCAGGGTCATCACACCCTTGTCGATGTCCAAGGCTTCTAAGTCGGCCAGCTCGACTTCATATTCCAGATCGACCAAGGCATTGCCGATCCCGTACACGTCATATTGCACCATCACGCCCTCAGCTCATTGCAAGGTTAAAACAGGGATTATACGAACCAGTGGCTGCGTCGCCAGCGCTGCAACGGAGTAAAAATGCGGTGTGAATAGGATGAGCAGTATGCATATTAACGAGCGAGCTGAGCGAATTCCTGCGCAAGATCATCTCTCCAGCGCTCCAGGCTGGTAAAATCCAGCAATCAGGCGGCCGAGGGGTTCGCTCCGCTGAGCGAAGCGTCGGCTGGCAGGGCAAACAAGACAAGGCTCCGCGACTGTTCGTCTGTGGCGATAAGACGCGGCTAAATATCCGATTGCGGCAACGCCGCGCAGCGCGGCTTGAGCGAGAAGCGGGGTGGTGGATGCGCGATCAATTACAGAGTTGGCAGGATGGGATGGGCAGGCTGAAACAGCAGGATAAAAACGTGCCAAACCGCTACGTTAGTGGCCTAGGCGCGGGTGAAAACGGGCATGGCTAAGACGGCATTGCAGCGTTCCAAAAAACCGTTGCCTTTGGTGCGCGGGCTGTTTTCCACGTTGTTCTCGCTGTTTCTAGGCGGGTTGCTTCTAAGCGTGGCGGGTTTAGGTCTCTATGCAGTGTATTTGGATGGGGTAATCCGCGCGGAATTTGATCAGAAACGTTGGGCGATGCCCGCCAAGGTATACGCCCGGCCCCTGGAGCTGTTTTCCACCATGCGACTCAGCGCTGATGCCTTTGCTCAGGAGCTGGGGTTGTTGGGCTACCGCGACGCGCACTGCCCACCCGCACCGCCGCCCGCGCCGGGTAAACGGGCGGGCAAGCGCAAAAAGCCCAAATCGCCCACCCCAGAGAACTGCGCGCCACTACCGGGTGGGGGAGATGTGTTGGATAAACCCGGCACCTACACCCGCCGGGGCGAGATTTTCGAGGTCATGACCCGCGATTTCATGTTTTGGGATGGCGCGGAGCCAGCGCGTAAGCTACGCATTGCTTTTGCCGGCAATATTCTTGTCGATGTGGTGAGTCTAGACGGGCGGGAAGCGCCGGGTTTGTTGCGGCTGGATCCCCCGGAAATCGCTGGCATCTATCCGTCACATTATGAAGATCGCATTCTGCTCAGCGCCAAGGAACTGCCGCCGGTGTTGGTCGATACCCTACTGGCGGTGGAGGATCGGGCGTTTTTTGAGCATGTCGGCATCAATCCGAAAGGCATTTTCCGCGCTATGGTGGCCAACCTGCGGGCGGGAAAAACCGTGCAGGGTGGTAGTACCCTGACCCAGCAGTTGGTCAAGACACTGTTTTTGAGTAATGAGCGCTCCATCAAGCGCAAGTTCACGGAAGTCCTGATGGCGATTTTGATTGACGCACGCTACAACAAAGACGCCATTTTGGAAGCCTATAGCAACGCGATCTTCCTAGGGCAGGACGGCAGCCGAGCGATCCATGGTTTTGGCCTGGCCAGTCAATTTTACTTTGGCCAGGCGCTGGAGGAGCTGGAGCTGCACCAACTCGCCCTGCTGGTGGGCATCATCAAGGGGCCATCGGTGTACGATCCGCGCAAACATCCTGAATTGGCGCGGGAGCGGCGCGCCTTGGTGCTGGATGTCATGGCCGAGCAAAATCTGGCGAGCGCTGAGGATGTCGCCATCGCCAGGGAAATGCCGCTGGACGTGGTGGTGGAGACCGCGAGCGGTATCACCGCTTATCCGGCCTTTTTACAAGTGGTGCAGCATCAGCTGCAAAAATATTACAAACCGGAAGATCTCATATCGGAAGGTTTGCGCATCTTCACCACCCTGGATCCGCGGGTGCAAGCGGTGGCCGAAAAAGCCATGACCAACAATCTGCCACGGCTGGAACGCAGTCAACCCAGAGCGCGGCCGCTGCAAGGTGCCGCTGTGATCTCCAATACCGAAACCGGCGAAGTACTGGCGGTGGTCGGTGATCGCGATTCCAAGAATATCGGTTTTAACCGCGCGCTCAGCGCGCGTCGGCAGGCGGGCTCACTCATC
>JBATSQ010000101.1:0-5413 GCA_049293375.1 Candidatus Contendibacter sp.
GGTAAGCCCGGCCATCACGCCCAGGCAGCAGCACAACTGCGCCGCGCCTCCGGGCGCACAGTGACGTTTTATACCGGCCTGTGCCTGTTGGATAGCGCCAGCGACCAGCGCCAAACGGCGGTCGAGCCGTTTCGCGTGACGTTTCGACCGTTGACGGCGGCCATGATTGAAAACTATCTGCGGCGCGAGCAACCTTATCAATGCGCGGGCAGCTTCAAATCGGAGGGGCTAGGCATAGCGCTATTCGAGCGCTTGGAGGGTGAGGACCCCACCAGTCTGGTTGGGCTACCGCTGATCCGGCTGACCCGAATGCTAGAAACCGCAGGTCTTTCGGTGTTGTGAAGCGCAATTTTAGTGCAAGCGCAATGACTTATTCCGCCGGTTTTGCCAATGTCGCCGCTGCGGCCAAGGCCGCATGGCAAGACGCATTCCTGTATGCTATGCCTTACGCTCAAGCGCTACGCGCTGTGGACGGTCGCTGGCGACGCCGAAATCAGCGTCTGATCTCCATGCCTTCCTGGTGCGCCTTTCGTTGCTGTTCCTAACATTTAAGCCATAACAACTCAACTAAGGTGGTGGGTATGAAAATAAAGACCTCAAGCGCGGTGTTCGGCCTGCTCGCGTTGTGCACCATCCAGGGCGACGTGCTGGCGTCGGATTTCGACTTTTATGGCGCGTTAAGGGGCATTAACCCAGAACGCTATGGCTGCTGCTTGATCCGAGCTGATGCGGCGGCAAACGCCTGGGAGTATATCGAAGATACTTCATTCGGTAATTGCTACAAATGGGCCAAAGCCGTCGGTAATCCTTACCAATATCATCAGGATAAGAAATTCGAGTTTCATCGCGACCAGAAATGCGCCGCCATGGAGAATTACCGGGATGCCACGCCCAGCCAGTACACCTATTATCACGACGGTAATAGTTAAAGGCGGTAATTGACTTTATCTGCCCATGCGACTGTAGGTCTGTCGTCCCAGCCAATCGGGTGCAACGCTATTGCACCCGCTGTAGGAATGCCTAAAGAGTCGAGAAGAAACCGTTGAGTCGCAACCCGAATAATCTGGCCCTATCGTGGGCCTTGCGCGCGTTGACTGTACTGCTGCTCTCTTGGCTGGGTGTTTGGCCCGCTCTGGCGGGCAACGCCTGGAGTGCGGTCAGTGCGCCGCTGCCTGGGCCGCCGCAAGTGATCGGTTCTCACGCCGCCGGTTGTATCGCTGGGGCTGTGGCGTTGCCGTTGGTCGGCGCTGGCTATCAGGTTATGCGTCCCAGCCGCAACCGCTATTACGGCCATCCCTTATTGGTCCGCTTCGTGGAGCGCTTAGGCCGCCAGGCAGCCGAGCAAGGCGTTCAACTTTTGATCGGCGATCTGGGGCAACCCAGGGGCGGGCCGATGCCCAGCGGCCATCGCAGCCATCAAAGTGGCCTGGATGTCGATGTCTGGTTCTTGCAGCAACCGCGTGATCGCAGGCTAACTCGCGCTGATACCGAGCGGATCGAGATGCTATCGATGATCCAGCCCGCCGCCGGTGTCTTGCAGCGTTCCCGCTGGTCGCCGCGCTACCGCGATGCCTTGCGGGCGGCGGCCCTGGCCCCGGAGGTGGAGCGGATTTTTGTAAATCCCATCATTAAGCAGACGTTGTGCGTCACCGAGAGTAACCCCGACTGGTTGGAAAAAGTGCGGCCCTGGTGGGGTCATGACGCCCACTTCCATGTGCGTTTGGCCTGTCCACCCAACGACAGCCAGTGTAAACCACAAAAGCCATTCCCACCCGGCGACGGGTGCGGTCCCGAACTGGCCAAGTGGGTTGACGAGATCGTGCAGGCCGCCCTATACCCTAAACTAAGGCCGAAACCGGAGCCGCCGTCGGCGCAGCGGCTGCCAGCCGCTTGCGATGCGGTGCTGTATCCGGCGACGGTTGGGAACACGCCCAGCTTTCCCAATGCGCCCTCAACGGAAAAGAACGAGTCCCCGCTGGAAAAGAACGCATTCTCACTAGAAAGGAACGAGTCCCCCTAAGAAAAAGGTTGGTTCAGCGTGGCTCCGTGGGTTTAGCGGTTTCCTCTGGCGTTGCACCCGGATCAAGGCGCAACGCGGCCGAATTGATACAGTAACGCAAACCTGTTGGCTGCGGACCATCGTCGAAGACATGACCCAGATGCGCACCACAATCGGCGCACAACACTTCCGTGCGGCGCATAAACACACTGTGATCGTCAGCGGTGGCGATCTTTGCCGCTGGTGCTGGTTGCCAAAAACTGGGCCAGCCACTGCCGGAATCGAATTTGGCGCTTGCATCAAATAGCGGCTGACCGCAGCAGACACAGCGATAAAGCCCCGGGTCGTGGCAATCGTGATAACGGCCAGTAAACGCCCGTTCAGTCCCCTTCTGGCGACAAATGGCAAATTGTTCGGGGGTAAGTTGCGCGCGCCATTCGGTCTCGGTCTTGCTGATCTTCATAAAAAATCCTCGCGGGTTCGCATTCGATCCGTATAGACCATGAGATCGTGCCTAGGTATCCAAGCCATCCGCCATCAAACCCGCTGACGGGCGTGTTGCTCCAAGGCTTCCCAAACGTGTTCGGCCAGACCGACGCCCACCTCATTAAAGGCTAAAAAGGTCATATCTGCGCCTGCGGCCTTTAAGGCCTTGGCCTCTTCGGGATAGCTGCTGATCGCACCGATCAAGCCCGCGAAGCCGCGCCGCCGCAACTGCTGGGTGGCAATGCGCTTGGCTTCTGGATCCGGCATGGCCAGGATCACCGCTTTGATCCCGCCTAAGTGTAAACGATGCCAGAAGCCCGGATCCTCGGCGTCGGCGTACACCACCCGGCGGCCTTCGTGGATGTGCCGCTCGACTTTGACCAGATCGGAGTCGATGCCCGATACCAGCCGCACTTGATGGCTCTCGGCGCTGTTTTGGCGCTTTTTCAGAAAATCATAAGCCGCCGTGCCGGCATGGCCCATACCCAAAATCAGGATTTGCGTCTTACCTAAGGACACCGGCTGCTCGTCAGGATGTCGTTCCGGGCGCTCGAAGCGCGCCAGCCTATTTTCCAGCCGCTCGTACAGATCATGGGCGAAGCGATTGAGCGGCGCGGCCGCCACGAAAGACAGCGCCACCGTTAACGCCAGTAACACCAGCCAATCCGCGCTGAGTTGGCCATTGCCGACTAAAAATTCCACCACAATCAGGGCGAATTCACTGTAGCTGGCCAGCGCCAGCGCGGTCAAAAACGCAGTACGGGCGCGTAACCGGAATTGGATGAGAATAAAGAAGAACAGGGCCGCCTTGAGTGGCAACAGCAAGGTGAGCAAGATAGCCCCTGCTAGAAGGGAAGCGCTCGGCCAGCCCAGCAGACCGATTTGCAGAAAAAAACCGACCAGTAACACTTCCTTCAAGGCCCATAAAGACCGCGACAACTCCATCGCACGGGGATGACCGGCCAGTAGCGCGCCCAGCAAGAGCGCGCCCAATTCCGAACTTAAACCAAGGTGCTCAAAGCCCAGGCCGCCGACTACCAGCGCCAGCGCCAAACCGTACAGCACCAACAGCTCATCGTGGCCGCTCCAATCCAGAATCCGGGTCACCACCGGACGCAGCAACGGCAAGCCCAGCACCAGCAACGCCCACGGCGTGGGTGCCGCTGCACCGGCCACGGTCATCAACGCCAGCGCCGCCAGATCTTGAATAATCAGAATGCCAATCGCCAGCCGACCATGAAACGCCCGCAGTTCGGCTTTTTCTTCCAGCACCTTGGCTGCGAGCACCGTGCTGGAGAAACCCAGCGTCGCCGCCAGCACCAGGGCCTGAGTCAGGGGCAAGGTGGTTCCCACCCAAAAGGCCAGGCCAAAAATTGCTATGCTGAAGATCAGGTGTAGCCCGCCGCCGCCCCAAACATCGGGGCGAATCAGGCTTTTTAAGCGTAACTTAAGACCGACGCTAAACAGCAGGAGCAAAACACCGGCATGGGCGATCTGATCTAGCAGGGCGTTACTGTGCTGGCCTAAGGCATTCAG
Organism: Candidatus Contendibacter sp.; assembly: GCA_049293375.1. GTDB lineage: Bacteria > Pseudomonadota > Gammaproteobacteria > Competibacterales > Competibacteraceae > Contendibacter. Next base: position 4,022 of record JBATSQ010000101.1, read on the forward strand.
TACGAATCCCGCGATCAGATAACCGACCAGCGTTGGCAGGCCCAAAGGGCGCGCCAGTAGGCCGCACAGGAAAGCGAGCGCCAGCCACAGGACATCCATGGGCGAATGAGCCGTTAGCACCAACGCTTAGCCGTTTTTCCAGAGCCGCGTTATATACAACAGTACGATCGCGCCCACTGTGGCGGTAATGAGCTTGCCGATCAGACCAATCGCCGCAAAGCCAATCAGGCGAAAGAGCAAGCCGCCGATCACGGCACCCACCACGCCGACCGCTAGATTGCCCAGCAACCCCAGACTACCGCTGTGCATAAACTGGGTCGCGATCCAGCCCGCAATCAGCCCTATCAATAAAAAACCAATCAAATCCATGCTGTTCTCTAAGTGCGTGACTCACGGATAGGGGGGATCATAGCGAATAACTCCGTAGAACCGAAACCAGCGTCTTCCGCTTAATCCTCTAGCAATGCGCCAGCCTGACGATAAGTTAATGGCTCGCGGCCCGCGATCTTGCAAAATTTCTGCCCCGGCCGCGCCAGCCGCTCGGTCATGTGGGCGAACAGGAGGCCATCGGTTGCGGCGCGGACGTCCACGCGCGCCATGCCGGGCGGGTCTGCCAGTGGATTGACCAGTTCCGCCACCACCTCGCCCGTAGCGACCCGCTCCCCAAGCTGTTTGCGATAGACCAGCACGCCCGCCGCCGGGGCTGTTAACACATCCACGCCCTCCAGCGGGGTCGGCTCGCAGCGGGCTTTTGGCAATAACCCCGGCGCGCCGGCCAGCACGCCGCGCCGTTGTAGGAAGCGCAGCAGGGCCGCCGCATCCGCCGCCGCATAGTCATCACGCACATCCGCCTGACCGCGCAATTCCACCGTGGTTGCAAAGCAGACCAACGGGATCGGTTTTTCTTCGCCCAGCGCCGCCCGCAATTTCCACCACGGCCCGGCGCACGCCGCATCAAACGGAGAGCCGCCCGGTTCCTCCTCCAACAGAATCGCCGCCGCGCCGAGTTCTGCGCCGAGCAGGCGCGCCTGCTCGGAATGCCAGCGAGACGCATACAGATGCAACAGAGATTCACTATCACAGTGCAGATCGAATACCAGATCAGCATCCACAGCCAAACGGAGCAAAGCCAGTTTCAAGGTGCTGGTCTCGCGCAGGCTTTGTTGTTCCGTAAGCGCGGCCCGCAGCGCCTCTCGAATGCGGCTGACATTCGCCTCTGGGTCGTCGCTTAGTCGCCCGCGCAACCGTTCGGCGACGCCCGTCGTCAGGTCGGGAAAGCCGCGATTGAAATTGCCGGTGCTCTCGAAATCAAAGCGCCCCAACAATCGGCCATTCAAATGCTGCCCCAGGCCAATGGGATTGGCGACTGGCACCACCACCACCTCGCCCAAA
>JBATSQ010000102.1:0-2392 GCA_049293375.1 Candidatus Contendibacter sp.
GGCCGCGCCCGCTGCGCTGGCTCCAGCGGCTGCGGTCGCGCCCGCGTCCGCTGCGCCCTCTTACGGCGGCCAGGTCGATGTCGAGTGCGACATGCTGGTGTTGGGCGCGGGGCCGGGCGGCTATTCCGCCGCCTTCCGTGCCGCCGATTTGGGCATGAAAACGGTGCTGGTGGAGCGTTACGCCACCTTGGGCGGCGTGTGCCTGAACGTCGGCTGCATTCCGTCCAAGGCGCTGTTGCACACGGCGGCGGTGATGGACGAGGCCAGGGCGCTGGCCCATCACGGCATTGAGTTCGGCCCGCCGCAAGTCAACATCGATAAGTTGCGCGGCTTCAAGGATGGCGTGGTGAAAAAGCTGACCGGCGGTCTGGCCGGAATGGCGAAAGCCCGCAAGGTCGAGGTGGTGCGCGGGGTCGGCCGCTTCCTCGATCCCCACCATCTGGAAGTCGAACTGACCGACGGCGCGGGCCAGGACAAGACCGGCGCGAAAAAAGTGGTGCGCTTCCAGAAAGCCATTATCGCCGCCGGTTCGCAGGCGGTGAAACTGCCGTTCATGCCGGACGATCCACGCGTGGTCGATTCTACCGGCGCGCTGCTGCTGACGGGTGTACCGAAGCGGATGCTGGTGGTCGGCGGCGGCATCATCGGCCTGGAAATGGCGACGGTGTATTCGACGCTCGGCGCACGGATTGACGTAGTGGAAATGCTGGATGGGATGATGCTGGGCGCGGACAAGGATTTGGTGAAAGTGTGGGAGAAGGTGAATGCGCCGCGCTTCGACAAGGTGATGCTGAAGACCAAAACCGTGTCCGCCGAAGCCACGCCGGAGGGGATCAAGGTCGGCTTCGAGGGCGAGAAAGCCCCGGCCGAACCGCAGCTTTACGATCTGGTGCTGGTGGCGGTGGGCCGCAGCCCCAACGGCAAGAAGATCGACGCCGAGAAAGCGGGCGTAGCGGTTTCCGACCGGGGCTTCATCGCGGTGGACAACCAGATGCGCACCAACGTCGCGCATATCTTCGCTATCGGCGACATCATCGGTCAGCCGATGCTGGCGCATAAAGCGGTGCATGAAGCGCATGTCGCGGCGGAAGTGGCGGCGGGACAAAAGTCTTTCTTCGACGCCCGCCAGATTCCCTCAGTCGCCTACACCGATCCCGAAGTGGCCTGGGCCGGTAAGACCGAGGATCAGTGCAAGGCGGAAGGCATCAAGTACGGTAAGGCGGTGTTCCCGTGGGCGGCGTCGGGCCGCGCTATCGCTAACGGTCGGGATGAGGGTTTCACCAAGCTGCTATTCGACGAGGCGACCCATCGGGTGATCGGCGGCGGCATCGTCGGCACCCACGCCGGGGACTTGATCGGCGAGGTCTGTTTGGCGGTGGAGATGGGCTGCGATCCGGTGGACATCGGCAAGACTATCCACCCACATCCGACGTTGTGCGAGTCCATCGGGATGGCGGCGGAAGTATTCGAGGGGGTTTGTACCGATTTGCCGCCGGTGAGGAAGAAGTAGATTTGTTAGATCAGCCCCGGAGGAGATATGGATTCCGCCGGGGTTGGGTTGGTACGATAATGACGGGAAATTTGAAGCCGCTATTTTTTGCGTTGATACACAGTGGAAAAAAGATAGAAAAATCAGCTTAGTTTTATTTGTTTTGGCTTCTGATGTAGATATACGGAGGCTGTATAATTATTTGTTGTCGCGGACGCTTCGCGCCCGCGACAACGGGGCGGCGGATACGATCCGCTGCTTGCGCGGCGCGACGCGCCGCACAACCACGCGGATCAAGCCGACTTCAGGCGGAAAAGCCTACGGCTTTACCGACTCTCGCGGCTTATCCGCCGCCCCGTTAGGCGTCAGCAAGACCAAGCCCTGACCGGAGTACCAGTATGTCCGAAACCAAAGCCCCGAATTTAGCGTCGACTTACGTCCGGTTGCGAGGCAATGCGACAGCGGAAAACATGCCAGTCGACGACTCGTTCTGGCCTCGGCTTATGTCCGGCGAGCTCGGCACATTTCACAATGAATACTTGGTTTCCTGCCATACATTCGAAGCCGACTGGCCCATGTGGGAAATGCATCCCAACGGCGATGAGATAGTGTGTTTGTTATCGGGAGCGGCCACCTTCGTATTGGAATTCGCCGCAGGCCATGAATCCATTACCCTCACGGAACCAGCTAGTTACGCCTTTGTGCCTAAAGGCACATGGCACACCGCAAGAACACAGACTAAAGCGCAGATGCTGTTTATCACGGCGGGAGAGGGTACCGAGCACCGACAAATATGAAAAAGAAGCTGCCGCCTAACCAGCCAATGGAGCGGACGCCTCCGTGCTGCGCACTCCGGCACCGCTCATCGGCGCGTTGTCGCGGACGCTTCGCGCCCGCGACAAC
>JBATSQ010000103.1:0-8862 GCA_049293375.1 Candidatus Contendibacter sp.
CATCCGCAAGCCGCCACACCCGAAAACGCTTGGGCCTGGCTGGAGCGGATGGCGCAAGCTACCAGCAACCTTCATTATGAAGGCACGTTCGTTTACCTGTGTGGCGCTCAGGTGGAAACCCTGCGCATCGTGCGCGAAGGTGGCCCCGATGACGAACGACAACGACTGGTTTCCTTGAGCGGCCCAGCGCGGGAAGTGGTGGTCGAGGAACATCAGGATGCATCCTGGATCGTGCCAAATCGGCAAACCGCATGGGCAGAGGACCCCTATCGGTATTTCCCCCTACTGGCGGTCATCCCGCGCGAACGTGGACGGCTGGAAAGCCATTACGAGCTGCAACTGTTGGAAGAAGATCGTGTGGCCGGGCGGGCGGCGCGCGTCATTGCCATCAAGCCGCGCGATACCTGGCGCTTTGGTTACCGCCTATGGCTGGATCAGCAGACCGGCATGGCATTGCGCACTGTGTTGCTAGACGAGAAAGGCCGACCCATTGAGCAGATACTCTTCACCGAACTCCAGATCAAGCCGCATCTGCCTGGGAAGCTTCCAGGCTTGTCGAAATCTTCCGTCTTTAGCCTCTTGAATGCCCCAGTTGAGGGAATCGGGACAGATCAGAAAGAAAAGGTGAATATAGGGCCGTCCGTTGCTAGAGAAACTGTTGTGCAATCTGCGTGGCGGGTCGGCGCGATCCCTGCTGGGTTCACGAAGGTTTCGCAGCAACGTTTTGCCGAGGCTTTAGGGCAGCATCCCACCGAACATTGGGTGTTTGCCGACGGCTTGGCTACAATCTCAGTGTTTTTGGAGAAATTGGAAGGCGACCCTCCGTTGTTGCAGGGGAGTTCGCAATGGGGTTCGATGAATGCCTTTGGCCTGGTGTTAGAAGGGCATCAGGTGCTGGTGGTGGGCGAAGTGCCCACAGCCACCGTTCAGCATATCGCCATGTCCATCCGCCACTCCTCTGAGACCAGTCTGCCATGATGGAAGAACAAGCGGTTGTGGTGGAGGTGGGTGACGGTCGGGTGTGGGTGGAAACGCAACGCCAGTCGGCTTGCGCTGGCTGTTCGGCCAAAACGGGTTGCGGTACCGCAGCGTTAAGCCAACTGTGGGGTCAGCGACGCACGCGCACGCCAGCGCTCTCAATGTTGCCTCTGCAAGTGGGTGACACCGTGAGCGTGGCGGTGGCCGAGGGAGCCGTACTGCGTGGAGCGTGGGTGATTTATTTCCTGCCTATCGCGTTGTTACTGGCTGGCGCGCTGCTGGGCCAAGCCGTATTCGGTCAAGCCGGTGAGGAACCGGTGGTCTTGGCGGGCGGCGTGGGGCTGGGGCTGGGGCTGCTGGCGGCGCGCGCGCTTTCCGGGCGCTGGTGCGGTGATGCACGGTTTCAGGCTGTGGTGCTGCGTCGTTTGGCCACTGCGTCCGACACGCCGACTCTGCTTTCCTCCAGCCATTAACGTATAATCCCCGCTTTTCCGAAAGAACGGGCGTTCGCCAACTCTGGCCTGAGCGGAGCATGGCGCTGGCCGGTTGGTCTCGCCACCGCGAGACGGCGGAGAATGCCACCACTGGCTGAGCTCAATGGGATTCATGGATCACATTCGCAATTTTTCGATTATCGCGCACATTGACCACGGCAAATCCACCCTCGCGGACCGCTTCATTCAGCTTTGCGGCGGCCTGAGTGAGCGAGAAATGGCTGAACAGGTGCTCGATTCCATGGATCTGGAGCGTGAGCGCGGCATCACCATTAAGGCGCAAAGCGTCGCGCTGCGCTATCCGGCTCGCGATGGGGATACGTATCAGCTCAATATCATCGACACCCCAGGTCACGTTGATTTTTCCTACGAAGTGTCCCGCTCACTGGCCGCCTGTGAGGGGGCGCTGCTAGTGGTGGATGCCGCTCAAGGTGTTGAAGCCCAGAGTGTCGCCAACTGCTACACGGCTATGGAACAGCATCTGGAGGTATTGCCGGTGCTGAATAAGGTCGATCTGCCTTCCGCCGACCCGGAGCGGGTCGCGCGCGAGATCGGCGATATCATCGGTTTGGACGCCAGCCAGGCGTTGCGGGTTAGTGCCAAAACCGGCGCGGGGATCGCGGAATTGCTGGAGGCAATTATTGCCCACATCCCGGCCCCGCAAGGCGACCCGGAGGGTCCCCTCAAAGCTCTGATTGTAGATTCGTGGTTTGATAACTTTGTTGGAGTTATCTCGCTGGTGCGGGTGATGGATGGGCGCATCGTCCCTCGGCAAAAAGTGCAGGTAATGTCTACGGGCCGGGTTTTTCAAGTGGAATCGGTCGGCATCTTTACCCCCAAGCGTAGCGAACAGCCGGTCCTGAATGCCGGCGAAGTAGGCTATGTCATTGCCGGCATCAAAGACATCGACGGCGCGCCAGTCGGCGATACCTTCACCAGCGCAGACCGTCCAGCGGCCGAGCCCTTGGCGGGTTTTCAAAGAATCCAACCTCGCGTATTTGCCGGGCTGTTTCCGGTGGAATCAGATGACTTTGGCAATTTGCGCGAAGCGTTACAGAAGTTGCGCCTGAACGACGCCTCGCTGTATTTCGAGCCGGAAACTTCCCAAGCGATGGGCTTTGGCTTTCGCTGCGGGTTTCTGGGGTTGCTGCACATGGAGATTGTGCAGGAGCGGTTGGAGCGGGAGTATAACCTCGATCTGGTGACGACCGCCCCGACCGTCGTCTACGAAGCGCTCACCACCAAAAGCGAAACCGTCACTATTGACAATCCGGCCAAGTTGCCGCCCGCCAACGAAATCGCCGAAATCCGCGAGCCGATCATTGTCGCGCATATCCTAACGCCGCAGGATTACCTGGGCGCTATCATCACCCTGTGTATTGAAAAGCGCGGCGTGCAACGCGGTTTGCACTATGCGGGTGGTCAGGTGCAACTGAGCTTCGAATTACCCCTCAGTGAGGTCGTGATGGATTTCTTCGACCGGCTGAAATCGGTGAGTCGGGGTTTCGCCTCCTTCGAGTACAGCCTGGATCGCTTTCAAGCCGCGCCGCTGCTGCGCTTAGATGTGCTGATTAACGGCGAGCGCGTGGACGCGCTGTCCGTTATCGTCCACCGCGATCAGGCCCAGCGCCGAGGTCATGAGGTCGCAGTCAAGCTCAAGAAGCTGATTCACCCGCAGATGTTTGAAGTCGCTATCCAGGCGGCGATTGGCAATCAGATCATCGCTCGCACCACCGTCAAGGCGCTGCGTAAAAATGTGCTAGCTAAATGTTACGGCGGGGATGTGACCCGCAAGCGCAAGCTGCTGGAAAAGCAAAAGGCGGGCAAAAAACGCATGAAGCAAGTGGGTAAGGTGGAAATCCCGCAGCAAGCCTTTCTAGCGGTGTTACAAGTAGACAAAAACTCATGAACAACGGGCGTAGATTTATCTGTGGATCTGAATAACCATGAATATTGATTTTGCCGCTATCTTAGTGGTGCTGACTGGCCTAACCGGCGCTATTTGGCTGTGGGATACCTTGCTGCTGGCGCCGCGCCGCACCCGGGTTCCCTCTACTGAGAACGCTGGTGCAGCATTGGTGGCCCCTGCCAAACTCCCCTGGTATGTAGATTTGTCGAAGTCGTTTTTCCCGGTGATTTTGGCGGTGTTGGTACTGCGCTCATTCGTGGTCGAACCGTTCCGTATTCCCTCGGAATCCATGGTGCCGACCCTATTGAAGGGCGATTTCATTCTGGTCAATAAATTTACCTACGGCTTGCGGTTGCCAGTGTTGAATGCCAAGATCATTGGCAATGGACGGCCCAAGCGTGGGGATGTAGTGGTATTTCGTTATCCGCCCGAACCAGCGGTGGCCTATATTAAGCGGGTGGTGGGTCTCCCGGGCGATCGCTTGGCTTATCGCAGCAAGCAGCTTTGGATCAACGGCCAACCCGCCCCATTAACGCCGCTAGCGGACAATCCCGCCGCTACGCCAGGTTATCAGTTATTTGAGGAACAACTGAGCGAAGTCAGCCACCGCATCCAAACTCTGGCGGATAATCGCTGGGGATTGGTCGGCCTATGGCCTAGCCTCCAACTACGCCGCGAGCCGGATGGCACGCCAAGCTGGGAATATCAGGTTCCGGCTGGCCATTACTTTGCCATGGGTGACAATCGCGATAACAGCAGCGACAGCCGCGTGTGGGGTTTAGTGCCGGAAGAAAACCTGATCGGGCGAGCCTTTCTGATCTGGATGAACTGGGATTGCATCACGTTCAATGGTCAATGTGGTCGGATTGGCCACGGTATCCAATAGACGAAGGGGAGATGGAATCATGCAAAGCCTGCTAAAGCGGAGCGGTAACAGCAAACAACGCGGTATGACTGTGATTGGTTTATTACTAGTGTTGATCGTGATCGGATTTATGGCACTGGTCGCGATGAAAGTGGTGCCGATGTACATACAGTATTTCACGATTAAGTCCACTATTGAGAGCATCCGCAAGGAGCCGCAGATTGCGCAGATGAGTGCTCAAGATATCCAAAACGGTATTGAAAAGCGCTTTGATATCGGTTACGTGAACAATATTGCCGCCCGCGACCTTAAGATTCGCAACGACCGGAGCGGGCGTGTGCTCGATTTGGTGTATCAGGATGAGCGGGAATTGTTCTATGGCTTATTTGTTGTGCTCAAGGTCAACGAAACGATCACACTCAATCCCACTCCGTGAGCTCCGCCATCGTGCGGCTTAGCGCCGCTTTGGGTTATGAGTTTCATCATTCTAGATTGCTGGAAGACGCACTGACCCATCGTAGTGCATCACCGCGCCATAATGAGCGCCTGGAGTTTTTAGGAGATGCCCTGCTGAATTTGGTGATCGCGGATTATCTGTTTCAATGCTATCCCCAGGCCAGTGAGGGCGAGCTGAGCCGTCTACGCGCCAGTTTGGTCAAAGGCGAAACCTTGGCGGCTTTGGCGCGCGACGTCAATCGGGGCGACCAACTGCGTCTGGGCCAGGGAGAGCTAAAAAACGGCGGGTCGCAGCGCGAATCGATTTTGGCCGATGCGCTGGAAGCGATTTTTGGAGCCGTTTATCTGGATAGCGGCCTGGAGGCTAGTCGCCGGTTGATTTTGCGCCTCTACCAGCGACATCTAGAGGAATTGGGTCACGCAGGCGAGTTGAAAGACCCTAAAACGCGCTTGCAGGAGTACCTGCAAGCGCGTCAGCAACCGCTGCCTAGCTATCACATTGTAGGGGTTGGCGGCGAGCCGCACGCGCAAATTTTCACCGTGGAATGCGTGGTTGCCGAGCGGCGTGCGGTGGCGGTTGGCAGTAATCGGCGTAGAGCCGAACAGGATGCCGCGCGCCAGGTTCTGGAGCAATTGTTAAGGTGATGGTGGCCACCCGCGCTGGCTATGCCGCCTTGCTGGGCCGTCCCAATGTGGGTAAATCCACGCTTATGAATCGGCTGCTCGGCCAAAAAATCAGCATTACCGCCCCTAAGCCGCAGACGACGCGCCATGTTGTGCTCGGCATTCAAACTCTGCCCAACGTGCAGATCGTGTATGTAGACACACCGGGCCTCCATCGTCAGGATCCGCGTGCGTTGAATCGCTATCTGAACCGGGCGGCGGCCAGTGTGTTGGGGTATGTGGATGTGGTGGTGTTTTTGATCGAAGCGCTGCGCTGGACTAAGGAAGACCAGGACGCCATGCAACGGTTAAGTACTTTTACCGGGCCGGTCATCCTAGCCGTTAACAAGACTGATCGCATTACCGCCAAGCCACGCCTGCTACCCTTTCTGCAACAACAGGCTCAGCAACGCGCTTTCAGTGAGATCGTGCCCCTGTCTGCGCTCAAGGGCGACCAGGTAGCCACCCTGGAGCAAGCCATCGCGCGCTGTTTGCCTGTAGGTGAGTTTTTATTTCCAGCGGAGCAGGTGACGACCGCCAGCGAACGCTTTTTAGCGGCCGAACTCATCCGCGAGAAATTAACGCGGCTGCTGCACGCCGAATTGCCCTATGCTCTGACGGTGGAGATTGAACGCTTTGTCGTCGAAGAGCGGCTAACGCGCATTCATGCCCTCATCTGGGTCGAGCGCGCCAGCCAGAAAGGTATTGTGATTGGTGAAAAGGGTGCCACCCTGCGCGAGGTCGGCCGCCAGGCGCGTCAGGATCTGGAGCAGCTGCTGGGGCGTCCAGTGTTTTTGGAGACCTGGGTCAAGGTGCGTAGCGGTTGGTCTGACGACGAGCGCGCGCTGCGGAGCCTGGGCTACGCCGAGCCAGACTCCTTCTCAAGGTAGTGGCGCGCGCGCAAAGCACCCGTCCCATGCGTGCGTTACTGCTGCAACCCGCCTTTATCCTGCATCGCCGCCCTTATCGCGATACCAGCCTACTGCTGGAGATCTTCGCCCAGGATTATGGGCGGCTGGGATTAGTGGCACGCGGTGCGGCGACCCCACGCGCGCGGTGGAAGGGACTGCTGCAACCGTTTGCGCCGCTGTTGCTGTCCTGGGCTGGCGCGGGCGCATTGGCGACTCTGACCGCCGCCGAGGACGCCGTCTGTGCTACGCCCTTCCCCCCCCAGCGTGTGCTGGCCGGCTTTTACGTGAATGAGCTGCTGATTCGTTTGTTGCCGCGTCTGGATCCCTATCCGCAGCTGTTTGGCGCCTATGGAACCTTGCTAACGGAGCTGGCCTCCGGCCCCGTTGAGGAAGCGCCGCTGCGCCGCTTTGAGAAGCAATTGCTGGAAGAGCTGGGTTACGGTCTCACCTTGGATCGCGAGGCCGTCAGTGGAGCGCCGATTGTCGCTGAGGAACGCTACCGCTATGTCCTGAATCAAGGGCCATTGGCCGCGCACCAGACGCAGGTCGGTATCCCGATTTCCGGTCGAAGTTTGTTGGCGCTGCGCGACGGCATTCCAGCCGACCCTGAAGTGTTGCAGGAGATGAAACGTTTAATGCGCGCCGCGTTAGCCACGCACTTGCAAGGCCGCACCCTGAAGACGCGAGAGCTGTATCGAAGCAAGCGGGAGCGAGGGTAATTTGTGGTGGTGAGCTGTAAGTCTGGCTGCGCGGGGTGGGGCAACCCGCCTTCTAAAGGCTAAACGCCGCCGCCCCTAAAAAGGGGCGGCGGCTTCATAACGTCTTGTCAATTCATCAGGGTCAGGGTGCGGTCTTTGCAGCCCACTGGGATCCAGGAGCGACGATAGCAGTTGTGCTCATGGGAATCGCGGCAGTGGTCTGGAAGTTACTGAAAGGCTGCGCTGAACCTCCCGCGCTCACCATTTTCACCGCGCTCCATTCGCCAGCGAAGCCGCCGAACAGTAAGGGGCGAACCTGTAAGAGGTAAGAACCCGCCGTTGTCGCCGTGACCGTAAAGGTGCTGGCCGTCTCGGTCGCCTTTGGTACGGTAAAGGTGGCCGCCTGCACATCTGTCAGTTTCACATCATCGAAAAACCAACCCGCGTTATCTTCGGTTTGCGGGTAATACCAGTTGCCGCTGAGCTGGTAGCGGAAGCGCAGGGAAATGGTCTTGTCAGCCCATGAGGCCAGTGAAACCACTTTCAGGCTGTAACCGCTTTCCGGCTGTTCGGTGCCCGCCTGCTGATACAACACCGTCCATGACTGCCCGTCGTCCTCGGAGAGCTCAACGATTGCGGCTTGATGGGCGCTGGCGTAGCCCAGATAGCTGTAAAACTGCAAGCTGCCCGCCGGACCAACCAGCAAAGTTTTATTCAAAGTCAGCATCTGATCGGTGGGTTGCGCATGAGCCAGATGGTAAGCGCCTTGGCCAGCGACCCGGCGGCCCGTGCTGACGGCGGAATAGCCAGCGGAAAGCTTCGCCACGAAATCACCCAGGCCCGCTTCAGCGCCATTGGTGGTGGCATAGGGGGCCGCGCTGCCCTGGCGCCATTGATAAGCGTCAGCGCCGTTGACCCCGGTGAAGGCATACGTCATTTTCTGGCCGACCGCCATTTGGCTGCCGCCGGTCACCAGCTGGGGAAGATGATCCACACCCTTGACGGCTGGATCAAAGATCGTGACCGGATAGCTGAAAGTGCGGGCTTGGCCCCCGACCAGCACATTGCTGATAGTGACTTGATAGTTTTCATCCGCCGCCGGTTTGAGCCACTTCTGTTGTTCCGTGTAGGGGGCTGGGATCCATACTAGGGTATTTTCACCAAGGCCGTTGACCACCGCTTCCTTGGTCACGCCGATGGCGGTGCCGTTGCGTGTCATCGTAACGGTGGCGGCGGAAAAGTCAGCCGCTGGATACGAGAGCGACCAGCGGGGCGAAACCGTCTGATAGGGCACATGGCCTTTAGGTGGCCAGGCCACAAAATCATCGCGCACTACGGGTCGGGAGTCGCGCAAGTGGTTGTCGAAAACCCAGATAGCGTTGGCGCGATTACCACTCAAAGGCGCGACATCACCCGTGCCCATGACCTGGGTTTGGGGATACAACAGCCAGCGGCGATGGCCGACGAAGTAATTATTTGCACCAGGCTCTCCGATATAGCCATCAATGGCATCGAATCCAGAGTTGCCAAGAAATAAAGTCGACTTGCCAGCCGCTTCCGCGCCTGCGGTGGTGTAGCAAGTCCAGGAAGAAGCTGGCGTGTGACTCAGTGCCTTATTGGCCACCATCATCAGCGCCGCCTGCTGGGCCTTAGCGTTGAATGCGCTATCGAAAGTGATGTTGGCCGGTACGCCCGCCATGGCGCGGAACCAGTTAATCCGGCGCTGGAGAGCAGCTTGATATTCCTTGGAGGTACCGCCTGCGTTGCAGGAAGCGACATCACCGTTCCAGTTTGCATCCACTTCCACCGAAGACCGATACACGCTGTTGTAGAACAGGCGCATGGTTTCCCGCGTCATCGGATCTACCCTGAACCCGCCTTCAACAGC
>JBATSQ010000104.1:0-5193 GCA_049293375.1 Candidatus Contendibacter sp.
GCATCCTAGCGAATACGTCAAGGCAACCTTCAGCGCAGAATGCAACCTGGTGATCGGCACCGAGAACGGCAACAGCTACATCAAGTTCAAGGTCATGGACGCCCAGTTCGATGGCAGCCTCAGTTGCAACACAGGCGGTCAAGGCTGCACACCGGGCTACTGGAAGCAGTCGCAACACTTTGATTCATGGGTCTATTATCAGACCAGCAGCCGCTACAACACGGTCTTCGGCGTGCCTTACTATAAGACCCTGCTGGAGGCGCTAAGAGCCGATGGCGATGGGCAAAGGGCGCTGGGACGCCATGCAACAGCGGCATTGCTAAATGCGAAGGCTCCGGGTATCAGCTACAAGTACACCATCACCCAAATTATCAACATGGTGAAAGGAGCCTACGCCAACGGGAACTATGAAAGCGTCAAGAACCAATTGGCGCTCGAAAATGAACGGGGGTGTCCTCTTAACTAGTTAGTCATATAGCCCCCGATGGCGGCTGGTGAAGCGTTTAACGAAGCCGCCGCTATCGGGAGCGCGCCTTGCGCAAGCGTGGTTGTTCGCAGTTCTAAGGAGAAAGTTCATTGAGCGGCATCTGTGGTCTGCTCCACCTTGACGGCGCGCCCAGCGCGCCTGAAACCCTGCAAGCCATGGCAACGGCGGCGGCTTACCGTGGGCCGGATGGTCTTCACTACTGGATGCAAGGTTCCGTGGGGCTGGCGTATCTGGCCTTTCATACCACACCAGAATCGCTGCGGGAACACCAGCCGCTGGTCAGCCAGGACGGTCATTTGGTCTTGGTTGCCGATGGACGGGTCGACAACCGAACCGAACTCATCGCCCAGCTTCGCAATCAGGGAGACCTTCGAGAATCCGAGCCGACCGACGCCGATTTAATACTGGCGGCGTATGGCCGCTGGGGTGAGCAGTGTCCAGTGCATATCCTGGGCGACTTTGCCTTTGTAGTCTGGGACCAGTCCCGTCACAAATTGTTTTGTGCGCGCGATCCCATAGGCGTTCGGCAGTTTTTCTATCATTATCAAAAGGGCCGGTTTTTCTTTGGGTCCTGCATTGCCATGCTCCTGGCCGCTTTAAATCCCAAGCCCACCGTACACTGGCCTCTGCTTCAGGATTTGATCGCTGGAGAGTTCAAACGGTGGGATTCCGAAACGGCCTACCAAGACCTCCAGCGTCTGCCGCCCGCACACGCACTGACTGTTGACGCCCAAGGCGTTGCCTTGACTCACTACTGGCGTTTCGGCGCACAGGCCCAACCCCGCTACCGGCGCGATGAAGAGTATATCGAGCACTTCAAAGCGCTATTTCAGGAGGCAGTGCGCGTCCATGCCCGCTCTTGTGGGCCACTGGGCATTCTGGTGGGTGGGCTAGATTCCTCTTCCATCGCCTGCGCCTTGCACGATCTGGCGACTGAACCCTCAGGTAGCTTCGTAACTCACCTCTATTCAGCCGTATTTGATCACACCCCGGCCGCTAATGAGCGGGAGTACGGCGCGGCGGTCGCCCGCACCTGCGCACGTTTTGCCGCGCATTTTATTCCTAGCGACCAAAGCTGGGGCTTGCGCGAGTTTGGTGACGATCAGGGGTTTCCACTGGATGAACCCGAAATCGGAATCAATCGACTTCTGGCACTGCGTCTGCTGCGCGCAGCGCGCCAGGATGGCGTGCGGGTCGCGCTCATGGGCTGGGGGGCGGATCAACTGCTCCGCGAAGCGCCCTATTCCTCCCCACCGTTATTGCGCGATATTCCTCTCCGGCATTTGCTGTCTGAAATACAGTGGTTCCAGCGCCGCGGTCGCCTTACGCTCGGCTCCGTGCTGGCGCGCGCCTATCTCGGCCCACTCCTGCCGACGCACGTTAAAGCGCGCCTGCGACGATGGCTACAACCCGCCGCTTCGACACCCACGGCCCGGTTGTGCCAGCGTAGCGTGGAATCCTTCAATCCAACCGTGCCGCTGCTGGCGCGGGGCAGTCAAGCGGCCCGCCAGAGTCACCGCTCACTGACCCAAGGCGCAACCCATGCCTGGCTGAACAGCCTTGTCCAATGGAGTGGCTACGCTGGAGTGGAATCACGCTATCCCTTCTTGTATCGTCCTCTCATTGAGTTCATGCTGGCACTGCCCTCCGCGCTGGTCTTCCGCAATGGCCTGAATAAATATATCCTGCGTCAGGCTTTGCAAGGCGTGCTGCCGGAAACGGTGCGGCAGCGGCCATTCAAGGTTCATTTTACCGAACTTGATGAACGCGGCTTGCGGGAGATGGAGCTGTCTAGAGTACATGAGTTGCTCCAGAATTCGCGCCTTGTGGCAGCCGGCATGGTGCGCGCCGATGCGCTTTCCAGCACCTGGGAGCGCTATTTTCATCAGGACAAAAACTCAAGCTATCGCACAGCTCTGGCCCATTACCTTTGCGTGGAAGCCTGGCTCCGCGCTACGGGGTGGTTGTCGCCCGCATAACTTCCACCTTTTATAAAATCCTCCTGCCAATTCCCTCGGAGCTTGATCATGAACCAAGAAAACACCTGTATGCCCCAGTCAGCTATCGAAAGTTTGGCGGCTACTGGCTTGAGTTGTCAGCGACCCTACACGCCACCTGTTTTGCTAGAGCTAGGCGCGCTAGCCGCAATCACCCAAGGCAGTGTAGGAAATGCAGACGATCTTGGAGGAACCACTCCTACTATACCCGATGAGGTCTAAATGCCTGTAAGCGCTCTGCCAACGAGTAGGCAGCCTTATCCGCAGCCTACCTATCCTGTGTTAGGCAAAGTTATCAGACGCAATGGAGGAACATCCAAACCGCCCAGCCGGAGACCAAGAGGATGCGCGACTTGCCGCGCGCCTTGGTGGCTTGGCCGGGGTGTTGAAAGTCTGGCGACAAAACCGCCGCTATATAGGCTATCGCCAGGCTGAGCAGGATTGCGAACGGCTGGCGGCGCAACTCCTGGCCTTGTACTCCCCGAAGGCACTTGCCAGCTTCGCGTGTGTGGCCATTCCGCGCGGCGGGTTGATCGTGCTAGGGATGTTGGCGTATGCGCTAGATTTGCAGCCTGCTCGACTGCAAGGTGCGCCCGATCCGGCAGCTCCGCTGTTGGTGGTGGATGATTGCGCGCTTAGTGGAGCGCGCTTTGCCCAAGTGATGCAGAAAACCGCCAATGCGCAAGTCGTGTTTGCGCATCTGTATTCCCATCCGGCGTTGCGTCAAGCCATCCGGGTGCAGGAACCGCGAGTCCAACACTGTCTGGCTGCTCACGATCTGGTCGATCGACGCGATCTTGTTTTCGCAGAACCAGAGGATGAGGCAGCTTGGCACCGCTGCTGGCAGGAGCGCCTGGGATCGGAGCGTTACTGGATCGGGCGTCCAGATCCCATCGCCTTCGCCTGGAGTGAGCCGGATCGTCCATTATGGAATCCGGTCACCGAGCGGGTGGAAAATGGCTGGCGCTTTACACCGCCG
The DNA here is from genome assembly GCA_049293375.1 of Candidatus Contendibacter sp. Lineage (GTDB taxonomy): Bacteria > Pseudomonadota > Gammaproteobacteria > Competibacterales > Competibacteraceae > Contendibacter. The sequence continues at coordinate 3,464 of JBATSQ010000104.1, forward strand.
CACCGGTGCCTGAAAAATAAAACCTGGCTCGGCCTGCCGCCCCGACCGGTCAGCAGTAGAGCATGGCAAGTGCCCGCCACCGTTGTCAGCGGCCAATTCGATGGTCTGTTTTGGCTGTGCCATACAGAAACCGAACAGATTTATACCTTTGATCCCATCGGTGCCGCCATGTGGCGGGCCATGGCCGGATACGGCGACTGGGACGCCGCCGTCGCGTATCTCCGCAGCATCTTTGCAGTAGACGAGATCACTGTGCGCCGCGACCTGCAACATTTTGTCGCCGCTCTAGCCGCCAAGGGCCTGCTGGAACCTACGAAGACCGCAACATGATCAATTCGACCGCCAGAATTCAAATCCCCACGGATGTGCTCTACCGCGATCTGGGCGGCGAAGCTGTCATCGCCAACCTGACCACCGGCCAGTATTATGGTTTGGATGAAATCGGCGCGCGGACGTGGACGTTACTGGTTGAACACGGCCAACTGGAACCGGCAGTGCAAACGCTATTGGCCGAGTATGCAGTGGAAGAGCGCCAATTGCGCCAGGACCTTTCCCAATTGCTCAACACCTTGGCGGATCATGGTTTACTGCAAATCGTTACGGCATAAGCTGGACTCTGCGCGACAACTGACGGCCGACGACTGGCGCATCGTGGCCCAAGCCTGGTGGTGGCTCCTGCTGACGGATCTACTCCTACGCCTGTTGCCGCTTCAGCATGCGCAGAGCAAGACAGCGCCATTCACGGGCCACCTACCAGAATCGGCTGAAAGCATCTCTGCTCGCCTACACCGCCTGTACCGTCTAGTCAGCGTGGCCGCCCGCTATCATCTTTACCCCATGACCTGTCTGCGTCAGTCCTTGGTGCTGCAACGGCTGTTGGCGCGGCGCGGAATTGCCGTCCTGCTGAAAATCGGTGTGCGCAAAGAGGCGGGGATACTGGCCGCGCACGCTTGGTTGGAATATCGCGGCCAACCCATCGGCCAACCGGAAGCTATTGCCCAGCACTATGCGCCGCTCTTGCCCAGCAAAGGGCGGCAGTGAGCGTTTCGGCGGGCGGAAACGCCCATCGCACAGTCTTTCGGGTGTTTGGCCTCACTATGGTCAGTGATTTTGCCTTTCGCAACCCCTTGATCCGCTGTCCGGCCAACCAACCGCCAGCGGAGGCTAAACCGGATTTGAGCTTTACTTGCCAGGATCAGCCACCGGATGGCATGGATTGGCTTACGCTGCCCCCCGTTTACCGCAGCCCCTACCACACTGTTGACGGTGAGAGCATTACCACGCTGCATCGGCTGGAGGACTGCGACATTCTCCATTTCACCCGTGTCGCTGACTTCTATCTCTGGCCTGAGCGCATCGTTTGCCATCTACTCGATCCGGCCTACGCCTACATGGTCGAAATACACTTCCTCGGCACGGTTTTGTCTTTTTTTCTGGAGCGGCGGGGCATTCCTATGCTGCACGCCTCAGCGACGGTGGTAGAAAAGCGAGCTGTCGCATTCCTCTCCACTCATCAAGGCGGTAAGAGCGCCCTAGCCGCCGGGCTGGTGCAGGCCGGCTACCTACTGTTGACCGACGACATCCTGCCAGTTGAGCCGGTTAACGGGCATTTTCTGGGCCATCCCGGCTATCCCGCCATGCGCATGTGGCCGGACGAAGCGCAACACTTTCTGGGCCGACACGAAGATTTAGAGAAGGTCCATCCTCGCTTGGAAAAGCGGCGAGTTCCC
>JBATSQ010000105.1:0-10041 GCA_049293375.1 Candidatus Contendibacter sp.
CCAAGGTGGCCAGCAGCTTCTTTGGTGGCGGCGTCATCACCTATACCGGCGCGGTGATTTCCACCCCGGAACAACGCTACGAAAAGATCTCGTTTGACCATATCGCCAAGCAGGAGCTGAACCAGCCAGTCAAGGACGGTTGGGTTGCCATGATCCAGCATTATTTTCTGGGTGCGTGGATTCCCAATTCCGGCGAGACCGAAACCTTTTACACCAAGAAAACCGAGGGTGCTCCCCGCTACATCGCCGGGATGCGTGGCGCAGTGCAAACCGTGCCGCCCGGGGCCACCGGTGAGTTCCACACCCGCTTGTATGTCGGGCCAAAGCTGCCGGATGTGCTGGAGAAAATCGCTCCGAACCTGCAATTGACGGTGGATTACGGCATGTTAACCATCATTGCCGTGCCGCTGTTCTGGCTGCTGAAGTCGATTCACTGGGTCGTCGGCAACTGGGGCTGGGCCATCATCTTTCTGACCATCCTCATCAAGCTGGCGTTCTACAAGCTGTCGGAGACCAGTTACCGCTCCATGGCCAACATGCGCCGGCTGGCCCCGGAGTTGAGCCGCCTGAAGGAGATCTACGGCGACGACAAGCAGAAGATGAATCAGGCGATGATGGAGATGTACAAAAAGGAAAAGGTCAATCCGCTGGGTGGCTGTTTGCCGATTCTGGTGCAGATTCCGGTCTTCATCGCCCTGTACTGGGTGCTGGTGGAAAGCGTGCAGTTGCGGCAAGCGCCGTTTATGTTGTGGATTAAGGATATGGCGATCCCCGATCCTTACTACGTGCTGCCGCTGATTATGGGCGTGACCATGTTCATCCAGCAAAAACTGAGTCCGGCCCCGCCGGATCCGGTGCAAGCCAAAGTGATGATGGCGCTGCCCGTGGTGTTCACCTTCATGTTCCTGTGGTTTCCGGCGGGTCTGGTGCTGTACTGGGTGGTGAATAATCTCCTGTCCATTGCCCAGCAGTGGGTGATTACCAAGCGAGTGGAATCGGGGGCGGACGCCGCCGCGCTCAAGACCAAGCAAGGCACGGAGTCGCTACTGGGCACGCAGGCCAAAAAACTGTTGACACTCGCCAAACAGGCGCTGCCAGACGCGCCCAAAAATTCTGGCAAGCGCAAGAAATAATCGTCCGCAAGAAATATCGTCAAGTCCCTGCCCCCGCGCCGCGCTTAGGCCTGGGGTTTTCAGGGGAGTTCGCGCTGTCATGACGGACACCATCGCCGCCATCGCCACGCCGCCCGGACGGGGCGGTATCGGCGTGGTGCGTCTTTCTGGCCCGCGCAGCGCCGCCATTGCCGAAGCCGTGTGCGGTGTTCTGCCCGCCCCTCGCCAGGCCCTGTTGCGCCGGTTTCGCTCCGGCGCGGGCGAGGTGCTCGACCAAGGTATCGTCCTCTACTTCCCCGCGCCGCAATCCTTCACCGGTGAGGACGTGGTGGAATTTCAGGGTCACGGTGGCCCCATCGTTATGGATGAGCTGGTGGCGCGGGTGCTGGAACTCGGCGCGCGTCTGGCCCGACCCGGCGAATTTTCGGAACGCGCTTTCCTCAATGACAAGCTGGATCTCGCGCAAGCCGAAGCGATTGCGGATTTGATCGCCAGCGACACCGCCGCCGCCGCGCGGGCGGCCTTGCGCTCGCTGCAAGGCGTATTTTCCCGGAAAATCAACTCCCTGGTTGAAGCATTGATTGCGCTGCGGGTTTATGTCGAAGCGGCCATCGACTTTCCCGAAGAGGAAATCGATTTTCTGGCCGATGGCGTGATCGCCACGCGCTTGGCCGAATTACGGGAGCGGCTGAGCGCCTTGCAAGCCACCGCCGGCCAGGGACGGTTATTGCGCGATGGCATGACCGTGGTGATCGCCGGTCGGCCCAATGCCGGTAAATCCAGTGTGCTCAACCAGTTGGCCGGGCGTGAGGCCGCTATTGTCACTGCCATTCCCGGCACCACCCGCGACGTGTTGCGCGAACACATCAGCCTGGATGGAATGCCGCTGCATGTGATCGACACCGCCGGTTTGCGCACCAGCAATGATCCGGTGGAACAGGAAGGCATCCGCCGCGCCTGGGCCGAAATCGAGCGCGCGGACCGCATCTTGCTGGTGGTGGATGATCGTCTGGGCTGGACGGCCGAAGATGCGGTTTTACAGGAGCGGCTGCCGGCGAAGCGGCCGGTGACGGTGCTGTATAACAAGATCGATCTCAGTGGCCACCCACCCTTGGCGCGGCAGGGTGATTGGGCAACGGAAATCTGGTTATCGGCGAAAACCGAGGCGGGCCTGGATTTGCTGCGCACCCATCTGCAAGCCTGCATGGGTTACCACGGCAGCAGCGAAGGAACGTTCATGGCGCGCCGTCGCCATGTGGAGGCACTGGAACGGGCAGCGACGGCGCTGGAACGAGCGACCGAGCAGTTGAGCGTTTTTCGGGCGGGTGAACTGGTGGCCGAGGAATTGCGCGAAGCCCAGCAGGCGCTGGCGGAAATCACCGGCCAATGCACGTCCGAGGATTTACTGGCGCGGATTTTCACGAGTTTTTGTATTGGAAAATAAGGTGTCGCCTCGCTAAGGTGAGCGAGTTCACTACGTGCTCTACAGTGCGTACACCGACAAAAACCAGCGAAGAACTCATGGATCAATCGCAACTGAAGTGGATTGCGGATTTCATCTGGAACATCGCTGACGACCGCCTGCGCGATGTGTACGTGCGTGGCAAGTACCGCGACGTCATCCTCCCATTCACCGTGCTGCGCCGACTCGATGCCGTGCTCGAAGCCACCAAGGACGCGGTGCTGGAGCGCAAGAAGTTCCTCGACACCCACCGGGTGGCCGAGCAGGACGGCGCGCTGCGCATGGCGGCTGGGCAGGCGTTCTACAACGTCTCGGAATTCACGCTGGCCAAGCTGAAAGCCAGTGCGGCGGGGCAGCGCCTGCGTGATGACTTCATCGCCTACCTGGACGGCTTCTCGCCCAACGTGCAGGAGATCCTCACCAAGTTCAACTTCCGCAACCAGATCCAGAAGCTGGTGGATTCCCACGTCTTGGGTTATCTGATCGAGGACTTTCTCGACCCCGAGATCAACCTCTCGCCGCTGCCGGTGAAAGATGCCGATGGCCGCATCAAGCTGCCCGCGCTGGACAACCACGGCATGGGCACGGTGTTCGAGGAGCTGATCCGCCGCTTCAACGAAGAAAACAACGAAGAGGCCGGCGAACACTTCACCCCGCGCGATGTGGTGCGGCTCATGGCTAAACTGCTGTTTCTACCGGTGGCCGAGCGCATTGAGTCCAGCACCTAAAGGCACTGATGGAGGTGGCACAACAGATGCGAAAGGCGCTGGGCAGCGCCGTATTCGACGATCACAATGAATTCCGCACCCGCTTCGATGCTGCCCTGAAGGCGCAGGGCGACAAGCTCGGCACGCCGGAGAAGAAGGCCATCTACAAGGCGGTGAGCTGGCGCGACGAAGCCGCACCGCCGGTCATTGCCAAGCGCAGCAAGCTCAAGGCGGGCGACTTCTTCGAACCAGGCTTCGATGGCGCGTACCTGGAGACTGCGGGCAAGGATCGCTTCATGGTCGAGTACGAAGCGGACAGCGAGCTGCGCGACACCGAGCAGGTGCCGTTATCGGCACCGGGCGGCATCGACGCCTTCTTTGCCCGCGAAGTGCTGCCGCACGCGCCGGACGCCTGGATCGCCACGGACAAGACCCAGATCGGCTACGAGATTTCCTTCGCTCGCTACTTCTACAAGCCCGCGCCGCTGCGCACGCTGGCGGAAATCCGCGCTGACATCCTCGCGTTGGAGCAGCAGAGCGAAGGCTTGCTGCACAAGATCGTGGGAGGCGCGTGATGGCGCTGGAAAGCACCTATCCGAATTACCAGCCACTTCGTTCGCGCTGGGTGCCGCGTGTGCCGGAGCACTGGTCGCTCCTGCGCGCCAAGAATTTCTTGCGGGAGATCGACGACCGGTCGAAAACCGGCGAGGAAACGCTGCTGTCAATGCGTATGCAGCGGGGCTTGGTGCCGCATAACGATGTCTCGGTAAAGCGCATCGCCCCAGAGAACCTCATTGGCTACAAAAAGGCACAACCGGACGAGCTTGTGTTGAACCGGATGCAGGCGGGCAACGCCATGTTCTTCCGCAACCGCCAGCCCGGTTTGGTCAGCCCGGACTACGCCGTATTCCGCTTGCTCCGCGACGACAACCCCGAATATCTCGGCCACCTCTTCCGTTCGTGGCCAATGCGCGGGTTGTTCCGTTCGGAGTCGAAGGGGCTTGGGACAGGCACTTCAGGCTTCTTGCGCCTCTACTCGGATCGCTTCGCAGCGCTGGAGATTCCGCTTCCCCCACGCCCCGATCAAGACCAGATCGTGGCCTACCTGCGGGCGCAAGATGCGCACATCGCTCGCTTCATCAAGGCCAAGCGCGAACTCATTGCACTGTTGACGGAGCAGAAGCAAAGCATCATCGAGGGCGCGGTAACACAAGGTCTTGATGCCGCAACGGAGAAGCGCGATTCAGGTATCGACTGGATTCAGCGCATCCCAGCACATTGGGAAACGTGCAAGCTCAAGCACGTTGCCGTGTTCAATCCATCGCGGTCAGAGATCTCCGCCTTTCGCCTCAGCGATGCCTCGGTGTCGTTCCTGCCGATGGAGTGCATCACGACGGATGGGAAGCTACGCAGCGTTGAGAACAGAAGAATCTCGGAAGTTTGGGAGGGCTACACCTACTTCCGTCGCAACGATGTGGTGATGGCGAAGATCACGCCGTGCTTCGAGAACGGGAAAGGCGGGTTGCTTGATACGCTACCGACCGAGATTGGCTTTGGCACAACGGAGTTCGTCGTGCTCAGGGCGGTAGAGCAGCGAATTCGACCGGCCTTCTTGGCGACTTTGTTGTCGCTCAGGACATTCCGGGTTCTCGGAGCCGATGCGATGACGGGAGCAGCAGGTCAGCAGCGCGTGCCGCTCAGCTTCGTCAAGAACTTCGGAATCGCTCTGCCTCCGTTGGACGAACAGGACCGGATTCTCGGAGCGCTCCAAACTGCGACGGCAGGACAAGATGTAACCATCGAACAAATTCGGAGCGAAGTCGCACTGATCCGCGAATACCGCGACCGCCTGATCGCCGATGTGGTCACCGGTCAAGTGGATGTGCGGGGCTGGCAGCCCGGCCCGGAAGACGTGGTGGACGATGCGGTGCTGGCCGCGCTCGGTGATGATGAAGCGGAACCCGCCGAGGAAGAAACCGATGGCGACGAGTAAGAAATCCCCCCGCAAGAAGCCCGCACCGATGGTGCGAGAAGTCGGTACGGTGAAGGACTCCCCGGACTTGCTGACCGAATTGCGCGCCCTGATCGAATCCGCCCGCCAGCACGTTGCGCAGACCGCGAATGCCACTCTGACGATGTTGTATTGGCGCATAGGCCATCGCATCGCTACAGAGTTGCTACAAAAGGAACGTGCACCCTACGGGCAGGAGATTGTCTACGCAGTGGGTAGAGAATTGACGCTGGCCTATGGAAAGGGCTTCACCGACCGCAATCTGTGGCACATGAAGCGATTTGCAGAGGCTTTCCCTGACGAGAAGATTGTCTCCGCGCTGAGTATGGTTTTGTCATGGACGCATTTCCGCCAGATCATCTATCTGGAGCGGCCCTTGCAGCGCGAGTTTTACGCCGAAATGTGTCGCATCGAACGCTGGAGTACGCGCACACTGGAGAAGAAGATTGGAGGCATGTTGTACGCGCGCACAGCCATTGCCAAGCGGCCCGATGCCGTGGTGGAGATGGAGATCAGCAAACTGCGCGAGCAAGACCATATCAGCACCGATCTGATCTTTCGTGATCCTTATTTGCTGGATTTTCTCGGCCTGCAAGGCGCATACAGCGAGCGCGATCTGGAATCGGCCATTCTGGCTGATATGGAAGGCTTCCTGCTAGAAATGGGCGATGGCTTCTGCTTTGTGGCCCGACAGAAGCGGTTGATCATTGGTGCGGACGATTTTTATCTCGACCTGCTGTTCTACCACCGCACGTTGCGGCGGCTCGTGGCTGTGGAACTCAAGCTGGAGAAGTTCCAGGCGGCGCACAAGGGACAGATGGAGCTTTATCTGCGCTGGCTGGATCGTCATGAGCGGCAACTCGGTGAAGAGGAACCTATTGGCCTGATTCTGTGCGTCGGCATCAACCGGGAAGAAGTCGAAGTGCTGCAACTGGATGGCTCCAGCATCCGCGTGGCCGAATATCTGACTGAACTACCAGAGCGCGAGGCGTTGCGCTCGCGTTTGCATCAGGCCATCGCAGTGGCACGCGAACGCGCCCCACCGGCAACCTTGTCACCCCCGGCAGAGACACCCGAACCCGCAAATACAGTGCGCAAACCCCGGCGCAAGAACAAGGGAGACAACGCATAAAACCCACCGACACCAGCGAGAAGGCATTGGAGCGGCTGATCGTGCGCCATCTGGCGGGTATCAGCGAGCACCCGCCCGTTGCGGCCAATACGTTGCAGCAGCCCCAAGCCGTGTATGCGCCAGGCGGCTACGTACTGGGCCGGGCCAGCGACTACAACCGCGATGTCGCACTGGATGTGGTGCAGTTGCTGGCTTTCTTGCAGGCCACCCAGCCCAAGGCGGTGGACACGCTGGAGCTGGCGGCGGACGGCATCAAACGCACCCAGTTCCTGCACCGCCTGCAAGGGGAGATCACCAAGCGCGGCGTGGTGGATGTGCTGCGCAAGGGCGTGAGCCACGGGCCGGTACACGTCGATCTCTACAAGCTGCTGCCCACGCCGGGCAACGCTGCCGCAGCCGATGCCTTCGGTAAGAACTTCTTCAGCGTCACCCGGCAAGTGCGCTACAGCAACGATAAGCTGGAGCACGACAAGGCACTCAAACGCGTGGTGCTGGAGTTAATGTCCGATCACACCGAGCTGTTCAAGCAGTTCAGTGACAACCCGGACTTCAAGCGACGGCTGACGGACCTGGTCTTCGATGCCACCTATCACCCCAAGGCGATACCGCTAAACGCATCGTAGAAGACAGATGTTCAAGGCTAAAAAGAACGCCTTAGCGTGGTAACTGCCGCTACCAACTCACACATCCAAATTCAAGACCTCTAGGGCGTTTTGCTCAATAAAATCGCGCCGGGGTTCGACCTGATCGCCCATCAGTGTGGTAAACACTTCATCAGCGGCAATGGCGTCTTCGATGCGCACCTGGAGCAGACGCCGGGTTGCAGGGTTCATGGTGGTTTCCCACAGTTGTTCTGGGTTCATCTCGCCCAAACCCTTGTAACGCTGGATGTGCTGACCGCGCCGCGCTTCCTCCAGCAACCAGTCCATCATCTCGCGAAAATGCCGCACCGGCCGACTGCGCTCGCCCCGCCGCGCTTCCGCACCCGGCTCGAACAGACCCGCCAGCCGCGCGCCAAATCCCGTGAGGATGGCGTACTCATTCGAGGCGAAAAAGTCGGCGGTCAAGCGAATCTGACGGCTGAGACTGTGCGTGTGGCGGGTAACTATGACGCTGTAGCCCGCGCCATCGCTCTGGTCCTCAAGCGCCGTCTCGTAACGCGGCCGTTCCCCGTGGGCGGCGCGCAAAAGCGCGCTCAGCCGCTCAGCCCACTCCCGCAGCCACGCGCCGTCGCGCAAACGCGCAGCGTCCAGCGCCGGCAGCGTCAGTACTTGCTCCAACACCGCGCCGTCGTAGCGACGGGACAGGCGCTGAATGGTGGCCAGTACAACCATGTGGGCGCGCGCTAACTCCTCCAACGCTGCACCGGCCACCAAGGACTGCCCACCGACCATCAGCGCCGCACCCTCCAGCGCCGTTTGCAACAGATTGGTGGATAACTCCGCTTCGTCCTTGACGTACTGCTCTTGCTTACCTTTCTTGACTTTGTACAACGGCGGCTGGGCGATGTAGATATGTCCGCGCTCGATCAATTCCGGCATCTGCCGATAAAAAAAGGTCAGTAGCAACGTGCGGATATGCGAGCCGTCCACATCGGCGTCGGTCATTAGGATCACGCGGTAGTAGCGCAATTTATCGGCATTGAATTCCTCGCGCCCGATACCGCAACCCAGGGCGGTGATCAGCGTGCCGACCTCGACTGAGGCCAGCATCTTGTCAAAGCGGGCCTTTTCCACGTTCAGAATCTTGCCCTTGAGCGGCAAGATCGCCTGAAAGCGCCGGTCGCGGCCCTGCTTGGCGGAGCCACCGGCGGAATCGCCTTCGACCAGAAACAATTCCGATAAGGCCGGATCCTTTTCCTGGCAATCGGCCAGCTTACCGGGCAGGCCGGCGATATCCAAAGCCCCCTTGCGGCGGGTCATTTCGCGGGCGCGGCGCGCGGCTTCGCGGGCGCGGGCTGCATCGACGATCTTGCCGGTAATCGCCTTGGCCTCGTTGGGATTTTCCAGCAGAAACTCCTGGAGCTTCTCCGCCACCACCGACTCGACCACCGGCTTGACCTCGGACGACACCAGTTTGTCCTTGGTTTGCGAGGAAAATTTCGGATCGTGTAGCTTGACCGACAGCACCGCCGTCAAGCCCTCGCGCGCATCGTCGCCGCTGGTCTCGACCTTGGCCTTCTTGAGAATGCCTTCTGCGTCCATGTACTGGTTCAGGGTGCGCGTCAGGGCACCACGCAGGCCGGCCAGATGAGCACCGCCATCGCGCTGGGGGATGTTATTGGTGAAGCAGAACACGTTTTCCTGGTAGGAGTCGTTCCACTGCGCCGCCAGCTCGACTTGGATCTCGTCGCGGCTGGTGTTCAGGTAAAACACGCAGTCGTGCAGCGGCGTCTTATTGCGGTTCAGGTGCTCGACAAACGCCTTGATGCCACCCTGATACTCGAAACAGTCTTCCTTATCGCTGCGTTCATCGCGCAGGCGGATGCAAACCCCGGAATTGAGAAACGACAGCTCGCGCAAGCGCTTGGCGAGAACATCGTAATGGAAATCGATCTGGGTAAACACGCTGGAGCTGGGCTTGAAACGAATCTCCGTGCCGGTCGTTTCCGCCTCGCCGATCACCCGCAAAGGCGCTTGCGGCTCGCCCAGCCGGTAATCCTGCTGATGCAGCTTGCCATCACGACGAATGGTCAGGCGCAAGCTTTCCGATAGGGCATTCACCACTGAGACACCAACTCCGTGTAAACCGCCGGAAACTTTGTAAGATCGGTCGTCGAATTTGCCGCCGGCGTGCAGCACAGTCATGATGACCTCAGCGGCGGAACGGCCCTTGGAATGCTCGTCGGTGGGAATACCACGGCCGTTGTCCACCACTGTGATCGACTCATCCGCGTGAATCGTGACACTGATCTCGGTGCAATAACCCGCCAGCGCCTCGTCGATGGAATTGTCCACCACCTCGAACACCAGGTGATGCAGGCCGGTACCATCATCGGTGTCGCCGATGTACATGCCGGGCCGCTTGCGTACTGCATCCAGCCCTTCCAAAACGGTGATGCTCGACGAGGTATAGCTCGAATCATTCATAGGTTTTTCGTGGGTTCCAACGCACGCCCGCCGACGGGAATGCACAGTGCGATAAGGGCGATAATTATACCACTCCGCGCGCTGCTGCGGCGCGGAATGCGGGCTTGCGTCCACTGGGTTCAGAGTCGCGAGATCCGCCCTTGGCAAAGCTGAAAAATCCGCGCTTCAGGCCAGGAACCAAGCGCTAGCGCGTCGGGTTCTATGGCGGTGACGAACAGTTGACCGTCCAGCGCGGCCAGGGCCTGGACGACCCGCGTCCGGTTGAGCGGATCCAGTTCCGCCGACAGGTCGTCGATCAGCAAGATGCAGGCGTCCCCGGCATGGCGGCGATAAAGCTCCGCCTGCGCCAGCACCAGGGCAATCACCAGCAGCTTCTGCTGGCCGCGTGATAAAACCTCGGCCGGTGGGCGTCCGGCAAGGCGAGGAATGAAATCGGCGCGGTGCGGACCCAGCCGAGTATGTCCCTGCTGCCGATCCTGAGCGCGGCCCGCCCGCAACCAGGCCGCGAAATCGTGCGCAAACGGCTCC
>JBATSQ010000106.1:0-3832 GCA_049293375.1 Candidatus Contendibacter sp.
GCATCCGCATCGGGAATCATCGAGCCGCCAAAAGTTACCTGGGGCCGCAAGCTCAGGTGAGTTATCATCATTTTGCCCTTTTCATTCTTACCCAGTTGCGCCAGGGGCGCATCCTCGTAGCGATCCACCACCAACTTTCTGAGCGCGGCGATAGAAAGAAAAGTCAACATGTGACAGCTGGCCAGCGACGCCAACAAGGCTTCCTCAGGATTACTCATCGCTGGATTGCCGGAGTAGTCCGGCGCGGCGGAACCGTTCACCGTCTGACCGCCGGCCAGATGCCAGACATGATCGCGGCTAAAGGTCTTGACCGCAAAATCCGGCGTCGTGCGCCGCCAACTCAAGCCGATGGAAAAACCGGACATGATAGATACCTCCTCTTGCCTCCGGTTGCGGATAAAGTGACCAAGCCGCGCTGGACGCGAGGCTTATGGAGCAACGGTGAAGATGGTAACCGGCGCTATTGTGTTAGGCCATACCACGCCTTTAAACGCCGACTCCTGCCCCCCCCGCAGTAGCCGCACCTGAAAAGAGGTCGGCGTGGGGTTGCGCTCATCTTTACGCGGCGCATAACGCACGGCGATCTCGTAACGGCCTGGCCCCGCCTGGCCTGCTGCCCAAAAAGCGTTTTCCACCGGCCGCTCGCTCAGATTGGCGCGGGTGGTGTTGGCATCCACATCCAGGGAGCCGCCACACACAGCGGGATTGCGGTAATCCAGTTGTTGCCCAGATGGGCAGCGCACCACCAGATCGAGATCGCCCGGACCGTTCCACAAGAGCGTGACAGTAATCTCGCCCGTCGCCGCGCCGGTTTCGGACAGGCGGTCCCTAAACTCACGCCGCTCTTCTGGCGTCGACTCCGTCTTGATGACGGGTTCGTTTTGCGCTATCGGTTCGGACGGTGGGGGCGCGGGTGGCTGTGTTGTGGACGATGGCTGCCGTGCTCTAGCAGAAGACGCTGCGGCCGGTGCGCGCTCAGCCAGTAGCTCTTCCAAAGTCGCCTGCGGCGTTGCCGACTCTGTCCGCGCGGGTGATGCAGATCGGCTGGATTGCTGCACGGCCACGCTCCCTGGGGAGCGTGGGGTTTGCGGTGCCGTTGGGTCCGGTGCCGACGATGACGTATGGCTCGGCGAGCGCGGCGCGGCTGGCGCTGCATCTTCCGTCCTATCCTTGGCTGGGAGGTTTGTGGCGGAAGTGATCGCGCGCTCAGTTGGCGAAACAGTCTGATCGGATGCTGGCGGCGCGGCAGCAGGAACGACAGCAGTGCGCTCCACCGACGCAGCTGGCTGATCTGCGACCGGACTTGCCGCAGAGGGCAACGTTATGCGCTCCGCCGACGCTGTAGCCGCCGGTAGACTCGGCGCGCCCTCAGAGGTTGTTGCCGACCCTTCCTGAATCGGCGCTCCCGTAGCTTCAGCAGGCCGTACAGTCGTAGCCGAATGGGTTTCAGGACCCAAGTTTCGCGGTAGCCGCTCGGGGAATCGAGGCGCACGGTCAACCCCATCGGATGCTTCAGGGCGAGACGCAGCTGGCCCGCTTTCCAGGCGGGGGCGCGGCGGCGATTCCCCCCCCTCATTCAGCGCCACAGTGGGCTCTGGACGTCCCCACAGCCACCAGAATAGCGCCAACAACACCAACAACAGCAACACCAACCCAAACCAAAACCACCCGCTACGCTGTCCTGGCGTGGCTTCAGGCTGGACGGTCTCTGAGTAAGCGGGGGTTGCAGGCTCCTGGGATGTCGCTTGCAGGGCAGGGTCGAAGGCCGGTTCGGGCACGGACGCCAAGGCCGGTTCGGACACGGATGCCTGAGAGGACTCCGACAGACCCAGTTCCAGCGCCGGAACCGACGCCTGCGCTACGGTTGGCGTTTCCGGCGTGGGCGGCGCGGCGACCGTCAATTCTGGAACGGCAGGCTCCGGTATGGCCACAGCAGGTGGCTCGACCGCCGAGGGCGCAGCGGCTAAACCCGCCGCAGGCGCACCGGCATCGCCCCCCGGTTCCCAAAGCCCGTCCACCACAAAGCCCCAGCGGATCATCACTGGTCGGTTATCCAACAAAAAAAGCTCATTCTCCGCCGGTGTGCTTAAGGCCGCCCGTAATACGACACCCAGTTGCGTCTGGCGCGGATCATCGGAGGCGATATAGCGCTCCGCCACTTCCCGCCCCCGCTCCAGCAGACCCTGAACCTGAGCCAGAGTGGCTTGGCGTTGCTCCTCGGGCAAGGCGCTGAGCAGCACGCGGGGCTGGTCGGGATCGCCTTCGGTATACCAATCGATCCGATTCCGGGCGCGATCCACTACCGGCTCGGCCAGCAAATCCGCCATCTCCAGGCCAAGTTCACTGCTCAACACCTTATGGATTTGCGGATACAGCGCATGTAGCGGCTGGCCAAATCCGCCGATCTCGCGCATCCCGTCAAAGGGACTGCTGCTTAAGAGAATTTGCTCCGCCATACCGCTTAGCCTCGAACATGAATAAGAAAAATCGTCTGCTTCAACGCGCCGGCGTGGTCATCAGTTCCAAAGGCGGCAGTGCAGTGGATGGCTGCGGCGCAGACGATGCGCGCGGCGCGGCGGATCGGTCAGCATCGGCCGACTCAGCCGCTTCAGCCGCTTTGCTCAGGGCGATGTCCATACCGCCGCCACCCAAAGTGAGATCAAAACCAGTCATCACCTTCTGCACATACAAGGTGACGCCTTTTTCGTTGCGCAGCACGGCGTGACCGCCACCCCGCGCGACGGTCACGCCGCCTTCCACCACTAGATAGCGCCCGGCAAAATCGGCCAGCTCGCGCAAGCGATACACCTGGCCCAGCGCATCCACTCGCGCCACACCCAACGTGGCGACGCGCAGACCCGAAACCGTGAAGGGATAGCGCTGGCCTCGAAACTCCAGCACGCCCTTACCCTGACTCACGCCCAGCAGCAGCCCATAGGAGCTGCTGGAAAACTCCAAGCGGGCGTCCGGCCGTCGATCCTGAGCCAGCGCCGCACCCGCAGTCCAGTGTAATGCCGCGCCAAACAACATCAGCCAGAGCCAGCGCATGAAGATTCTCCGCATCCCGTTCACGCCGTTGGGATCGATAAGTAATGCTCTTGCAAATTCAGCAGGATTTTCTCCAGCCGACGCCCAATATCTGCATCCGCATCGCCGGTCCCGCCACTGCGGGAACAGCTATCCAATGGCCAGGTTCCCACGGTTTCATCCAAATTCACCTCCTTCCACTTGGGGTGGCCGGTCTGCCGGAGCATTCCCAGGTTGGCACGAAGGGCTTGACCCAACTTCGATAACTGCCGACAACGCTGGACAAAATACGGATTTTGCTTGCTGGAAAAATCAAAGCTCATCAGCACCGCCTTCACCGCCACAGTCGGCACTTCTTCAGTGAGCCATTCATAATCAGCCGGGCCGATTCGCGCAGACTGGTACTCTCGCAACAGGCGCTCATCGGCCAGCGACACAAAATGGACATTGTCCAGCAGCGGCGCAAATTCTGGATTCGTCACCAAATTGCCCACTTTGGTAAACAGCGTGACCGGCTTACCGGCCACATAAAACGTGGCGTCTGCCTCGCCTTTGAGCACGGCGGTCACCCCCTGCAACGGTGCCACATAGAGCAGTTGCGCTGGTTTGACCCCGGCTAGCTGCAACAAATTGGTCGCGGTGAGCCAAGTACCACTGTCCTGCTCGCCAACGACGACTCGCTTACCCTGCAAGTCATTAAAAGATTTTATATTTTTATTGGCCAGCACATGGACTTCTTCATTGTAGAACGGGAAGATCAGCCGCAAGCGACTCGCCACCCGCCGCATCTCGGCATTTTCCGAGC
>JBATSQ010000107.1:0-3575 GCA_049293375.1 Candidatus Contendibacter sp.
GATGATGTCCACCAACAACATCCTCAGTCCGGCTAATGGCGAGCCCATCATTGTCCCGTCGCAGGACGTGGTGCTCGGCCTGTACTACCTCACCCGCGAACGCATCAACGCCCGCGGTGAGGGCATGGTGTTCGCTGATGTGCGGGAAGTACACCGCGCCTATGAGAGTCAGCAGGTCGAACTGCACGCCCGCATTGAGGTCCGCCTGCCGCGCGAGGAAGTCGATGCCGACGGCCAAATCCAACGGATGCGAGGCCGGGTTAAGACCACGGTTGGTCGGGCGCTCCTCTCCGACATTTTGCCCAAGGGTTTACCCTTTGCCCTCATCAACCAGGCGTTGAAAAAGAAAACCGTTTCCCAACTCATTAACGAATGCTATCGACGGCTGGGCCTCAAGGATACGGTGATCTTCGCCGACCAGTTGATGTACACCGGCTTTCATTATGCTACCCGTTCTGGATCTTCCATCGGTTTTGAAGATTTTCAGATCCCGACCAAAAAGGCCGAGCTGCTGGAGAAAGCCGAACAGGAAGTCAAGGAAATCGATGACCAGTACAGCTCCGGCCTGGTGACCAAGGGCGAGCGCTACAACAAAGTAGTGGATATCTGGTCGCGCACCAACGACCAGGTCGCCAAGGCGATGATGGATCAGCTGGGGAGCGAGCAGCTCGTCGACCGCGCTGGGCACACCGTGCGCCAGCCGACCTTCAACGCCGTATTTATGATGGCCGACTCCGGCGCGCGCGGCTCAGCGGCGCAAATCCGCCAGCTAGCGGGGATGCGCGGCCTGATGGCCAAACCAGACGGCTCGATCATCGAAACGCCAATCAAAGCCAACTTCCGGGAAGGCTTAAGTGTGCTGGAGTATTTCATCTCCACCCATGGCGCGCGCAAAGGCCTGGCCGATACCGCGCTAAAAACGGCCAACTCCGGCTACCTGACCCGCCGCCTGGTGGATGTAGCCCAAGACATGGTGGTCACCGAACCCGATTGTGGCTCGCGGGAAGGCGTCTGGATGACGCCAGTCATTGAAGAAGGCGACATCAAGGATCCGCTGCGGGACCGGGTGCTCGGTCGGGTAGTGGCGCAAGATGTGTTCGCGCCAGGCAGCGACGAGATCGCCATTCCCGCCGGTGAATTGCTGGATGAGCACTGGGTGGCGCGTCTGGAGGCATTGCACATCGACCGCATTCTGGTGCGTTCCGCCATTACCTGCCACACCCGCTACGGCGTGTGCGCGGCCTGCTACGGCCGCGATCTGGCCCGCGGTCACCGGGTGAACATCGGTGAATCGGTCGGGGTGATTGCCGCACAATCCATCGGCGAACCCGGTACCCAGCTGACCATGCGCACCTTTCACATCGGCGGCGCGGCATCCCGCACCACGGTGACCAACAGCGTGCAGGTCAAATCGCGCGGCAAGTTGCGCCTGCACAAACTGAAAGCGGTGCGGCGGCCGGATGGCCACCTGATTGCGGTGTCGCGCTCCGGCGAATTGATCCTGGTCGATGAGCAGGGTCGCGAGCGGGAACGCTACAAAGTGCCTTACGGTGCCGAGCTGTCGGCCGAGGAGGACAGCATGGTGGAAGGCGGGCAGATCATCGCGCGCTGGGATCCCTACACCCACCCCATCGTGACCGAGGTGGCCGGCTTGGTGCGCTTTGCCGAATTTGAGGAGGGCATTACCGTCCAGCGCCATGCCGATGAAATCACCGGCCTGTCTAGTCTGGTAGTGATGGATCCCAAACAGCGCGGCGCGCTGGGTAAGGACAAGCGCCCGCTGGTGCGGCTGGTGGATCAATACGGTAATGATTTGTTTATTCCTGGTGCCAGCACGTTGGCGCAATATCCGTTACCGGCTGGTGCCATCGTCAATCTGGCCGATGGTGCCGAAGTGGCGGTCGGCGATGTCATCGCGCGCATCCCGCAGGAATCCTCCAAGACCCGCGACATCACCGGCGGTCTGCCGCGTGTCGCTGATCTGTTCGAAGCCCGCAAACCCAAGGAGCCTGCGATTCTGGCCGAGAAATCCGGCCTGATCGAATTTGGCAAGGAAACCAAGGGTAAGCAGCGCCTCGTGATCCGCGACAAGGACGGTGAAGTCCTCTATGAGGAGCTGATCCCGAAATGGCGGCATGTCGGGGTGTTCGATGGCGAGCATGTCGAACAGGGTGAAATGATCGCCGACGGCGAACCCAACCCGCACGACATCCTGCGCTTGCTGGGCGTGCAGGAGCTGGCGGCCTACCTGGTCAAGGAAATCCAGGATGTCTATCGGGTGCAAGGCGTGAAGATCAACGATAAGCATATCGAGGTCATCATCCGCCAGATGCTGCGCAAGGTAGAGATCGTCAATTCTGGCGATACGGTGTTTATTCCTGGCGAGCAGATCGAACGGGCCCGGGTGCTGGAAGAAAACGACCGGGTGGAACGAGAAGGCCGCATTCCAGCCCATTGGCAATCGATCCTGTTGGGCATCACCAAAGCCTCGCTGGCCACCGAGTCGTTCATTTCCGCCGCCTCCTTCCAGGAAACCACGCGCGTCTTGACTGAAGCGGCGGTGCGGGGCTTGCGCGATGATCTACGCGGCCTAAAGGAGAATGTGATCGTTGGTCGGCTCATTCCAGCGGGAACTGGGCTGGCTTACCATCTGCAACGACGCCAAGACTGGGTGCCCAGCCGACCCGCCAGCAGCACTGCCGCCCATCTGTTTGAGAGCACGGAAGCCGAAGCCAAGGCCCTGGTGGAAGACAAGAGCGACGAGGGTGAGGAAACGGCGGCTAAAGAGTAACGCGTTGCGGCCCCTGGTCGGCATGGCTATAGCAAGGCGGGAACGCACAGCGTCACCCGCCTTTTTCGTCGCACGCTCCCAGCTAGCGCGACCCTTTCCCTGCTTTGGCGGTGAGCTAAACGCATGACGCCTTTGTTGGAAACGCAGCATCTCGTCAAGCATTTTCGTGGCGTCAACGCCGTGGACGGCATTGACCTGGCGCTGCCGACCGGTAGTTGTTTTGGGCTGCTCGGCCCGAACGGAGCGGGCAAAACCACTACCGTGGAATTGCTGGAAGGGATTCAGCAGCCGACCCGCGGTGTGATCCGCTATCGGGGCGCACCACTCGTCAATGCGCGCTTCCGCCAGGACATTGGCATCATGTTCCAAGCCACGGCCTTGCAGGATTACATCACTGGGCGTGAAAACTTGCGGATGTTCGCTAGCTTCTATCAGCGCACCGCGTCGCTGGCTGCATTGATCGCCGACTGCGCGCTGGGTGAGTTTCTGGATCGCGACACCCGCAAGCTGTCGGGTGGCCAGCGTCAGCGCTTGCTGTTGGCGATTGCTCTGGTCAATGATCCAGAATTGCTGTTCTTGGATGAGCCGACCACCGGCCTCGACCCGCAGGCCCGCCGCAACTTTTGGGAGCTTATCCGCCGGATCAAGGGACGCGGCAAAACCATTCTGCTGACCACCCACTACATGGAAGAGGCCTATCATCTGTGTGATGAGATTGCCATCATGGATCATGGCCGGATCATCGCCCAAGGCACTCCGCGCGCCCTGTTGGCGGCGCATTTCA
>JBATSQ010000108.1:0-17908 GCA_049293375.1 Candidatus Contendibacter sp.
GCAAGGTGCCGCTGTGATCTCCAATACCGAAACCGGCGAAGTACTGGCGGTGGTCGGTGATCGCGATTCCAAGAATATCGGTTTTAACCGCGCGCTCAGCGCGCGTCGGCAGGCGGGCTCACTCATCAAGCCGGTGACGTACTTGACCGCGCTGGAGCAGCCAGACCGCTATACCCTAATGACCCTACTGAAGGATAGTCGGCTGGTTTACAAGTCAGGGGGCCGCCGTTGGGCTCCGGCTAATTACGACAAGCGTTACCATGGTCAGGTCACGCTGCGCGATGCCTTGGCGCGTTCCTACAACATTCCGGCGGTGCGGGTGGGCTTGGATTTGGATGTCATTAACGTCGTGGAAATGCTGCATCGTTTAGGGTTTGAACGCGAATTGCAGCCGTATCCAGCCTTGCTCCTGGGCGCGTTGGACGCATCGCCCTTCGAGATCGCGCAGGTCTATGCGACTATCGCCAATGGGGGGTTCCGCATTCCGTTACGGACGATCCGCGAGGTGACCACCGCTGAAGGCAAGCCACTGCAACATTACGCGATGGATGTGGTCAAGACGGTGGAACCGGGGCCGGTCTATCTGGTGACTAACGCCATGCAGGAGGTGGTTAAGGCCGGCACCGCCAGCGCGATGAAGAGCAGACTGTCTCCCAGCCTGAAAATCGCTGGTAAAACCGGCACCACGGATGATTACCGCGATAGTTGGTTCGCTGGATTTGGCGGCGACCGGTTGGCGGTGGTCTGGCTGGGCCGCGATGATAACAAGCCAACCGGCCTAAGCGGCGGTAGCGGCGCGTTGCGGGTGTGGATGGATATGATGGCGCAATTAAAGATGGAACCGCTAGATGCGCCGCCACCGGCTGATGTCGACAGTATTTGGGTGAATCCGCGTACCGGTTTGCGCCTTGGCAACGGGTGTGGGCGCGGTCAGCAGGTCCCATTTCTAAGCGGTTCTGAGCCGCGTGGTTGGGCTTCCTGCGCGCCCGCCGCGCCCCGCGTATCCGCAGCCAAGCCCAAGGCCAAATCCAAGCCCAAAGCAGCTGGCGGCGGCGCGCGCGAGGGGAATGGGGAAGCTAGTTTCTTTGAGCGCCTCATGGACTGAGCAGCGCGCATAGGGTTTTGTCATCCTTGGACTGGCCAGGGGCTGGACCAACGGTTTCCACAATCTGATCGATCGCAATGCAAGGGGATTCGGGCCTGCCAGCGGCTAGCGCCGAATCCTCGGAGAGATGGTGATGAACACAAGATTAACCTGGATCAAGCCAAGCCTGGGCTTATTGGCGCTGGTGGTGGCGATTGCAGGATGCGCGGTTACACCCTGGCAACCGTCTGGCAGCCGCAAGCCGGTCGCCAGAGCCCCGGTGGTGAATCGCAACGCATACCGACCGCCGACCTATCCAGCGCGGCGACCCGCCCCCTCCTTAGAGATCGGGCAGCTGCCGGTGGAAGATCCCCTATTGCCACGCGAATATGCCTCACCTTCTGCGCCCGCCTACGATCCGTACGGCGATCCTAGCGCTTATGATGCGCCAACGCAGCCCTATCCGCCCACCAACGACCGTTACCAGCGCCCGTATCGCGCACCAGCCCTCTCACAGCCTGCGGTGAACGATGCCTATCAGCAGCCAGACTATCCGCCGGGAGCCGCCTACCCACCCGCTCGGGTAGCGCCATCGCAGTACGATGACGACGACCAGACCATGCCCGGTGTGATGCCTGAGCCGCAGCCAGTGGTGCCGCGCACCCCACAGGCCGCGCCCGCGCCGCTAGCAGTAGCGCCGGTTGCGCCGGTTGCTCGACCACCGGTTGCCCCCAGTGCGTCGGCGGTCGCTCTGATGCCGCCGACACCGGCGGCGGTTGCGCCAGAACCGGCTCCGGAGCCGGAGCCTATTCGGCCACCCACAAGGCCTGTGTCGCCTGCAGTGCCACCCGCTGATTTGCCCCCGGCGGAAATCAGCCGCGAGGGTAACCAGGCGGTAACGGCCTTGCTGGAGAGCGCCGATCAATATGTGAAAAGCAAACAACTCGATAAGGCGGGAGCGGCCCTAGAGCGTGCCCTGCGCATTGAGCCCCGCAATGCAGGGATCTGGCACGATCTGGCCCAAATTCGCTTGCATCAGGGCCAATACCAGCAAGCTGAATCGCTGGCGAGCAAGTCCAATAATCTCGCGAGCGATAACCGAGCCTTGCAGGCGCGCAACTGGAAAATGATCGCAGTGGCACGCAAAGCGGCGGGCAATACCTTGGGCGCTGAAGAGGCTGAGGCGCGCGCGGCGCAGCTTTCACTCTGAACCCAGCGGCTCGCGCGAAACGCCGTGGTGGATATCGCCGACCTGCTGGGGCCAGACGGGCCGCTGGCGCAGCAGGTTCCGGGATTCGCGCCGCGCCGACCGCAACAGCGGATGGCGCAAGCGGTCGCCACTACGCTGGTAGACGGCGGGGCATTGCTGGTGGAAGCGGGCACTGGCACCGGTAAAACTTTTGCCTATTTAATTCCTGCGCTGCTGTCCGGTGCGCGGGTGCTGATTTCCACCGGCACCCGCCATTTACAGGATCAGCTCTACTATCAGGATTTGCCGGTGGTGCGCCGAGCGTTGCAAATCCCGGTGGCAACGGCCTTGTTAAAGGGTCGCGGCAACTATCTTTGCCTGTACCGCCTGCAAGTCACCGAGCAGGAAGGGCGGCTGGCCTCCCCAGCGCACATTGTTGAACTGCGACGTATTCGCCGTTGGGCTGGGGGCACCCGCAGCGGCGACATTGCCGAGATCGTCGGAGTGCCGGAAGCGTCTTCGATTTGGCCCAGCGTCACCTCCACCGCCGATAATTGTCTGGGATCGGAGTGCCCGTGGCTTGACGCGTGTTTTTTGGCGCAGGCGCGCAGCGCCGCCCAGGCGGCGGATATCGTGGTTATTAACCACCATCTGTTTTGCGCTGATCTCGCCCTGCGGGAAACTGGTTTCGCTGCGTTATTGCCCGGCGTGGAAGCGGTCATTCTCGATGAAGCCCACCAACTGCCAGAGATCGCCACCCAGTTCTTTGGCGCTTCCCTCAGTGGTCGGCAACTCACCGAGCTGGCGCGGGATACCCTGGTGGAACAGGCCCGTGATGCAGCGGATTTCCCAGACTTGCGACAGCGGGCCGAGGCACTGGCGACCGGCGAGGCTGCGTTACGATATGCACTGGGCACCACAGAACGCCGAGCGCCATGGCATACGGTGGCGAGCGAGAGCGCGGTCGTAGCCGCTCTGGAGCAACTGGCCATCATACTGGCCCGGCTGCGGGAGGCGCTCAAAGAAGCCGCGCCGCGTGGCAAAGGGCTGGAAAGTTGCTATCGGCGGATTGAGGTGCTGTGTGATCTGTTTCTGCGCGTCAGCGCCTTAGAAAGCGCGGCGGATGTGGTCGGTTGGTTTGAGACCCATGGACGCGGCTTTGCGGTGCATCTGACCCCACTCGATATCGCGCCGACCTTTCAAGCCCGAATGGCGGCTCGGCCTGGTGCCTGGATTTTTACCTCAGCCACGCTGGCGGTGGGGGAGAGTTTCTCTCATTTCGCCACGCGGCTGGGAGTGACGGATTACGCCGCGCTACGCCTGGATAGCCCGTTCGACTTCACCCAAAATACCTTGCTTTACCATCCGCCTGCGCTGCCAGAGCCCGCAGCGCCGGACTATATGCAGGCCTTGCTGGAGGCCGTGCTGCCGGTGCTGCGCGCCAGCCGAGGCCGGGCCTTTTTGCTATTCACTAGCCATCGCGCCCTACGGGAAGCGGAACTGGGTTTGGCCGGACGGCTGGAGTATCCGCTGCTGGTGCAGGGAGCCGCACCGAAGGCGGCGCTGTTGCGAGAATTCCGCGCCCTGGGCAACGCGGTATTGCTGGGAACCGCCAGTTTTTGGGAAGGGGTCGATGTGCGCGGTGAGGCGCTGTCGTGCGTGGTCATTGACCGGCTGCCGTTTGCCTCGCCCGGCGATCCGGTTGTGCAAGCCCGCATTGAATCCCTGCGCCAGCGCGGCGCGAATCCCTTTCGCGACTACCAGTTGCCGCAGGCGGTTATCGCCCTCAAGCAGGGCGTCGGTCGGCTGGTCCGTGATGTCACCGACCGTGGCGTTTTGATGCTGTGTGATCCGCGCCTGTTGGGTAAATCCTACGGTCGGACCTTCCTAGACAGCCTGCCGCCGATGCCAAGAACGCGGGAGTTAGAACGGGTGCAAGCGTTTTTCGCCTCGTGATGGTCGCGGTCCCTAATCGCCCCGCACTTCGACCCGGCTCTGTCCGCCCACCTGACGCTGCACCTGAATCTGCACGCCAATCCGCTCGGTCATTTCCTGCACATGGGAGATGACGCCGACTTTGCGGCCTTGGGCTTGGAGATTGTCCAGCGCATCCATGGCGATGCGCAACGTATCGGCATCCAGGCTACCGAAGCCCTCGTCGATAAACAAAGATTCCACCCGCACCTGATGGGAAGACAGCGAAGCTAAACCGAGCGCCAGCGCCAGTGAGACCAGGAACGACTCGCCGCCAGACAGGGAGTACACCGAGCGGATTTCATCGCCCATGTCCTGATCGACCACCATCAGCGCCAGGCTATTCTTGACCCGCTCCAGCCGATAGCGCTGCGCCAGATTGGCTAAATGGTGGTTGGCGTAACCGAGTAATACATCTAGCGTGAAGCGTTGCGCGTAGTTGCGAAACTTCGCGCCATCGGCAGCGCCAATTAGCGCTTTCAGTTGTTGCCAGGTGGCCAAGCGGGCGACTTGCTGGGCAATGTCTTGTTGCAAGGCGGCAGTGGCCATTTTGCGTTCATTGTCCTGCTGCAACATCACATCGACCTTTATCGCCATTTGCCGCGCCTGGGGCAAGGCGGTTTGCAGGTCTTGCTGTTCTGCTGTAATCACCGCCGCTGATTCTGGCAAAGGCCGTTGCCGTTCGTGTTTATCCCGCTGGTCCTGGCGGTCACGCTGGGCGGTTTCTGCATCCCGCACTTGATCGGCTAACGCTTGCAACGCCGCGCGTTCTGCGCTGCGCCATAGCTGATCGTGGCTTAACAGGGTCGCCAGGCGCGGTGCATCCAGCGCTGCTTCAGGATGCCGGGCATTGAAGTGTGCGATCCAGCTCTCCAGAGCAGTGCGCGCCTCGGTTGCTGCTTGCTGCTGGCCGTTCAGCATCTCTGCGGTTTGTTCCACCAGGGTTTTGGCGCTCGCAAACGCATCAGCGGCTTGTCGGGCCTGGGCGTTCTGGTGGTGCAGCGCACGCTTGGCTGTGTCTATGGCGCTGGCCAGCTCCGCTTCCAGCGCCTCCGCCGGACGACCCGCGCATAAGGTTTGGCGTCGCTGCTGTTGGTCCTGTAGGGCTTGTTCTAGCGTGGCGAAGGCCTGGACGGCTGCTTGATAGTGCGCGGTTTTTTCAGTAGCGCTTGCCGTGAGATTTCTCAGGTCAATGGCTAACTGGTCCAGGTGGATTTGCAAACGTTCGAGCGTTTCCTGTTGTTTGCGCCATTGTGTCACGTCTGCTTGTTGGGTTTGCTGGAAGGCTGTGGGTGCCGCTTGCCACGCCGCTCGCCAGTGGCTGCCGCCAAAGGGGGCATCCAGGTCGTTGAGCCAGGTGTTCAGGCGCGTTGCTGCTTCTTCCTGGCGCGTCAAGGCAGTTTGTAAGGCCTGGGTGGCCTGATCGAGCGCCGCCTGGGCGATGGCTGCCGCAGCAGCAGTCGCAGCGTAACGCTGTTGCGCGCCCTCCCGTTGCGCCAGCGCGCGCTCTCGGGCTGCGCTGGCCTGGCGCTGAGCGGTTTCCTCGTTACGCAACGCTGCTAGCTGCGCTTGCACCGCCTGCCGTTGGGTGGTGAGCCAGGCGCGCCGGTCGGTCGGGGCCATGGCGGCTGTTTCCGCCGCCACGTCCTGCGCGTTCCAGGCCGCCGTGTAGTGTTGAACTGCGTCAGCCAGCGCTTGCTGTTCTGTGGCGAGAGCGGCCAAGCGCTGTCGGCTGTTGTGGCTATGCGTTTGCTGGGCGGCTTCCTGCCGCTCCAGCCCAGCCAGCGCCTGCCGACCGGCGGCGACCTCGGCTTGCAGGCTAGCCAGCAGCGCCCGCGAAGGGGCTGTGCCCAGTACATAGGGATGCGTGGTAGCGCCGCACACCGGACAGGGCCTGTCGGGCTGCAAGTGTTCCCGCAGGGTTTCGACGCTTGCGGCGCAGGCGGCTTCAGCGAGTTGCAGCGATTTTTCGGCTTGTTCCAGCCGGGCGCGCGCGAGGGGCTGTTCGCTGCGGATGCGGCTGAGTTCAGCTTCAGCGCGGTCCAGCGTTTGTTGGACGGTCGCAGTTTCCTGCGCCCCTGCCTGTTGCTGAGTCAGCGCTCCGGCCAGGGCATCCCACAGCCGCTCGGCGGTGACTAGTTGCTCCCGCTGGGTTTCGCTTGCCGCTCGGCGCGTCGCCACCGCCTCGGCGTCGAAAGGGGTGAGGGCCTGCGTCGCCGCTTGGAGTTGGCCTTCAGTCGTCTGCAGCGTGGTTTTAGCGGTAGCAAACGCGGTGGTGGCTTGCGCCACCGCCTGCTTCTGGTCCCGTTCCTGGTTGCGCGCGGCGTTAACGGCTTGCACGCTGCGGCTACACGCCTGATGGGCCTGGGCGGCTTCGGTGAACAGCAAATTCCAGCGTGACCAGTCCTCGGCCAGTAAGCGTACTGGCTCATGGGTTGCCAGCCAGTGCTGAGCGCTGTGTAGCTGTTGGGTCGTCTGATCGATGTTCTGTTGCTGTGCGGCAAGTTTCTGGCAGGCTTGGGTGTGGATAGCGCCAGATTCCTCCAGCGCCTTGGTTTTGGCAGCCTGGTCCAGCAGCAGTAGTTTGATTTCCGTATCCAGGGTCCGGGCGTGTCGGAGCACCGGCTCCGCCGCAGTGCGGGCCTGTTCGGCGGCGGCCACCGCCTGTTGCGCCTGGGCCAAATCCTCCTCGGCTTGTTGCTGCTGGTACTGGGCTTGCTGCCACTGCTCTTGCACCGCGCGGAGCGTCTGCTGGCTTTTGGCGATTTCTCTGGTGCTACGCTCACGATCGGCGACCAGCGCGCGCGCGTCTTGCGCCGCTTCCACCTGGTCCAGGTAGGTCTGGCGGACCATCGCCAGTTGCTGGGCGGCGCGGGCAGCTTGCACTGCATCCTGGGCTTGGTGTTCAGTCTGCTGAAGTTGCGCCCAGGTTTCATGCCAGCGCAAACCCTGCTGCAATTCCGCTTTGCGCCGCTCTAGCATCAGCACCTCGGCCTGGGCGCTGCGCAACTGCTGTTTCAGGCGGTCGCGTTCCTCATCGGTTGCGGCTTGCTGATTTTCCGCTTGGCGGTTGAGCAAATTCAGCGCGTCTTGCTCGACTTTGGCGCGCTCGTGGGCGCGTTTGGAAAGCTTTTCGTAAATATCCAGGCCTGTCAGCGTTTGTAGCAGTTCGGCGCGCTCACTGTCCCTGGCCTTGAGAAAGGCGGCGAATTCGTTCTGGGCCAACAGCACCGCGCGGGTGAACTGCTCAAAGCGCAGACCCAAGCGTTGCTCGATTTCTTCCAGCACTTCGCTTTTTTTGCCGCCAATCGACTGGGATTCCAGCAGAGTTTTCAGCTCCATGTGGGTGTCTTGCACAGGCCGGTCGGTTTTGCGGTGCGCCCGCTGCACACTCCAGCGCGCTCGGTATGCCACGCCATCGTTGCCCACGAAATCCACTTCGGCATAGCCATCGCCAGTGCCACGGCGCAGCAGATAGCGCGGGTCGTACTGCCCCATGGTGGACTTGCCCACATCTGGCAAGTCAACGCTATTGGCGCGATCCCGGTTCAAGCGGGGCGTTTTGTCGTATAGCGCCAGACACAGGGCGTCGAGCACGGTGCTCTTGCCGGAGCCGGTCGGTCCGCAAATAGCGAACAAACCAGCGGAAGCCAGGGGTTCTTCGTGAAAGGCAATAGCGAACTCTCCCGCCAGTGAAGCGAGGTTTTTGCCGCGAATGGCCAGGATTTTCATGGTGCGGCGGCTCCCTCATCGGCTAGCAACAGTTCGGTGAAGGCGGCCAACAGCGCTGGCGACGGTTCTTCTTGCAATTCCTGGCGGCACAGCTCCCGAAAGATATGATCAGGCTGCTGCAAGCGAGCCACTTGGTCTAGCAACTGGAAGGTGGTGCCAGCGTTTTCCGCCTGTGTCGTCCCCGAGCGTTCGATCTGCACCAGCCGCACAGGCTTGTGCTCCAGAGTGGCTTCAATGCGGGTGCGCAGAGTCGGATCAAAGGCCGTGGCCTGCACCCGCACCTGTAAATAGGGCCTGGCTTCAGGGGCCAGCATATCCGGCAACGTCAGCGCCGCCAACGCCGCCAGCACTTGTTCCAGCGGCGCGGGTTGCGGCGGCACCCGCAACAGCGCCACCGAACGCGGGATGGGCAATGCGGTGATGGCTGCCAGCCGCGCCCCATCCAGATCAATGCGTAGCGCCTGGTGTGGATAATGCCACTCGGCGAAGGACATCGGCAGCGGGCTGCCGGCGTAACGGATCCGCTCCTGGCCGCCCACGCGCTGCGCACGGTGCAAGTGGCCCAGCGCGACATAAGCAATGGCTGGATCAAACAGTTCCACTGGCAAGGCTTCCACGCCGCCGATGACGATGCGCCGCTCGGAATCCTCGGAGGTCAGCGTGTTCACCATGTGGCAGTGGCCCAGCGCAATGATGGCCTGATCCGGGGTGCGCTGGCTTAGCGCATAGTCCAGAGTCTGTTGATAGAGCAGCTTGACTCCGGCTGGGTACGGATCCCCAGGGGTTTCCACGCGCGGCACATCGCCAGGCCGCAGGAAGGGAATGGCCAGACACCAGGCAGCGATAGCGCCGTCGCGGTCTCGCAGCGGAACCACCAGCCGACCGAGGTCAATTCCCGCGCGTGGTGGACGGACAAAGCCGATAACCGTGGCATCGAAGGCAGCCAACAGCGGCGTGGGGGCTTCCAGTCGGCCCGCCGAGTCGTGATTGCCGGCAATCATCACGATATCCAGTTTGGGAACTCGCTGTTTGGCGGCGGCGAGGAAACGGTAGAGTTGTTGCTGGGCGTCGGCTGCGGGGTTGGCGTTGTCAAACACATCGCCTGCGATCAACAGCGCGTCGATCTGTTCGGCTTCCAGGGTATCGAGCAGCCAGGCAAGGAAACAGTGATGCTCATAGCTGCGGTCGAAATCGCGGAAGGTCTGGCCAAGATGCCAGTCTGCGGTGTGCAACAGGCGCATCCGGTAAGCCCCGTTGGTTTCTTCGACGAAATGGCCGCATCAAAAACGACCCCGCTCATGGCTTGAATGGTACCTGAAAAAGCCCAATGTCGGCGGTGGCGATGCCGCGCATTACGGTTAAACTAGCGGCTGCCTTTCAGTGGGGTTTTTAATATGCAAGGTTTTGGGCCGCGAGCGCTGACTCCGCGCGATGGCCGGGATTGGCTGGTCCAGGCTTGGCAGTTAATGCGCCGACGGTCGGGTTTGTTTATCGCTGTAGCGCTTTTGGCACCAGCAGGCAGCGCCTTGTTGCTGGTGTTGCCGGTCTGGATTTGGTTGCCGCCATTGGGTTGGGTCACGCTGCTGGCCACAGTGGTCAGTTATGGCCTGCCCTTGAGCCTGACGGTCACGCTGGCCTGTGGCTTGGCGCGCGCTGCAAATCGCCAGCAATTGCCGGCCATCGGTCAGTTGTGTAACCGCACCGCGTTCAAGGCGCTCGCCCGCACCGCGCTGTTTTTGCTGTTATTGTTGATCCAGGGGTATCTGCTGGCTTATTGGGTGCAGGATCGGTGGCTACCCATAACCGCCGCCACCGCGCCCAGCATCCAGTCCGCTCCGTTGGGGTTTGGCGTCGCTGGCACCGTTTTGGGGACACAGCTCAGTGTGTTAGGGAGCTTGGTGCTGGTGCTGCAAGTGTTGCTGGCCTGGTTTGCCATCCCTCTGCACCTGTTTCGGGAACTGCCATTGGCGGCGTGCTGGCGGCGCAGCGCGCTGGCGTTGCAGCTCAACCCCTGGCTGCTGCCTATCTTGGGTCTGGCGGGGTTGACCTTAGCAGTGTTGCCGTTTATTGCGGTACTGTCCGTTCTTGCCCAGGTGCTGGCGTTACCGCTACCGGTTTTTCTCGGCGCGTTGCTGTATGTGAGCTGGAACGATGTGTTTCAGGGTGGCGTGGAGGAAGAGGAGGCGGTGGAGCTTCAGGAGCAGTGGCGTGTCCGCATGGGCAGTGAGCCAGTGGCTCGCAAGCTTGGGAAGGAGCATGGGTGAGATGTCAGGTGGTCAATGTTGGTGCTTGGCCTCCTGGCGGGCGGCGCTAAGCTGAACACAAGGATCAGCGATTAAATCATCTAAAATCGCTGATCCTTTAGTTTTACAAGCGCTATAGCGATCATATCCAATTAACGAATTGTTTCTGATATGAAATTTATTTCAGTGATTTCAGTGATTTCAGTGATTCTATCATGACCCACCGAGCTGCTATGCAAAGTACTACCCAGCGTCCAACCAGGGGGCGCGACATTCATGAAGCCCATCGCGTGGCTACGTCGCTGGAGCTGTTATTCGATTTGACGTTCGTCGTTGCCATCGCGCTGGCCTCGGCGCAACTGCACCACGGCGTGCTGGAGCACCACCTGGCGCAGGCCCTAGCGGGATACGTCCTAGCCTTTCTCGCCATTTGGTGGGCCTGGATGAATTACACTTGGTTTGCCTCGGCCTACGACAACGATGATCTATGGTTCCGCCTGCTGACCATGGTGCAAATGGGTGGTGTGCTGGTGTTGGCGACTGGCGTGCCGGGGCTGTTCGCTGGCGATTTCTTGGCGGCGTTGGTCGGCTACATCATCATGCGGCTGGCGCTGGGTATTCAATGGCTGCGCGCGGCTGTGGGCGATCCAGCGCGGCGCGCGAGCTGTTTGCGCTATGCCATGGGCATTGGCGTGGTGCAGTTAGCTTGGATCGGTTTCGTGGTATTGCTGCGCCTGGGTGTGTTGTCCCAAAGCAGCGTGTGGCCTGCCTTGGTTGCCTTGTGGCTGGCCGAATTGGTGGTGCCGGTTTGGGCCGAGCGGGCGAGTGGTACGCCGTGGCACGCGCATCACATCGCCGAGCGCTATGGCCTGTTGATCATCATCGTACTGGGAGAATGCGTGCTGGGGGCCACGAACGCGATGGCGGGGATGTGGCAGAGCGACGGTTGGTCCTTCGACCTGGCGTTGGTCGGTTTTGCTAACACGGTCCTAATCTTTTCCCTGTGGTGGATCTACTTTTTGCTGCCCTCGGCCGAAGCGTTGCACCATCATCGCGAGAGGGCCGTCGGCTGGGGCTATGGCCATTTCTTTGCCTTCGCCTCGGTGGCGGCGGTGGGGTCAGGGTTGGAAGTGGTGGCTGATGTGCTGAAGAATGCCCACGCTGACAGCGCCGCTTCCCAGATTGCGGAGACGGCTGCCCACGGTGTGTCACCCCTCTACGCCATTGGCATGGTGGCGTTGGCCCAAGCTCTCTTCATGGTGTCGGTCTGGGCGCTGCATTGGTACGCCGCCCGTAGCCTGGCGCACCAAAGCGGTATGCTGGCGCTGTACTTGGGCTGCGTAGCGCTCGGTCCGTTGGCGGTGTGGCTCGGTGCGCCCCTGCCCTGGGGACTTTTATTACTATCCGTTGGCCCGATGATCGCCATCGCCTACAACGAGCATGGCAAGCGGCATTGTGAAACGCATTTTGCCGTGCGCTGAGCGGTTAGCGCGCATCGCGTCCCCGAAGTGGGTGTTCGAGCAGGTTTCCATGCCAATTACCCATAACCGACAACGCGACCAGGATGAGGTTTACGACTCCATCCTAGCGTTCCTGGCTGCGCGTTAGGTGGCCATGAGAATCTGGTCACTTCATCCCAGCTATCTCGACCAGACGGGCCTTATTGCAGGCTGGCGAGAGGCGTTACTCGCCAAAGCGGTCCTCGGTGGCTTGACTCGCGGTTACAAACACCATCCACAATTGGAACGGTTCCTAAAACACCCTGACCCTCAAGAAGCGATCAATGCCTATCTTTTTGCTTTGTATCAGGAATCGATCCAGCGCAGCTATCGTTTCGACCTGTCGAAAATCGGTCCGGTGTGCGCGGTAAGCGCAATTGAGGTCACGCTTGGGCAACTCGAATATGAATGGGCGCACCTGTTGCGGAAAGTCGCCTCTCGCAGTCCCGAGTGGTTACCAAGACTAACCAGCGTGGATACGCCTGCTTGTCATCCGCTGTTCAAATCTGTTCCCGGGCCGCTGGCCTCATGGGAAAGAGCGCCCAACGCCTAACCAGAACCCGCCAGTGAAACGAGATAAAGAACACCGGCGTTCGATAGTTAAAAGCGCCAGTCCGCTACGGGGTGACCGCGCCGTTGTTGTTCCAGGTACGCCAGTGTCAAAGCGCTCAGATCTCGGCCATGCCGTGCAATGAAGCGCTGCTGCCACTCTGCTCCAGTCTGGCCGCTCGCAACGCGGTCGGTCACGATTTGCAGATACTCCTGAATATCAGCCGGATCAATGGCCAGCACTTGCAGGCCTTGGCGCGCCAACGGCAGCAGTTCTTCTAGCAATAGTTGGCGTAGCGGTCGCCGCCGACCGTCCAGCCAGGTCAGTTCGGCGCGCAGGCCATCACGCGCTGCGGCATAAAAGTTAGCGCGGCAGTCGCTGAAGTCCAATGTGGCGGCAACCGGCGGCGACCGCCGCGCCAAGGCATACATCAGGCCGTAATATAGCGCCGCGTTGGCGATGGTGTCGGGGATGCTAGGGCCAGCCGGCATGACCCGGTGTTCGATGCGCAGATGCGGCGTCCCGTCCGGGGCGAATCCCAGCAACGGTCGGTTCCAGCGCCAAATCGTACCGTTGTGGAGCCGCAGATGCGGTAAGCCTTCAGCGGACTCCGCGCTCAGATCCACTGGCAGCAGGGGAACATAGTGCGTCTGATTTTCGGCGAACGGTTCCAATAATGACCCGCCAATATAGCCGCCGCCGAAGGTGACGCGGGGGTAGGCTGGGTTGTTGGAGCGCACATCGCCCGCCAGCGCCACGCCCTGCTCGAACAGCGGAATGCGGGTTTCAGCCCACAGCCGGCGACCAAAGAGCAGCGGCGAATTAGCTGCAACGGCCACTAGCGGCGCGGATAGCGCCAAGGCGGCGTTGAAAAAAGCGGGGGCATCGCGGGCGGCGACCTGCAAATGGGTTTGAAACGAAGTGGTGGCTGCTTCCAACATCACGTTGGGATGCGTCAGCCGCAAGGTGTCTTTGCCGCTAATCGCCACCGTCAGCGGCTGACCGCGCCGTCGCAGCAGAATCTGATCGTTGATGGCGCGGTAGCGTTGCTGGTCTGACATGTGCTCCAGCGTCAGATCAGCCAACGCCAGGGTCGGCAGAATACCGATTAAGGTAACCGTAGTCTCCAGGTCAGCGGCCACCTGCTGGCAGCGCTGCCACAGTCGCTCCAGGTTAGCGTGCATTTGCCGCAATACAGTGCCGCCTAACGGTAGCGGTGGCGTGTTGATCTCGATATTGAACACGCTCAGTTCTGGCACTACCAGCGGATCGGCCATCCGTTCTAAAAACGGTTGATTCAGGGGAGCAGGCTGGCCGTGGCGATCCACTAGCCAGGCCTCGATTTCAAAGCCGGCAATGCCGCCGGTGGGCGTGAAGTGGTCGCTTTGAAACCAGTGGCTGAGGAGGGCTGTTTCCTGACGAAGCCGCGCCCGAAACTGGCGGAAATCTTGGCGGGTGAAGCGGGATTGACCGATTTCCTGACCCATGGCCAGCATCTCCAAAGGGCGGTGTAGTCCGGCAACTAGAGTTGACGACGCTCATCGCGAAAGCTGAAGCCGCACAGCGCGGGCGGCAGGTTGCGCGTCAAGGCGATGACCTGAAAGCGCTCCCCCATTTCTCCCGGCAAGGTTAAGAGCTTGACCTGGCGCACCTGCTCCAGATAGCGAACGGTATCAGCGGAATCGGTTTCCGCTAGCAAGTCGAGCAAGCCGCAGCCGAACAGGAAATGGTTTTGGTGAGTATAGCCCGTCACGCTCAGGCCAGCCGCTACACCAGCCTCGGCGACGGCGGTGAAATCGACGCTGGCGGTTATATCCTGCAAACCCGGCAGCAGCAGGGGATCGTCGTGGACACGGTGGCAATAATGGCAGAGCAGGGTGCCGGTCATCCGTTCGGGATGATAGTAGGCGCGGCGGGGATAGCCGTAATCCACAAACAGCAGCGCGCCCGCTGCCAGCGGTTCGGCGATGGCGCGCAGCCAGTCAGCCAGATGAGGAACATACTCGGAGGTGTAGCCGACTGGCAGGCACCCATCAAGGGCCGCCTCGATCTGGGCTACTGCGGTGGTGACCATCGCATCCTCGCCGCCTTCAGCCCAGCCGAGACCAGCCGCATCCGTCCAGCGCACCATCAAGCGACGCGGGCCGTGAGGGGTGATGCGAAAGCGTTCAACCGGCAGGGCGTCTAGTACCTCGTTCCCCAATACCACTCCCCGAAAACCCGGTGCGGGTGGCGTCTCCAGCCAGACCACCCGGCCTAGCAATTCAGGAATCTGTGCCGCCAGCGTGTGACGCTGTCGTTCGACCAGTTCGCCGCTTACTTCCAGAATGGCGTAGCGTTCCGGTAGCGCGTTCAGCGCCTGCAATTCCCGCAGTAGATCGGCGGCCATGCGGCCGGTGCCCGCGCCGAGTTCGAGAATCGCACCACCGCCCAGCGCCTCCAGAATCTGTCGACATTGGCGCGCCAGGCAGCGAGAAAACAGGGGCGACAGTTCCGGGGCGGTGATGAAATCGCCCTCCGCGCCAAACTTGCGCGCACCCGCGCGGTAGTAGCCCAAGCCGGGCGCATAGAGCGCCAAGTCCATGAACTGAGCAAAAGAAATCGCGCCGCCCGCCTGCGCAATCTCGGCCTGCAAAGCGTGGAGCACTCGAGCGCTGTGCTGACTGGCGGCGGCATCTGGCGCGGGTAGGGCGTGGCGCGGATCAGTGGATCGGTTCATGGGCGGTGCGCGGCGGGTAAGGGAGAATTGACAACCCGCGCTGAGCTTATCCAGAGATCGGCGGGAGCCAGCGACTGCTGGTGGATCAGGATTCCAGCGCCGTATAGACGATCTGGCCCTGGAGCAGCGTGTAGGTGACTCGGCCTTGCAGTTCCCAGCCCAGAAAGGGGCTGTTCCGGCCCCGGCCGCGCAAGGTGTCGGGCGTGACCGACCAGACCGTTTTGGGATCAAACACGCATACATCCGCGACCGCACCGATGCCCAGGTGGCCGCTGTCCAGCCCCAGAATGCGGGCAGGCCCCCAGCTAAGGCGTTCGATCAGCGCCGATAAGGGCAGCACGCCATCCCGCACCAGTCGCAGACCCAGCGCCAGCAAGGTGCTCAAACCGACGACGCCCGGCGCGGTGTCGCCGAAGGGAGCCTGCTTGGCGTCGGCTTCATGGGGTTGATGATCGGAGCACAGCGCGCCGATGACGCCGCTGGCCAGCCCAGTCCGCAGGCCATCACGGTCGCGGAGCGTGCGCAAGGGAGGTTGGACATGGCATTGGCTGTTGAAGCCGCTTAGATCCAGCTCCGTCAACTGTAGTTGATGGCCCGCGACATCGGCGCTGACCGGCAACCCTTCGGCCTGGGCACGCGCCACCAGCTCGACCGAACGGCCGCAGGACAGTCGTCCAAAATGGGCGCGCGCGCCGGTCTCGCGCAGCAGTTCCAGATCACGGGCCAGGATGCCGGTTTCCGCCGCCGCCGGAATACCAGCCAAGCCCATCCGGGTAGCGACCTGGCCAGCGTGGGCCAGGCCATGGCCAAGCTCAGGATCCAGTGGCGTCAAAAATACCGTGAGGTCAAAGGTGGCGGCGTATTCCAGCGCCCGGCGTAGGACGCGGGTCTGGGTGAGCGGATGGCCGCCATCACTGACCCCGACGCAACCGGCTTCCTTCAAAGCAGCCATTTCCGCCAGCCGCTCACCGCGCAACCGATGGGTGAGCGCGCCCAGCGTCAGCACCCGCGCCTGCCCGGCGGCTTCAGCCCGGCGGCGAATCAGTTCCACGACAGCCGGTTCGTCAATCACCGGATCGGTGTCGGGCGGGCAGAGCAGGGTGGTGATGCCTGCTACCGCTGCCGCCTGGGTTTCGGTGGCAATTGTGGCTTTGTGTTCCTGGCCGGGTTCGCGCAACCGGGCGCATAGATCAATGAAACCAGGGCAGACGATGCGCTGAGCGGCGTCAATTGCCCGGTCGGGGGTGAAGCCGTCTGGCGCGTGGCCAAGGCCCACAATGCGTCCGGCGGCGATATAGACGTCTTGCAGGGCGTCGATGGCGTGGGCCGGGTCGATCAGGCGGCCGCCGCGCAGCACGAGGCGCATCAGTCGGTCTCCCCACCAGGCCGGGCCTGATTGCCCAGGGTAATGGACATGATCGCCATCCGCACAGCGATGCCGTTGGTGACTTGCTCCAGAATGACTGACTGTGGACCATCTGCGACTCGCGAGTCGATTTCCACCCCCCGGTTGATTGGGCCGGGGTGCATGACTAGCACATCCGGTTTGGCCAGCGCCAATCGTTCCCTGGTTAGACCGTAGCGCTGGAAAAATTCCTGCTCGCTGGGCAAGAGCGCGCCCTCCATCCGTTCCTTTTGCAAGCGCAGCATCACTACCACATCTACATCGCGCAAGCCGTCCTGGGGTTGATGAAAGACTCGCACGCCCAAGGTGCCCACGGCGGGCGGCAGCAAGGTGCGCGGCGCAATGACGCGGATTTCTCCCGCGCCGAGAATGCTCAGGGCATGAATCAATGAGCGGGCGACCCGCGAGTGCAGGATGTCGCCGACGATCGCGATTTGCAGCTGCGGAAAATCCGGTTTATGGCGGCGAATGGTGAAGACATCGAGCATGGCCTGGGTGGGATGGGCATGGCAGCCGTCACCCGCATTGAGGACGGCAATGTGTGGCTTGACCTGCTGGGCGATGAACGCCGCTGCGCCGCTTTGTTGGTGGCGCACCACAAACATGTCGCACTGCATGGCTTCGATATTGCGCAAGGTATCAAGCAGGGTTTCACCCTTCACGGCCGATGAGGTGGCGATATTAAGAGTCAGCACGTCGGCTGACAGCCGTTTGGCGGCCAGTTCAAAGGTGGTGCAGGTGCGGGTGCTAGCCTCGAAAAACAGGTTAACGACCGTTTTACCGTGCAGGGTCGGTAGCTTCTTGACGCGACGTTCGGCCACACCGCGTAACGATTCGGCGGTATCCAGAATCTCGGTCAGATGGTGGCGGCTGAGTCCTTCCACAGTTAGAAAATGCCGCAGGCGGCCCTGACGATCTAGCTGGATAGGGGCGGTGCTCATGAGCAGGATTGAATGAGCAGTTGCAAGGGGTTTGGGCCGATGAGCTGGAGATTCTGGCCAGCCGGCAATTCCAACCGGGTGCCAGCCACATGAGCTTCAATCGGCAATTCCCGACCGCCGCGATCCACCAGTACCGCTAGCAGCACCGAGGCCGGACGGCCGTAATCGAACAATTCATTCAGCGCGGCGCGGATGGTGCGGCCGGTATACAGCACATCGTCAATCAACAGCAGATGACGGCCATCCACATCGAACGGTAACTCGGAAGGGCGCACCTGTGGATTCATGCCGATCCGGCTGAAATCATCCCGGTAGAACGAAATATCGAGCTGGCCTAGCGGAGTGGCCAGGCCCAGCCGTTGCCGCAGCTGTTCGGCCACCCAGACGCCGCCGGTGTGGATGCCGATCAGAATCGGGTCGGCGATGCCGCGCCGCGCCAGTTGTTCGCGCAATTGTGCAGTCATCGCTGCCAGCAGACTATCCACGTCGCGCATTAACACAGGCTCCGGCGTTGCTGGAACCAGGTTTCCAGAATCACCGCCGCCGCGCCGGCGTCCAGCCCCGCCGTGCGC